>CAIRYK010000041.1 GCA_903882805.1 uncultured Bacteroidota bacterium | reverse complement strand
GAGCAGACAAAATGCCAGCAAATTTGCTGGCTTTTTTTATTGTGATTTATTATGTTTACATCCACCGTTCTTGATCCATAACATGTTCTATATAACACATAGCCAAGGACCAAGCAGAAACTTTAGGTAAGCACAAAATCACCTTTACATTCCCACTTTTTGATTTATGGAATCGATCATCATAAACAATGACATTAAGGTTTATTACATCGAAGCTACTGCTTTCCCGGAAGGAATCGTTCCCGCATTTCAACAACTTTTTTCAAAATTTTGTGTAACGGTCGAAAGAAATGTATTTGGCATTTCAAGACCAGAAAATGGAAGAATAGCCTACTTTGCGGCAGCGGAAGAGAAAGAAGACGACGAATTATTGAAACAAAATTTACCTTTTTTGTGGATCGCTAAAGGAGAGTACATAAGCTTGCTGATCACTGACTTCAGGAAGGATAACAATTCTATCCGGAGCGCATTCGAAGTACTAACTGCAATGCCCGATATTGATCGAAATGGATATTGTATTGAATGGTATCAAGGTGCAAACGATGTACTGTGTATGGTTAAAATAAACCCATAATCTCACCACAGCCTGCTAAACACAAACATAACAATTTATTGTTTTTCAGCTATCGGTTATGGTTTAAGTTATTGTGAGGGCTGAATTGCCTGATGCAATTTTCTATTTATTCCGACACTTTTCCGACACTGTGGACTTATTAAGTAGCCCGGCTGAATGGAAATCAAAAACAGCGCACTTTACCCCACCCATATTCCACACTTCAGATAGCATGAAACCCATTAAACCCAGTAATTATCCAATACAAATTTCTTAATATCCTCCCCTCAAAAATTAATTTTCAGTTTATCACCCAAGATATCCCCCCAATAACTCGTCTATTATAGAAAGGCCTCCATCCATTTTTTGCAGCCATGGCGCCCCGACTGTACAAGTGGATTTATACTAAAAAAGCTATGCTGTAAGGCATAAGCAAACGCAATTGCTCACACTATTTTCTAATCATTTAATCGCATTTATATGAAACGTATAATAGGTTATTTGCTATGCCTTGTATTGATGTTTACCGAATATACTGTAAGCGCTCAGGAAATTGCAGGCAGAGTTATAGACGAAAAGAAAGAACCGCTGCCCAGCGCTGTGATACAAGTATACCAAGGAAATGTATTAAAGGGCGGCTCTATGACAGGCTATGATGGCTACTACTCTATTAAGCCGCTACAACCCGGCACATACAATGTGCTGGCGCTTTTTTCGGGATATGATTCTGTGATGGCTGTAAATGTAGTAGTCAAAGCAGGCGAAATAAAAACACTCGATTTTTCGATGAAACTCCACATTATTGGTCTAAACGCTGTAACAGTTATGGCCTACAAAATGCCAATAATTGAAAATGGCGCAACTATGCGCAAAATGAGCAGGGAATGTATAAAAAGCATACCCACCACCGAAGTTGCTGATTTAATGGGTTTAGCTCCGGGCGCCAGTCCACGAAGGAGAGGCCTGAAAATAAATTTCGGCGGCGCAAGAGCCGCTGCACGGCGCAATAATGCACTGTTTTTGGCGCCCAGCAAAGAAGAGTATAAGAAAGTAGCTGAAAACGATTTCATGACAGTAGCGGCCAACCCAAGGTCTACTATGTCTGTAGATGTCGACAGAGCGTCTTACAGCAATGTTCGCCGATTCATAAACGATGGTGTGTTGCCGCCGGTGGATGCCGTGCGGGTTGAAGAAATGATCAACTACTTCGCTTACAATTATCCCGAACCGGAAGGAGGCGACCCGATAGCTATAACCACCGAAGTAACCGATTGCCCATGGCAGGAAGGCCACAAGCTGCTGCACATAGGCATGCAGGCGGTGAAGGTAAAAACAACAGACCTGCCTCCGTCTAATCTGGTGTTTCTGATAGATGTATCAGGCTCGATGTCGGGCCCCGACCGGTTGCCGCTGCTCATAGACGGCATGAAACTACTGGTAGACAAATTGAGACCCGTAGACAATGTAGCCATTGTAACCTATGCCGGCAGCGCTGGCTTAGCCCTCCCCCCAACTCCGGGCAGCGATAAGGCTACCATTCTGAACGCGCTAAACAAACTCACAGCAGGTGGATCGACAGCGGGCGGCGAGGGTATATTGCTGGCTTACAAGGTGGCGGCAGAGCATTTTATAACAGGCGGCAACAACCGGGTGCTGCTGGCTACCGACGGCGATTTTAATGTAGGTATTACCAGCGACAACAAACTGGAAGACTTGATAACTAAAAAACGCGAGTCGGGCATATACCTTACTTGTCTGGGTTTTGGTACCGACAACTACAAAGACGCCAAAATGGAAATGCTGGCCGATAAAGGCAATGGCAACTACGACTATATAGACAACATAAAAGAAGCCGAAAAGACACTGGTGAGCGAGTTTGGCGGCACGCTGTTTACTGTGGCCAAGGATGTAAAAACACAAATAGAGTTCAACCCCGCCAAAGTGCAGGGATACAGACTGGTGGGCTACGAAAACCGGCTACTGAATACCGAAGATTTTAAAGACGATAAGAAAGATGCCGGCGAAATGGGCGCAGGACATACCGTTTCCATAATATACGAAATAATACCTGTGGGCGTAAATAGTAAATACCTGCGCCCCACAAGCAACCTGAAATACCAAACCCCAACCACCAATAGCGACTATGCCGGTGAACTGGCCACTATAAAATTCAGGTACAAAAAACCAGACGGACACAGGAGTAAAGAAATGACGCACACCATACCCGACCAGACAACTGACCTGCAGAACGCTACTGAGAACAGCCGCTTCTCTACATCGGTAGCCATGTTTGGGTTGCTGCTGAAAGACTCAAAATTTAAAGGCAACTGTAGCTATGCAGCTGCGCTGAAGCTGGCTAAAAAAAGCGTAGGCCAGGATAATGACGGCTACAGAACCAAATATATGGAACTGGTAAAGGCGGCCGAAAAACTGGCAGCCAACGCAAAAGTAGCTAAGGTAGACTAACAGCACATAAGTGTTGCGCAACAACGACCCGTTTGCCCAAAAGCAGGCGGGTTGATTGTTTATCTGAACCCTTTATGCCGCCGCACCTTAAGGCTTTATCTGGCCGCCCTGCAAGGTGATACTACCGGCTGCGCCCTCAATTATCACCCTAAAATAGGCTCCAACTCATAACTCCCTATACATAGTTAGCGCGGCAACGATCAGCTCTGCAAACGCATCCGACTGTATTTGCTCGGCGTTCTTGATTTCCACATAGCGCGATATTTTGCCCGAGCCCTGCAATAGACCATAAGGGTCGGGTAAATCAACGCCCCTGTTGAAGCCCAGTTTCAGCCCTTTTCTGGAGGGTATTAGCACACAAATCAGGTCTTTGTACTTTGAGCCATTGGTATAGGCAATCATTTTGGCAGGGAGGTCTACCTGCACCGTGATGCCGGGCAGGCGCTCCGTAAGCATACTGCGTACCATTAGCGCCAGATCTTGAATGTGAGGCGCATAAGCCGCCAAAAAATCGCTAATGTGCGTAGGAGGCGCCATTGTAGCCATACAGTTGCTTTTGTGCAAAATTACTGAGATAATACCATCCGTTACTCCTTCACCACCCGGACTATGTTACGCTGCCCACTATCGCTATTCAACTCTAATACATAAATGCCCGGTGGTAATGCTTGCATAGAGATAAAACTATTGGCTGTATCTAAAACTCCTTTTTTCAAAACAATACCGGTAGCATTGAATACCGTGTATTGGGTGTTGTCGATAATCCCTATCACATTCAACTCATTCTTAGCAGGGTTAGGGTACACCGACAATTGATTTTGAGCATGTATAGACTGCAAGCCTAATACAGGTAGTGTAATAACTACATTGTTGCAAGATGTATCGTTGCCACAATGAGAATAGGCGACAACACATAAATTGTAGGTAGCTGATACAGAATAGGTATGTAGTGCAAAACTGCCCACTGCTCTTGCACCATCACCAAAATACCATACAATGCTATCTACCCCGGAAGTAGTACCCGTATAGGTCGCCCCTACTGTATGCACACCAGTATCGGTAAAAGAAGCTGTAGGGCGGTCTAAGCACCAAGCCCTATGTACTGTGCAAGCAGTATCGTTACCACAATGAGAGTAAGAGGTAAAACAAACCGTGTAAGTGCCAATTGCAGCATACGTATGTAATACCGTACTACCAACAGCACGACTACCATCGCCAAAACTCCATACTATACTATCTACCGTAGAAGTGCCACCCGTGTAGGTAGTGCCTATAGTTATCATGCCCGTATCGGTAAACGATGCTACAGGCGTTAAACCACAGGAAATAAATACATTGCTGCAATGAATATCGTTGCCACAGGTAGTGTACACGGTAGCGCATACCCTATATGTGCCAGCCAAGGTATAGGTATGTAATGCAGTAAGCCCACGACCTGTTGCCCCATCGCCAAAAGTCCATAGTACACTATCTAAGCCACTGGTTGTACCGGTATAAGTAACACCCAGAGTATGAGTACCTGTATCTGTATAGGTAGCTACAGGCATAGATGTACAGCTACAATCTACACCGTACTTCATTACATAAAAATCGGTATTGCCACCGTGAGAATGATAGGCAGGTATAACAGGTGAGCCAGCCCAAATACTGTCTTCTACATAACCACCCACATATATATTACCTATTCTGTCTGATGTTATTGAGTAAGAGCCGTCATAAAACCCATTACCATGTATTTGTTGCATAGATTGTAAGTCACCCGCCGAATCTACGATAACCACAAAGGGGTTTTGGGCTTCGCCTGTTGATGAAGTAATCGTTGATGTGCCGTCGGTTACTGTAGCAACGAAAGTACCTGAAGCTGCAATTTTGCCGTTGGGTAATTGTGTAATCGCATTTAGTGAATTAATATCTAAACTTCCGTCAAAGTGCTTAATCCATAATGGGTGACCATTTGTATCAGTTGTCATAATTATTGACATTCGACGATAGGTATAATGAGTGTTAAGAACAGAGTCGCCATTAAATGAAAACCAATTTGGAGCAAACGATGCTGATTGTGAACCACCACAGAAATGTAGTTTTTTGTTTTGGTCTAAGGTGAGACCAGAAAGATAATCGTCCCCACCATGACCTGCAAAATGTTGCCATAGTAAATTTCTACTTGCATCAAATGCAGCTGCATAAAAGGTATCTATAAGATAACCACCAAAAATACTTGGATTAATCTCACCGCTTACATAAAGCTTATTTGTAGCAGGGTCAATAACTGCACTATTTAGATACCATGTTGAATCCATTCCTAAACGCAATGCACTAAGTAAAGTTCCAGAGGGATTATAGGACAAATCATAAACACCACCAATACTTGTTAACATCGGGGTTATAGGAACGCCATGTTTAGTATAATTAAGAAAGTGTACATTATTCAAACCATCCAATGCCAATACTGAACCAAAGGAATATCTACCACGATATGTTCCCATTGAATTATCACCAACATACCTTAGCCAATTAAAATGTCCGGTTGTATCTAATTGTATCAATCCTTCTGCCTGATAGGTATAAGTAATAGCTTTATCAGCACCTATACTCAAAGTGCCATTTGGTAAAAATCCTGCAACATAAATATATCCTAAACTATCTGCAACAATACCATATGGATAACACAAGCCGCCGGAAGAGCCGATGTATTTAGCCCAACGCATACGTCCCGAACAATCATAACTCGTTATTAATAAATTTGCCGGACTTGTAAATGCATCTGTTGGTCTATAAAATGTATCTGCATAAAGCGGGTAATTACTAACAAGATTTAATGAATAAATATTTCCATGTGCATCAGAGCACATATAATAAGCGGCTTCATCATGAGTATAGGATGTCAAATCCAGACCAGTGCCACCACCTTTTACCCATTTGAAAGATTGTGCTTACAGTGCGCCAGAGCAAGAAAAAAAAGTAAAAATAAACAGGGCGTATAGTTTAGCTAATTGTTTCATGGATTAACTTTATATAAAAGTATGAAAATACCTCAGATAAAAAAGTTAATCGCGCACAGCAACGCTGTTATTTCTTTACTATGCCCTACCCTACGCTATGCACTGCAGGCGCTGCCGGCGCAGGGGCTTTTGCGGGCGTTTTGGTAATTACAAAATATACCAGCACAGCCAGAAACAGTATCAGCCCTATAGCTATGTAGGTTACTTCCTGGGTGTTTACCGGGCGGCGTTTGCGTTTTTTGCCCAGCAGGGTTTTGCGCAGGTTGTGGTTTATTCGGTGCACACTTTGGCGGGTCTCGGCCACGGGCATCATTTTCAGTCCCTCTACTGCATCGCTCTCCATCCCCTCTTCGGCAAGCCATAGCTCCACCTCGCGCTGCTCATCGGGCGGCAAGGTTCCTTCCAGGTAGGCCAGCAGCTTGTCTTCAGCAAGCCTTGCCTTACCTCCGCCTTCGGGGCCAAAAGATGGTATGTTGTTCTGTTCGCTCATCTGCGGCTGTCGCCCAGCTTTTTAAGTAATATGGTTTTCAAATTCCGTTTGCCGTTTTGCATATAGCTCTTCACCTGCATAAAGGTAAAACCCGTTTGCGCTATTATTTGTTCGTAGGTATATTTCTTCAGGTAAAAAAGCGTAATAGCCAGCCTTTGCTCCTCTATCAGCAGCTCTATAGCCTCGTTCAGTTGCTGCAGGGTATATTCTTGCCAGGCTATCTCTTCTTTGTCCGGCTCCGTTGCCGCTACGCCTGCCAGCGCGGCCTCGTCGGTAGTATAGGTGCGGTCGCGCAGGCCCTGCAGGCAGTGGTTGCGCATCAGTATATACAGCCACCCCTTAAAGTTGGCAATCTCGCCCTGCGGCAAGTGCGTCAGCGCTTTCAGAAACACCTGTTGCACCGCGTCTTCGGCCTGTGTTTTATCTTTCAGGTATTTATAGCCTACCCCCAGCAGCAGCGCTGTGTAGCGCTGTAGCAAGCGCCCTATATACTGGCTGTCGCTGCTTGCCCGGTATGCGAGCAGCAGTTCTTCGTCGGTCAGGGCGTTATACTTATTATTGTCTTGCAATCGTGGGTGGTATTGGTTAGGGCCCGCTGCGGAGCATTCAGCATAAAGATGCAAAAAAAACTGTTTTCCACAAGTAGTTATGTTGCTGCCGCAAATAATTCAATCCCAGGCGCGAGCCAACGACCCCAGTTTGCGAGGCATTGCTTCGCAAATTCCTCGCAAACATCCCCTCCTAAAAACAGTCGGGGTGGTATAGATTGCTGAAGCGCATTGAAAATCAATCAATCATATGAAGTAATTACAATGCATAGTATCGAGAACCAATGCGTCCCCCCCTCCTGTTTTTAGGCTACGGTGTACACACAAGTATGCAATATTGATTTGACAATCTTCCGAGGCAAAACATTAATAAAAAAAAGGAGTCATTGCGAGGCACGAAGCAACCTCACGAAGAGTTTCTTTTACAGACGTGTGCAGGCGAAACAACATTGATGGCGACACGAAGCAACCTCACGAAGAGTTTCTTGCGCGAAATTATCAGCGTGAGGTTGCTTCGTGCCTCGCAATGACCTTCATTTTGTTTTTTTTAATAAATGTTCATGTATTAATAACCAATTGTACAAAAAATATCAAATGCAGGTTGACCATATTGCGACCAAATACTTGTGTGTACACGGTAGGTTTTTAGGAGGGGATGTTTGCGCAGAGACAGCGAAGCTGCACCCGGCGCAAACCGGGGTGGTTGGCTCGCGGTGAGACTACATTTGAAAAGGCTTGTGGAAAGCTACTAAACGCCGGTTACAACCCGGCTACTTTAGTGAGACGAGTCCCTTCGGAACACTCGCGCCAGATGGAAACAGGAGGAGATTGTAGCGGTTGGCTAATATTTAGGTACATCTGCACAATACACAAAAACAAAATCAAAAACTATTTAGCAAACCAGCGAGTATTTGTTCGCTCTTACTTTGCGTTTGCCAAACGGTTAGTAGGGGACGTTTGGTAGAAACCGGATCACTATCCCTACCAAACAGAGCGGGCACACGCGCCACACATACCATAAAACGTTAAATAACGTTAATCAATGTGAAAGCCTGCGGGCAATCGTATATTTTTGTTTTCAATTATGAGCGCTGTCAAAAAAACACAACTGCAATGGATAAAGGGCCTGATGCTGTTCAGTCAGGTATTGTTGCTGGCATTTACTGCGCACTGGCTCATGAGCCAGTACAATGAGCAGCAAGAACAACTTAAAAAGAACATCACCAAGGTGTTTACAGATGTGCAGCAAAAAATCACCGATTCACTGTTGCTTACCCATGTCATAGACCCTGCCGGCATCAATCCGCTGGTATTGCGCAGCAGCGATGGCGATAAAATAATGCTGTCGCCCCAAGGCATACACAAAACGCTGATAGCCGGCGCAAGGCTCACTACCGAGCAAGAGAAAAAACTGTTCAGAATGGACACCATAGCTTTCAATGAAATATTTGAAAGCCAGATGAAACAAAACGGCTGGAACTTCAACGCAGAATGGATCAACAGCAGCGACAGCGATATGAAGGGCGACAGAGCCATATTTATACAAAGCAGCTTTTTTACCAATGCCAATGGCGTGCTTGTTGCCAACTATCGCGGCTTCCTGTTTTGGCGGTTGTGGCCTCAGTATGTTTTTGCGCTCATATTGCTGTCGCTCACAGCTACCGCTTTTCTGGTTACCTACCGCAGCCTTAAGGCGCAACTGAAGCTGAGCGCTATGAAAGACGATTTCATCAGCAATATGTCGCACGAGCTAAAAACGCCTATAGCCACCGTAAAGGTAGCGCTCGAAGCATTGGCTAATTTTGGTATAATAGACGACCCTAAGCTGAGCCGCGAATATCTGGGTATGGCCGCTGCCGAGATGGACCGGCTGGAGCTGCTGGCTACGCGGGTGCTCAACACAGCGTTGCTGGAGTCGGGCCGCATATACATGCAGCAGGAAAGCTACGACCTGAAAAAACTAACCGATGAGGTAATACTATCTATGCAGCCCCGGTTGCAGAAAAACAATGCCACAATCAGGTTCGATGTTACCGGCGCTAACTTTGTAATACCCATGGACAAGCTGCACATGCAGGGGGTACTCATCAACCTGCTCGATAACAGCCTGAAATACGGAAACAAGCCTGTGCACATAGCCATAACCCTTGCCGAGCAAAACGGCGCGGTAAGGCTATCGCTTACAGATAATGGCCCTGGCATACCCGAGGAGTTTAAGGAAAAGGTGTTTGAGAAATTCTTCAGGGTGCCCACCGGCAACAGGCACAATACCAAGGGCTACGGACTGGGCCTCAGCTATGCAGCGCAGGTAATGCGCCAGCACAATGGCAGCATAAATGTGCAGAATGTAACCAATGGCGGCTGTATGTTCACACTATCGTTTTAAGCATATTCCGCAACAGCCCATACCGTTACAAAACCGATGAAAAAGATACTGTATATAGAAGACGAGCCCTATCTGGCGCGTATAGTAAAAGATACGCTGACGCTAAAAGGCTATCAGGTATTGCATAAAAAAGACGGCAGCGCCCTGCTGGATGCCATAAATAGTTTTGCGCCCGATATTTGCCTGCTCGATGTGATGCTGCCCGAGGTAGACGGGTTCACGCTGGCGCGCCACATCCGCAATATAAATGCGGGTATTCCTATCATCTTCCTCACCGCCAAAACCCAAACCGAAGACCTGGTAAAAGGCTTCAGTGCAGGAGGCACCGACTATTTAAAAAAACCGTTCAGCATGGAAGAGCTGATAGTGCGTATAGACAATCAGCTAAAAATAATGGGTAAGGACGCCGGCGCCCTCCAAACCTTGCCCGACGAAGTGGCGCTTAAACAATTCAGGTTTTACCCCGGCAGATTTGAGCTGCACGCCCCTGCCGGCGTCATAAAACTGTCCAATCGCGAGTCGCAAATACTGGCCATGCTGTGCGCGCACCTTAACACCCCGGTTGACCGTCGCGAACTTTTAAAGACCGTTTGGGGCGACGATTCGTTCTTCAATTCGCGCAATCTTGATGTTTATATCCGCAAATTGCGCGGCTATTTTACCGGAGCCGAGGGTATAGAAATAGTAACGCTTAAAGGACAAGGCTATCATTTTGTTGTAGCATGATGCCTTATTAGCAAAAATAAACTAAACAAAACAACGCAAACGCGGCAAACCCACGTAAAAAACGCCTAAACATTCAATTCTTCTCCCATACCTCAATTTTATAATCCCACAATTACGTTTATAGGCGTTAGTTGGTTGAAAATAATTTGGATACTTAAAGTCTTTAATTAAATTTGTGAGATAATAATTACTAAAACACAGCATTGTGGCGTACGAAAACAAAAATTACAACGAGAACCGAGGCGAGGCCCGTAATGAGAGTTTGTTCAGCAAACGTATTAAAGCAGGTAAGAGAAGAACTTATTTTTTCGACGTGCGCGCTACCCGTGGCAATGATTATTTTATAACAATTACCGAGAGCAAAAAGAGATTTGACGACAATGGCTACGACCGCCACAAGATGTTTTTGTACAAAGAAGACTTCAATAAATTTCTTGCAGGCCTTACCGAAACCATAGGCTATGTAAAAACCGACCTGATGCCCGACTTTGATTTCGACGCATTCAATCACGATCAGGACGGCGACGAGGCCGCAGTAATAAGCGCTCCCGAAATGAGCGCCCTTACCGACAGCGACAGCGTAGACGACTGGAAAATATAACTACAACAAACAATATAGAGGAACCACTGCAATTGAAATGCGGTGGTTTTTTTTGATACATTGTTAGCGACACCTACATTGCGCTAACAATATCAACGAAAGGAAACGAACTATGGATATATACAATTTTGCCTTTTCACGCGCTTTTGATAAATTTGTTTAAGAAAACCAATAACATGGAAAACCCAACAACCAATAACCAACAACCAAAAATTACACGTGCAAAATCAAAAACCAAATTGGTAGTTGGCAACAGAAAAGGTAGTATCAGAAGGTCTGTTATAGAAAAAGCGGTTAGAGAGGTTTATGCAAAAATGGGGCTTGAACTTCAATAACAAATCAATCTAATACAGCTAAAATGGAGACCACCTATAATAACTCTGTTTTCATAAATTGCCCTTTCGACTCCGAGTTTAGAGATATATTCTACGCCATAATATACACGGTATACCGATGTGGCTTTATACCAAGAAGTTCATTAGAAGAGGATAACGCGTTAAATCATAGACTTTCTAAAATAGAACATCTTATCGAACATTGTCGGTTTGGCATACATGATTTGTCTCGTACTGAAACTAACATAAATTCACTGCCAAGATTCAATATGCCCTTTGAATTAGGAATTTTCTTTGGAGCAAAAAAATTTGGCAACAAGAATCAAAAAAACAAAGTGGCATTAGTACTCGAACGTGAGCAATATCTTTACCAACAATATAATTCAGACCTTAATGGTATTGATACAAAGGCCCATAACAACAACGTTAATATTGCCATCAAAATAGTACGAGACTGGCTACAATCAGCCTCAGGCAGAAAAACATCGACTGTCACCTAACTATTATTACCGAATTTGAAAACTTCAGGAACTTTATATTACCCAATGCTGTCGTTAAAACTGGTTTAGAGCTGGAAAGCTTGATTTTCAATGATTGTTGCAATATCGTTGAGGCGTCCTTAATTCCATTTATGAATTGATCGGCTGAGTTTGTGGAAAACTTGCACCCTGCCTACTACCCATAATTTCGTTACTTTGCTATACACAGTAACCCTGTGTGCAGCGCAATGAAATTCTCACATTTACATAATCATACCCAGTACTCCCTGCTCGACGGGGCCTCTAATATCTCTAAACTTTACGATAAAGCCCGCAACGATAATATGCCAGCTATGGCCATTACCGACCACGGCAATATGTTTGGTGTATTTGATTTTGTGGCCGAGGCGTGGAAAAAGAAAAAAGTAGTAGGCAAAACGCCCGAGGGGAAAGATATTGAAGAACCTGTGGTGAAGCCAATAGTTGGCTGTGAGTTTTACTTGGTGGACAACCGCCACAAACGCCAGTTCTCTAAAGACGATAAAGATGTGCGCTACCATCAGTTGTTTTTAGCCAAGAACGAAATAGGCTATAAAAATCTGGTAAAATTGTGCTCATTGGGCTATATGGAGGGTTTGTATGGCAAATACCCCCGCATAGATAAGGAGCTGGTGCAGCAATATCACGAAGGGCTGATAGCCACTACGTGCTGCCTTGCCGCAGAGGTGCCGCGAGCTATACTGCGCAAAGGCGAGGCCGAAGGCGAGAAACTGTTTAAATGGTGGCTCGATCTCTTTGGCGATGATTACTATATTGAGCTGCAACGCCACGACATTGCCGACCAGATAAAGGTAAATGAGGTATTGATGCGCTTTGCCGCAAAATACAATGTGCCGGTAATAGCCAGCAACGACAGTCACTATGTAGACCAGCAAGACGCAAATGCCCACGACATATTGTTGTGCATCAATACAGGATCTAAGCAAAGTGACCCAAAGTGGAAAGACCTGGGCGACGACGACGAGGTGCAGCCAAAAGGCGGACGTTTTGCATTCCCAAGCGACAAGTTTTATTTTAAGACTACCATTGAAATGACGTCGGTGTTTAAAGACCTGCCACAGGCTATAGACAACACCAACATGGTGCTGGAGAAAATAAAACCGCTGAAGCTGGACCGCGACATTATGCTACCCCACTTCAAGGTGCCCGAGGAATTTAATAACGATCAGGAAGCCTTTTTGGAGCACCTGACCTGGATGGGCGCTAAGGAACGATACAAAGAAATAACAGCCGAGGTAGAAGAACGACTCAAGTTCGAGTTGTTTACCATACGCACGATGGGGTTTGCCGGTTACTTCCTCATTGTGAGCGACTTTATAAAGGCCGGGCGCGACATGGGCGTGTTCATTGGTCCGGGTCGCGGATCGGCGGCGGGGTCGGCGGTGGCGTATTGCATAGGCATTACCAACATAGACCCGATCAAGTACAAGCTACTGTTCGAACGTTTTCTTAACCCCGACCGTAAGAGCATGCCCGATATCGACACCGACTTCGACGATGTGGGCAGGCAAAAGGTGATAGACTATGTGGTAAAGAAGTATGGGAAGAACCAAGTGGCGCAGATAGTTACTTATGGCACAATGGCCGCCAAAAGTAGCATTAAAGACGTGGCCCGCGCACTCGATCTGCCACTGGCGGAGAGCAACTTACTGGCCAAACTGGTGCCTGAAAAACCGGGCATAAGTCTGAAAAGGCTACTGCATGCCGAGCTGAAAGGCGATGGCAGTCTGGCCGACAAAGAAGGCCTGGGCAGTGAGGAAATGGAATGGGTAGCGAAGCTGCGCGACATATACAACCAGCAAAATCTGCATGGCGAGGTGCTACACTCCGCCGAAAAACTGGAAGGATCGGTGCGCAATACCGGTATACATGCTGCAGGCATCATCATTGCCCCAAGCGACCTTACCGACCTCCTACCAGTGTTTATGGTGAAGGATGTAGACTCGCTCATTACCCAGTACGAAGGAAACGTAATTGAAAATGCAGGCGTAATAAAAATGGACTTTCTGGGACTGAAAACCCTGACCATAATAAAAGATGCGCTGGAGCTGATAAAAAGAAACTATGGTATAGAAATAGATATAGACAACTTGCCGCTCGACGACGAAGAAACCTACGAACTATACCAGCGCGGCGATACCAACGGTACGTTCCAGTTCGAAAGTCCGGGTATGCAGAAGCACCTCATCAACCTGAAGCCCGACAAATTTGACGATCTTATTGCTATGAACGCCCTTTATCGTCCGGGGCCAATAGAATATATACCCAACTATATAAAACGTAAGCACGGGCTGGAACCCATAAGTTACGACGTGCCTGAAATGGAAGAATACCTGGGCGACACCTATGGTATTACCGTGTATCAGGAACAGGTGATGCTGCTTTCGCAAAGTTTGGCCGGGTTCAGCAAGGGCGACGCCGACGTATTGCGTAAGGCAATGGGTAAGAAGCAGAAAGCGGTACTGGATAAAATGAAAGAAAAGTTTGTGTCGGGCGCTACCAAAAAAGGGCATCCTGAAGACAAACTGCAAAAAATATGGACCGACTGGGAGGCATTTGCACAATACGCATTCAATAAGTCGCACAGTACGTGCTATGCGCTTGTAGCCTACCAAACGGCCTACTTCAAGGCACACTACCCTGCCGAGTACATGGCGGCGGTACTGAACAACCAAGGCAATATAGAAAAGATAAAATTCTATATGGAGGAGTGCCAGCGCATGGGCTTACAGGTATTGGGGCCCGATGTAAACGAAAGTCTGAAAGGATTTTCAGTTACCAAAGACAGCGTAGTGCGTTTCGGGCTAAATGCCATCAAAGGCGTGGGCGAGGCCGCAGTTGAGGATATTATTCAAGAGCGCGAAAGCAACGGACACTACCTGAATGTGTACGATTTTATAAAGCGTGTTAGCCAACGCACGGTTAACAAGAAGTCGATGGAAAGCCTTGTGCTCGCTGGCGCGCTCGACTGTTTTACTACACAGTTACACCGAGCACAGTACTTCTATGCGCCGCCAACAGACCCAATCACAGGTCTGGAGCGACTGATGCGATTTGGCAATCAGGTGCAAGCCAGCTCATCAATGGCCACCAATAGTTTGTTTGGCGCCGCAACCATGCCAGAAATAAAGCCTCCACTCATACCCGAATGCGATAAGTGGGGACTACCCGAATTGCTGGATAAAGAGAAAGAGGTTGTAGGCATATACCTGAGCGCACACCCTCTCGACGGATTTAAGTTTGAGATGGACAACTACGGCATGACGCCAATAGCTGATCTGGAGAAAATGCGCGGCCGCAACATTCGTATAGCTGGTTATGTAACCGACGTAGGACACATGACCACCAAAAAAGGCAGCAAGTTTGGTAAGATGACCATAAACGACTACAGCGGTAATCTGGAAATACTGATGTGGGAAAAAAACTATGTAGCCTATGGCAACTATCTGGTAAACGGTCAGAAGCTGATGCTACAGGGAGTATGGGATGAGCACAAGTACCGCCCGGGCACTATGGAGTTTCAGATACAAAACATAATGCTACTCGATGAGGTGCGGAAGGTGATGACCAAAAAAGTCCATCTTTCGGTAACGCTCGATCAGTTGAACCCGGAAATAGCGACATTTATAGAAAACAACGCAAAAAAATACCCAGGATCAACCGACCTCGTTATTAGCGTAAAAGACATGGAAACTGAACACATGATAACCATGAAGATGCAAAGCAAAAAAATAGAACTTAACAACGAGCTCATAGATTTTTTGTTGCTACACGACGAGGTAAGGTATGTGCTGGAGAAGGGTTAGGGCATGCACCGAAAAAGTTACTATTGGCTGAAGGCAAAGCATAATATGAGTGTCATTGCGAGGAACGAAGCAACCTCACGCTGAGACTATAGCATAGAAACAACTCATTTTTTATGCAATGAAATATTACGGAAAGTCGGTTTGCTAATTTTGGGATATTATGGAAAAAGCAGGCTATGTGTACATAATGTCTTCTCCAAATCGGACTACACTTTATACTGGTGTAACTTCGGACCTATGCAAAAGAGTCTGGAAGCATCGAACAAAGTATTACCCAGAGAGTTTTTCGTCAAAGTACAATTGCGTAATGTTAGTTTACTATCAAGGATTTCAACGGATTGAGGATGCGATAGGCGAAGAAAAAAGAATTAAAGGCGGTAGCAGGAAACAAAAGGACGAGTTAATAAACAAAATGAATCCAGATTATATTGACCTTTGGAACGAAATTTCCGGCATTTAGATTTCCGTTTGAACGTGGAGATGAAAATAGAGTTGTTGCAATGGAGCTCTATTAATCTGTGCCAAGTAAACAGCGTGAGGTTGCTTCGTTCCTCGCAATGACTCGTGTTTTTAAGTCAGTCAATTTTATGGGATAAATTTTCTTTCCAAAAAGTGAACAAAATAAGAGTCATTGCGAGGAACGAAACAACCTTAGGTGTGTATTTTCTATCAACACTCATCCATTTTGCTATTCCCCCAAACAACATTATATTTACGCTTAATAAAACTCAATATTTAATAACAGCAAAACACGACAACTATGAAACGCATATTCGCAGCGCTTATGGTATCTGCTATCGCTTTAAACTCAGCTATGGCCGATGAGGTAAATTACTTCAATAAATCATGGGCCGAAATAAAGGCTAAAGCTAAAGCTGAGCACAAATACATATTCATTGATTGCTATACCGATTGGTGCGGCTGGTGCAAAGTAATGGATAAAGAAACGATGGTAGATCCAGCAATTGCCGGCGCCCTAAATAACAATTTCATAGCCGTAAAAATGGACATGGAACATGGCGAAGGCAGCAAGATGAGCATGAAATACCATATCTCCGCTTTCCCAAGTTTTATGTTTTTTACTCCAGATGGCGAATTCGTATACGAGGCTGTAGGATATCAGAAAACTGACGAATTTACCAAGACGCTGAAAAATGCTATGGATAAAACCAAGCAGTTTCACGCAACGGGTTTTAGCGCTTCGCTCGATGTCGACTATCCTGAATTTTATAAACTTGCCTATGCCGAAAACGGGAAACGTAAATTCCCGGATGCCGCTACAGTAAATGGGTACCTCGATAAGCAAAAAGACATGTACAGCGAAATTACCTGGGGGGTATTGTCGCGTTTTGATGCCAATGAAAAACACACGAAGTTTTTCCTCGATAACATAAAAAAATACGAACAACTGTATGGCGCTGTAGATGTAAATAACAAAGTAGATGATATTATTTACGATCACCTTAAAGCCGCAATAAAAGCCAAAGACGAGAAGAAGTTGGCCTCTACCCTTGCTATGGTAGATAAATACAGTAAGGAAGATGCAGCCGACAAAAAAGCATCGTATAGAATGAACTTCTATAAGGAAACACAAAACTGGCCGAAGTATGAAGGCGCTATAAATGAGTACATAGCCAAAAACGGATTTGAAAACGCCGAATACTTCAATTCTATTTGTTGGAATCTCTTTGAAAAATGTGATAATAAACCAATACTGAAAAAATCGGCAGAATGGATGCAAAAAGTGGTAGAAAAAGAACCTCAATATGCTTATCTGGATACTTACGCTAGTCTGCTTTATAAAACAGGCAACTTAAAGGAAGCAGAAACTTGGGCTAATAAAGCCATAGCTGCCGGCAAAGAAAAAGGCGATGATGTATCGGCAACGGCTACATTGCTTGAAAAAATAAAGAGCGGTAAGTAATTAACGTTAATTGACATACAAAGGGCAAAACTATAATGGTTTTGCCCTTTTTGTATTGTACTTAAGAATCGAAACTTATATTGTAATGGACGTTTACAGCCAATGGGTCGATGAGCGCAGATCTATAAAAAGGTAAGCGCTATACTGAAAATGACAATGCACCTACGCTACATCCTTGCTCGGTGGATGTCCAAAATAATCGGTATAGCATTTACCAAAATAAGACGGCGAGGTGAAGCCGGTTGAGTAGGCAATTTCAGAAATATTACCCTCCCTGGCCAGTAGCATAGCGCGGGCTTTCTCCAGACGCACTGCCCGTATCAATTCGTTTGGCGAAAAGCCGGCGCTTGCTTTTAGCTTACGCTGAAAATGGCTGCGGTTTACATGCATCATATCTGCCAGAAACTCCACGGTCAGTTCACTATCGTTTATATGCTCCTGCACTATTGCATAACATTTCTTAGCAAATGGATCAGCTTTTTGCATTTGTTCCTCCAGCGATAGTTTCACCTCAGACGCGACAGGCTCAGCTTCAACTTTTCGGTGCGACACCAACATCTGACTCTTAACTGTAGCAATGAGTTCCTCAGGTAAAAACGGCTTTGGCAGGTAAACCTGGGCCCCACCCTCTATAGCGGTTATTCGCGATCCTGCTGCGCTCTTCGACGACAATATCACCACCGGTATTTCTTTGGTAATTGCGTCAGCTCTGATTTCGGCGAGGAGAGCGAAACCATCTTTTACCGGCATCATCAAATCGGTAATTATCAGGTCGGGAAGTTTCTGAGCCACAACTTTTAGGGCTTCTTCGCCATTGATTGCAGTTACTACTTCATAGCCCTGTTCTTGCAACAACCTTAAATTGAACTCTAAAATATCGGCATCATCTTCTACCAGCAGTATACATTTGTCTATTGCGGCAGGCGCTTCGCTATTATTAAAGGCCGGTTTCAGTTTCAGAGGCAGTGTAACAGTAAATACCGAACCATTTCCTGGTTCGCTTACCACATCTATTGTGCCGTTCATGAGCTTTACCAACTCCATTGCCAACGACAAACCTATTCCAACACCCTTTATGTTGCTACGCTGCTGGTCTGAGCTTCTGTAAAACCGATCGAATATTTTAGACTGATCGTTCTTACTAATACCTATTCCGTTATCCCAAACACTTATTTTTACTCCTATCCCATCTGGCCCGGGAGTACAGGAAGCATCAATACCTACTGATCCGCCAGATGCTGTGTACTTCAGGGCATTGCTGAGCAAATTGCCCAATATCTTATCCAGCGCATCTTTATCGAACAAAACCAAGTCAGATACACAATCTATCTGCGTCGAAAAATTCAAGCCATTCTGTTTGGCCTGTTCTGCGAATTGCGTAGTTAAGTCAGAAAGGTACACATCAAGATTGCCGTAACTCTCATTGAGCTGGTAGGTAGCAGCGTCAATCTTTGATATAGATAGCATTTGCGTAATCAATTCATTGAGCCTACCGGCATTCCTCTCAGCAATACTCAATTGGTAATTCAATTCAGGTTCAAATATTTTGCTTTGCAACACCTTGATCGGTCCCTGTATCATAGATAGTGGAGTACGCACCTCGTGAACTACGTTGTCAAAGAACTTACGCTTTGCAATCTCTACTTGCTTCTGTATTTTATTCTTGCTATTTGCCTGAACCAATGCAATAATTGCTGCAAAAACCACTAAAAGCAAACCGAGCGTAGCCCACAAATACCTGTTTTTTTGTTGAGTCATTGCCTGTTCCTGTGTCAATTTTGCCAACGCTTCTTTTTTATCAAAGTCGTATTGCATTTGCAACTGCACCGTTTTCTTCAGGTTCTCCTGATTAAACATGCTGTCTTTAGCAATGGTGTACAGTTTAAAATACTCCAATGCCTTTTTATAGTCGCCTTTATTGGTATATAGCTCGCTTATGTTGAAGCACGACGTGCTCATTTGTCTTTTTAAGCCGGTTTCTTTCGCCAAACTAATGGCTTGAAGCAAGTATTTTTCTGCCTCGGCAGTATTTCCTAATTTAAAGTAGCAACAACCCAAATTATCGCCGGCAGTGGCCATGTCGTCATGAAGGCCTAACCCCTTAAACAGTTCAAATGCTGACAAAAATGTTTCAAGTGCAAGCTTATGTTGTCCACGAGCAAAATAAATAGCGCCAACGCTATTATAAATTTCCGCAAGCCCTTTCTTATCTCCAAGATCTTTCCTCGTTTGCTCTGCAATACTAAAATAACGCAATGCCTCGTCATAATTGCCAAGGTTATAATAATCTAATCCTACGTTTGTTGTAGCGCTTGCTGTAATTTTTTTGTTTCCCAATGCCTCGCTGATCTTTAGCGAAGCATTATGATTTTTTAGCGCTTCTGTATAATTGGCCATATACATATATATACTACCAATATTATTGTAAGAGTTGGCAATACCTTGCTGTAAGCCAAGCTCTTCGTTCATTTTTAGCGAAAGCAAATGATATTTCAGCGCCTCAGACAAACGGCCTAAATTTTCATACAACAGCCCCATGTTGTTGTACTGGCCTGCCAAGCCTTTTTTATCGTTCATCAATTCTGAATTGCGAATGGCTTCCTGATAACACCTTAGGGCTTCGTCGTTATTACCGCTATGCATGGCGTTTAGCCCCTTATTGGTGAATATTTTTGCGAGCAATATCTTGTCATCTATTTCGGTTGCTATAGCCCTCGCCTTATCAAGCGCCATCATACCGGAATCGTAAACATACCTATAATTATATATAATGCCTATATTATTAAAAGCGGTAGCTAAGCCGCGTTTATAATTGAGCTTCCTGCTCAGCTCCATCGCCAAATCAGCATACTTTACACCCTCATCTACGCTGATCCCGTAATTAGCCAGCGCTATCTTATTGTATATAATAACCCGGTTTGAATCTTGTTTGGTTTTGGCAACCACAGTCTGTAGCGAATCTATGAGTAGAGCGCCCTGTTTCTGGGCAAATGAAAAACAAGACGATGCTAAAACCAATACTAACGAAACAAATAATACAATGCGTTTCAATGTGCGAAATTTCTGGTGTCAATGTACGAAAAATCACACATCCTCCTAACATTAATTATCTATAAAACCCTAATAAACAAACCATATGCGCCCAAAGATTGGATAGCAGCAGGCTACTGCCTGCTTTCAGCAAAGCGCTGTAATAGCGCTTGCGCCGACATAGCAATAACAACAACAATAACCGGCATTGCCAAATAAAACATACGCTCTACCGATCCCGATAATAAGGCTTGAACGAGCACAGAAACCAAAAGAGCAAGCATTGGTTGATCAATCCTTTGCCAAAAAACTTTAATAGCACGCTTATCTGATAAAAAAACAGCGCCAGGCGCCGCCACCCATACGCCAACAATCATAATGATAAGGAAAACCGAATGTATGCTAAACACTTTAAAAAATGTTCTTCTGAGATTATATAAATGGTGAAGATCGGCTGTGATACTGCTCGATACCGGGTTGTGAGCAAGACAATCGTATCCGAAACGATAGCTAAAAACTACCAACCCTGAACAAAAAAACCATATAAACAATTTCCACTTAGGACCTGATCCATAAAGCAATATTAGCGGCGCAACGAATATAAAAGATTCCTTTACAAAAGGGCCTATCAAAAGGAGCGCTATTTGCATCCTAATGTCCGAACGCCGGAGGGACAAAAGAGTTGCCGCAATCACTACACAAAAAAGTGAATCGACAAGCGGAAGCGCTGCTGTGTAAATAGTATATCTGCAGGTTAGTAGCGATAACAGGCCAACAATAGCTGCAATAGTACCAACACTAAAAGTCTTTATGTATTTATAAGTAAGTAAACCAAACCATGCTGTGAGTATGGTATTAACAACAAAAAAAGCAAAAGCTAGTGAAAAATCAGCTGTAAAATAAGACGGCTTAAGCTGTTTAAAAACGCCGCCCATAAGTACATTTAATACCCTCGCACCCATCGGTACAATCAGTCGGTATCGCCTAACTGGATTCTGATCAAATTCGAAGTTAGCCAACCCGAGATAAGTTTTAGCATCAGGGAAATGGGTAAGATCAAATTGAAAAAGAACACCTATAGCCGGTCCGGCAACGACAGCAATGCAGAACATGAATACCAGCCAGGATTCGTTTGTCAATATTTTTTTAGCTCGTATCATAAACCAATCCTGTTAACCTTTGAAGTATATTACGTATTTGAGCAAACAAGTACATTGCAATATATACCAACCATGCGAAAATAGCACAGTTGTAAAGCCTGCATAAAAAATAAAAAGGCTCATTTAGCATTTGTGTTCTACCTTACCATTAAAAAAGTAAAACAATGAAACTTAGCTATTTTCCGCTACTTATCGCCCTCAATTTATCCATTGGCTGTAGTCATTCTGTTTCAAAATTCAAACTGCAGCACAATAAAGATATAGACAAAAACATAAGCGGTGAATTAGCAAAGCTTAATAAGCAAGCCTACGGCTACCTGGCAAACAACGAATATTCCTCGTTGAGCGATATGTTTTCCGATACGTTATCTCATTCAATCAGCGCCGATTTCACGCAAACTTTTATACCTCAAATGGCGAAATCGCTAAAAGATAAGGGGTATAAGGTATTCGATGAATTTTATGTTGAAAATCCAATACTTGATTCGCCCATAAATATTGCTGGCGGCATGGGTGATAACGCATATAAATTCAGGTTCAAATCGCCCAATAAGCAAACCTATATAGCCCTACTTACCTCAAAAGACTCGACCAACGAAATAATGCTGACGCTTGCATGGGGTAATTACGATGGCAAGTGGAAACTCAACATTATTAGAGGAGAAGACTATTCCATTAATGGTAAAAATGCTATCGACTTTTATAAAGCCGCCCGTGTATATCGCGACAGCGGCGATTTTGTAGATGCCATCAACACAATGTGGTTTTCCACACATTGCGCTAACCCAAGCGGCGCCTATATGAGCTATGACATTGCCAATCAGATAAACAGTTTTGCCGATTCGCTGGGTAAGGAGCTAAAAGAAAAATACGAACTTCCGTATACGATAAAACAACTAAGCACAAAACCACAGGTATTCAATATACACTACGAATTTATGGAAGGGGGGCTAACGCCTATGATCATGTATTTGTCTACCATACCTGTAAACGACACAAATAAATTAAAAGCCGAGAATAATGAATTTCATCAACGTCTTGGTGAAATATTCACGGGTATGAACAAAAACAACAAGAGCATCATTTACCGGGCGTTCAACCAACAACCTGTGCCGAATACCAACCCACCCTATTTTGGTTTTGTGAAGCGCAATTAATAAATCCCAATTTTCATAACATTTAGTTCCATCTCGCCCAAAATAAACTAAACGGGCGCGAATTGGCAGTTCCTATTCTTTTCTTTAACTACCTGCAAGTAAACGATATGACGCCCGAAATACCTACAGATAGACCGACCTACGAAAGCGAAATAGCAAGATACTGGTTTGATGATAACGGATTTCTTGTGTCTTTATCAAAACACACAACGCGTACGGTCGATAATATTACCACTAATGTGGCGCTGATTAAGAATATCACCAAAAACAAACCCGTGCCTTTGTTGATCTATCTTACCAATTCGCCGGTGCCCGATAAACGAACAAGACAGTTCTCTGCCGAACAAGTTCCCAAAATCTATTCGGCTATGGCTATGGTTGCCAACTCTGGCTTATCAAAATTGATTATGAATATGGTGTTTGGTTTTAAAAAACCACCTATACCCATGAGAAGTTTCACCAACCAAAAGGAAGCAATTGATTGGCTAAAACAACATTAGCATTCTGTTTTTACAGATACATGGTCCTACTCGAGCCAAAAGTCGACGTTCATCGCCGGATAGATATGTTCACGTCAATCCGTCTGCTGACATTACCAATTTACCTTCCTTACAAAAACAAAACAGGGGCGTCTCCATTGTTGAGACAGCCCCTGTTTTGCTTTTTGCATCGGTATAAATTGTCTATTGTTTCACCACAAAGTGGAAAACGCCTGTTCCGCTATCTGATTTCAGATGCAACAGATACATGCCATTAGCCAATCCTTCAGGTAGACTTATACGTTCGTCTACCCTTCCGTTTTGTGTTTTTGTTACTGAACTATAAATAGTCTGACCCATCATGTTAGTTACTTCCACATTTATCGCAGTTGCTGCGCCTGCATCTATTGTACCTTTCAGTGTAAACTGACCGCTGTTGGGATTAGGCAACAACATCAGGTTGTTATACAAACCGGCCACAGAATTTACGCCTACATCGCTTACTAAAATATAGATCCAACCAAAACCACTCACCGGACAAACGCCGCTGCTGGTAACCATGCAGGTTATCGAATCCTGGAACGCTGTATCGAACGCATTGCTGCTGTACACAATGTTTGTAGCCCCTGGTATTGGAACCCCGTTCTTCAACCATTGGTAGGTTGGGTGAAGCCCGGCATCTGTTACGTTTGCAGTAAGTGTTACGGTTTTTCCCTTGCCCACATGCGCACTCGGGCTAGCTGTTACCACAACGTTCGGCAAAGTGGGCTCCACAACCTTTATTAGCAAATTGCCAGTTACTGTATCCTGTAGCAAGCAAGGGTAAGAGCTAGTCATGAAGCAAGATATAATATCGCCATCATTGGGTATATAGGAATATGTTGGCCCGGCGCTGACATTCAAGCCAAATTTGCGCCAAACAATTGATGGGCTGAAACCACCATAGATGGGGGCTGCCGTAAGCGATATAGCCATGCCTTTACAAACAGTATCGCCCGGCGATGAAATAATGCTCACCAATGGTAGCTGGTTTGCGCTTACATTAAGTGTTTTTGCACGACTTGCTGTATCTGGCACGGCGCATAGTGCATTGCTTGTCAATACCACTTTCACTACATCTGCGTTGGCAGGTATAAATGTGTAGCTATTGCCAGCGCCCACAGTCACACCGTTTACCGTCCACACATAGGTAGGCGATGTACCGCCATTTGTTGGTACAGCTGTAAATGTGGTTGAAGTACCTGCACAAATAGTATCTCCAACAGAAGAGGTTACTGCCACAGAAGGCGCAACGGTTGGATTTACAATTACCGCTACTGTGCCAGCCATAGTATTACGGCAAGAAGTAATAGAACTAATCGCTACCACATGATAGGTTCCTCCTACTGTCTGCAAACCAAAGTCGAGTGGACTTCCTGTACCCGCAAACGTACCAGTGGCTGTAGAACCAATATAAAGTAGGTAGTTAACGCCCACATTAGAACCGCTCAAGCCAATAGACACTCCTGTGCCGCCGGCACAATATGCGCCGCCCCCAGTTATTGTATATACTTGAGGTAGCGGCAGTACGCTAACTGTTGTTGCTACAGCGCAGCCAGCTCCCAATGAATAGGTAATTACAGAACTACCTAATGCCAAACCGGTTACTACACCACTGTATGTGCCAACAGGCGCTGAAGCCGTATTGGTACTGCTCCATGTTCCGCCAGGTTCACCGTTGCGCAACAATGAAGTTGTACCTATACATACGTTAGTATTGCCAGTTATAGCCGTAGGCATCGGATTCACAGTCACTGTAGTCGTTACATAGCAACCTACGCTGTAAGTAATTGTTGCCGTACCTCTGCGAACGCCTGTTACCAGACCGCTACCAGCATCAACTGTTGCTACAGCAGTATTGCTACTACCCCAACCGCCAAATGGCGTGGCCGAATATAGATTAGTAGTTGCGCCCTCGCATACCTGAGTTACACCTACTATAGCAGAAGGCAATGGATCGACAGTTATGTAGGCTATAGCGTTACATCCCGTACCCAATGTATAGGTTATAGGAACAAAGCCTGATGCTACGCCGGTTACAATACCTGTAGTACTACCAACTGTAGCAATGGTAAGGTCGCCACTCTGCCAGCTACCACCGGGGGCCGCATCGCTAAGCGTTATAGACTGACCGACGCATACATTGCTCGGTCCGGTAGTGCCGGGCGGTAATGTGTTTACAGTTACCATTCTGGTAACAAAACAACCAGTGCCAATAGTATAAGTAATTGTTGCAGTGCCTAAAGCTAAGCCCGTTACAACACCGGTTGTAAAATCAACAGGCGCCACCAATGGGTCGCTACTTGTCCAACTGCCGCCTGGTGTTGCATCTGTCAGCAATCCGGTAAGACCTATGCAAATGTTAGCGCTACCGGCTATAGGCGCAGGAGGCGGATTTACATTTATGATAGTTGTGGCAACACAACCGGTACCCAATATATAACTAATAGTTGCCGAACCAGCAGTAACTCCGGTAACCAAGCCAGTACCCAAGCCTACAGTAGCTACGCCTGTGCTACTGCTGCGCCATGTGCCGCCTGGTATAGCGTCGGTAAGCATTGCAGTAGTACCTATACATACGTTAGTTGGTCCAGATATAGGATCAGGCAATGGATTAACTGTAATTACACGTGTAGCAGGACAACCGCCAAGGGTATAGCTGATAATTGCTGATCCAGGAATTACGCCGGTTACTATGCCCGATGACAAGCCTACAGTTGCAACTGTGGTAGCGCTGCTCGTCCATGTTCCGCCAAATACCGGATTGCCCAAAGTAATTGTAGCGCCAACACAAACCTGCGATGGACCAGTAACCGGTGGAGGCGAAGGAAGCACGCGAATAATTTTCGTAACGGTGCACCCTGTAGGTAATGAATAGGAAATGACGGTGAGTCCGGCGCCTACTCCATATACGCTTGCTGTAGTATCGCCAGTTGGCGTAATTGTAGCTGCCGCAAGATTGGTACTGCTCCATACGCCGCCTTCAGTTGTATCTGATAGTGTTATTGACTGACGTTCACAAACTACTGACGGACCATTAATTGGCGAGTTTGGATTAACGATTACAGACGCCATGGCCATACAGCCAGAACCTAAAGTATAATAAACCAGCACAGTACCTGACGATACACCAGTAAGTATACCAGTGCCTGAGCCTATGGTTGCTATCGCAGTATTACCTGTGCTCCATACGCCGCCGGGCACTGCATCCGCAAGTCTTGTAGTTGCGCCAACACAAACATTAAACACACCGGTTATAGCGGTAGGCACGGGCACAATCGTAACGGTTGTGGTAGTATAACAACCGGATGCACCTGTGCAAGTAATTATCGTAGTACCAGCAGACACACCAGTAACAACGCCCGAAGAAGAACCTACGGACGCAACAGGCAAGCTGCTACTGCTCCAGGTAACGCCCGGAGTAGCCGATGTGAGTATGGATGTTTGGCCAACACAAATTCTGGTAACGCCCACAATTGCCGATGGTATGGCGTTTATGCTTATGGGCATTGTAATACTACAACCTGTGGGTAGCGTATAAGTTATTAAAGATGTACCCGGATTAACGCCTGTTACCAAACCGGTAGTAGATCCTATTGTAGCAATCAGCGGATCGCCGCTAGTCCATACCCCGCCCGGTGTAAGGTCTGTGAGTAAAATATCTGCGGCAACACAACCGCCGGCAGGACCGCCAATGGGCAATGGCAGCGGATTAACAGTTACATTGGTGGTTACCCTGCAACCAGCTGCAATAGTATAGGTAATAGTAACAACACCAGCTGATACTCCGCTAATGATACCGCTTGCAGAACCAATAACTGCAATACCTGTACTGCTGCTCGCCCATGATCCGCCGGTAATACCATTGGTCAGTGTAATATTTGAAGCCACACAAACAGATGCCGGGCCTGATATCACGGTCGGAACAGGATTAACCGTAACTAACTGCGTATCTGAGCAACCTGTAGCAAGCGTATAGGTAATAATTGCTGTACCTGCGGCAATGCCCGATACAATACCAGAACCAACATCCACTGTGGCAATAGCAGCATCGCTGCTCGCCCATGTACCTGATGGCGTAGCATCGGTAAGTGTAATAGTGTAACCAACGCATACGGCCGAAGGGCCGGCAATAGGCGCAATAGGGTTTACGGTAACCACAGTTCCTACTGCACATGTACCGCCTATGATATAAGAAATAATAGATGTACCAGCCGCTACACCGGTAACAATGCCTGATGCACTACCAATTGTGGCTACGCCGGTATTACTGCTTATCCATACGCCTCCGACTACAGTGTTGCCCAGCGTAGTAGTACTACGCACGCATACATTTGTAGCGCCGGTAATTGCGGCTGGCGCAGCGTTTACTGTTACTGTTTTTAAAGAATAACAACTTCCCAAATTGTAGGTAATAGTTACCACACCGGCAGCTACGCCGCGCACAATACCGGTAGTTAATCCAACGGTTGCTATTGTTATTGCGCTGCTTGTCCATGTTCCACCAGGTGTTGGGTCAGTTTCTGTTATATTTTGCCCTTCGCACACCACCGATGGTCCGGCAATCGGTAATGGGGATAAACCTACAGTTACTGTGCGCGACACAGTAAGTCCGAAGCCTAATGAATAAGTAATAACAGTAGTACCCACAGTTACACCGCAAATCAATCCGGTTGAAGATCCAATTGTAGCCACAGCAGGATTTGTGCTCGTCCATACGCCGCCGCCCACGCCATTTGTCAGTGTGGTGCAGGTCCCGGTACATACTACACCGGGTCCGCCAATCGGAGTAGGAGCTGATGTTACTGTTATGGTGCGTGTGGTTAAACAACCACCTATGGTATAAGTTATTGTTGCAGTACCCAGACTTACGCCGGTAACAATACCTGTCAGCGAACCAACGGTGGCAATCGAAATATCACTGCATGTCCATATACCGCCCGATACAGTATTTGTTAGGGTTGTTGTAGAGCCTACGCCTGTTACGGGAATACCGCCTATAGGAGCAGGTGTAGGCGTAATAGTTACTACAGTAGTAGCAATACAACCAGCGCCAAGCATATAGGTAATAGTAGCAGTTCCGGCGGTTACTCCGCAAACATTGCCCGATGATGAACCAACAGTTGCAACGCCTGTAGAACTGCTGCTCCAAACGCCTCCCGGCACAGAGTTAGATAATATATTACATGCGCCAACACACATACTCATCGTGCCGGTAATGGCGCCGGGTATAGGATTTACAGTAATAGATTTTGTTACAAAGCATCCGGTAGGCGCTGTGTAGGTAATTGTTGCTGAACCTGCAGCAACGCCCGATACTACACCGCTCGACGACCCAACAGTAGCAATTGAGTTATCGCTGCTAAGCCACGTGCCTCCGATTGTCAGGTCGGTAAATATTGTTGTCGAGGCAATGCATACGCTCGTTGCGCCGGTAATTGGGGCCGGACCAGCAATAACGCTTACCGTACGGAAAGCCGTGCAACCAGAACCTAATGAATAAGTGATCACAGAAGTACCCACTGCAACGCCGGTTGCAATACCAGATACAGAACCTATGGTCATTGCTGTACCTGAATTTGTCCATAAACCACCAGATACAATATTAGTATATGTTGCAAATCCGCCAACGCAAACTGTAGCCGATCCGAGAATTGGCCCGGGTGTAGGACTTACAGTTATGGTTGTTGTTGCCAAGCAGCCGCCGGGCAAGCGATAAGTAATTACCGAAGTACCCAAAGAAACTCCGAAAAGACTACCTGAAGTAGAACCAATTGTCGCAACGCCAGTATTGCTGCTCACCCAGGTTCCGCCCGGCACACCATTACCCAACGGTATTGTTGCGCCAACGCAGAGCGCAGTAGCGCCCGATATAGGCGTAGGCGAAGTGTATACTGTAACAGGTGTTGTAACTATACAACCCAGCCCCAGAGAATAAGTAATGGTTGATGTGCCTGCGGCAACGCCGGTAAACACACCGCTTGTAGAGCCAATAGTACCTACAGCCATATTACTACTACTCCAGCTGCCACCGGTTATACCATCTATTAATGTAATTGTATTACCCGAACATACAGTTGTTGGGCCGGTTATCGGACCTGGAGCAGGATTTACGGTTACTGTTGTTGTTACAAAACAACCGGTCGGCAATTGGTAAGTAATAATAGAAGTTCCCAATGCAACGCCGGTTACAACACCAGAGGTGCCGCCCACAGGAGCTACCAAGGGATATAGACTTGTCCAGGTGCCGCCTGATACAGAATTACTGAGCGTAGTAGTGAGGCCAACGCAGATATTTGTACTACCCGTTATGGCGCCGGGCATCGGTGTAACGGTAATTGTGCTTGTCTTAAAACATCCAAGTCCTAAATTATAGGTAATTACAGAAGTACCTGCGAGAACGCCATTAAGAATGCCCGTCGTCGAACCTATTGTTGCAATTGCTGTGTTATTACTGGTCCAAATGCCCCCACTTACCGAATTACCTAATGTTATAACGTCTCCTGCGCAAAGTGAGGTGGGGCCTGTTATTGCCGTAGGAGTTGGATTTACAGTTACAATCCTCACAGCAAAGCAACTTGGGCCCGTTGCATAGGTTATGGTCGCTGTTCCTGCTGCAACACCAACTACGGTTGCCGATAACGACCCAACTGTCGCAACAAGTACATCACTGCTACTCCAGGTACCACCGGGTGTAGGATCAAATAAAGTAGTAGTTCCGCCTACGCACATACTGGTAGTACCAGCAATCGGCGATGGAGCCGGAGTTACCGATATTGTTTTCGTTACAAAACATGTCGGCATTATGCTATAAGAAATAGTAGCAGTGCCTGCTGTTATTCCCGACACAATACCTGTTGTGCTGCCTACTGTTGCCACTGCTATACGGTTGCTGCTCCATGTTCCTCCCGGTACAGCATCGGTTAATGTCATGGTACCTCCAACACAAACTGACGATGGTCCGGAAATAGCGCTAGGAACAGGAATAACAGTAACAGTTATTGTAGATGTGCAACCTGTACTTAACCAATAGGTTATAGTTGCAGTACCAGCCGATGAACCAGTTACCAAACCTAATGAAGTAACTACAGGGGCTACCGCGGTATTACTACTCGACCATGTTCCGCCGCCTGAATTGGTTAATGTTCCTGTTGAACCAACGCACAACCTCGTAGGACCGGATATTGGGCCGGGCAAAGGGTTAACTGTCATCGGCGTAGTTGTATAACAACCCGTGGGTAGTCTATAGGTAATTGTTGCACTACCAACAGACAGGCCTGATACAATACCTGAAGTAGAACCTACAGGAGCAACTGCTGTGTTGCTGCTGGTCCATGTTCCGCCGCCAGCATCAGTGAGTGTTGTAGTCGATCCGAAACAAATACTAGTAACGCCCGTTATCGGATCTGGTGCAGGATTAACTGTAAATGGTATTGTGATAAAACAGCCCGTTGGTAGAGTATAGGTAATTGTAACAGTACCCGCATATAAGCCAGAAACAACGCCGGTGGCTGGATCTATAGAAGCTATGGTCCCATCGCTACTCGACCAAGCCCCGAATGCTGTAATGTCGGCCAATGTTGTTGAGAAGCCAAGACATGCATTTGTGGTTCCTGTTATGGGCGCCGGTATGGGCTGCACCAATATATTGGTTGTTACATAACATCCTGTTGCTATAGTATAGGTAATTGTTACTGTGCTTGCAGATACTCCTGTTACAATACCAGATAAAGAACCTACAGTGGCCACTCCTGTATTACTACTACTCCATATTCCCCCCGGCGTACCGTCTGTTAGGGTCATGGTGGCAGCGACGCATACAGACGATAATCCTGTAATTATTGAGGGTAATGGATTAACCGTTAGATTCGAAATTGTCCTGCACCCTGTTGATAAAGAATAAGTAATATTCGCCGTTCCAGCAGCTACTCCTGCAACAACGCCAGTTGTCGATCCTACCGTAGCAATTGTAATATTGCTGCTCGTCCATGTACCGCCTGATGTGCCATCACTTAATGTAGTCGTACTTCCTTCACATACATAAAGCACACCTGAGATGGGCGCCGGCGACGGATTGACTGTAATAGTAGTTGTAGCGCTACACATACCGCTAAATGAATAAGTAATAATAGCAGTACCTGACGTAACCCCGGTTACAATACCTGAAGAAGAACCAACTGTTGCTACTCCCGTCGACCCGCTCGTCCACAGCCCTCCTGTTACCGTATTACCTAATGTGATGTTTGCTCCGGTACATACCGTTGTTAGTCCTGTAATGGGCCCTGGTGAAGGTATTATGTTCACTGAAGTTGTTACGTAACAACTCCCACCAGTAGAATAAGTAATTGTAGCAGTACCTGCCGTCACCCCTGTTACTACACCTGTAGTAGAACCTACCGTAGCAACTGCTGTGCTGCTACTGGTCCATGTACCGCCGGTAGTAGGGTCGGTTAATGTAGAAGTAGTACCGCGGCAAAAGGTAGTAGTACCTGAAATAGGACTTGGAGGAACAACCACATTGACTGTAGTTGTTGCCGAGCAACCAGTACCATATGAATATGTTATTGTTGATGTGCCAATAGATACACCGGTCATAGACCCAGTGGTAGACCCTATAGTTGCAACTGCGGTATTGCTACTGGCCCATGTACCACCTGTCGAAGAATCGCTCATTAAAACCGTGCTACCCTGACAAATGGTTGTAGGACCTAAGATTGCGCTTATTGTATTAGCAACAATAGATACGCTTTTCACCATTTGTATATTATATGCGCAACCTGTACCCGCTGAAAAACCAAAATATCCAGCTGTTGTAATAGGGAAAGTACCTGTCATATTGGGGGATGTACTACCATTCACATACAACCTGATAGTTCCAGCATTGTAAGAAATGCGCACATGATGCCAACTGGCATCAACCATATATGTTTGACTTGCTAATATCGCGGTACCCGGTACTCGAAATCCTGAACCTTCGCTGTAAACAGTAGGAGATGTGTAGCCAAGCAATTCATATTCGGGATTCCTACCGTCTCCATCATTATCCCAGGTATCCATTGTAAGCGCCAAACCGGTCATTGGTGTTGGGAAACCCAAACCGCCTCCACCTGTAAACCCCGTCATTGGGTTGAGAAAATAAAAACCAATACCATCGCCATTGCCACAGCCGCCAGAATTGCTGATTTTGTAATCAAAATCTACGGTAAACTGCCCACAGGCTGTTACATTCATAGCTGAGTTGTAATAAATATATCCGTTCTGACTGGGAGAATTTCGGGTAAGTTCTATCATGCTGTCAACAGCAAAAGCAGAACCGGTACCCCCCATTACCCACCCGGTTGTAACAATTGGATAACCGGATAATGATAGAGTAGTTTGCGCATTTACTCCTCCGGTAAGAAGCAAAATAACTAATAGGAAAAATAGACTGCGTTTCATTCGTGTATGTTTATGAACTGTGGTTTGTGGTAAAGTTATAGAATAAATAATTATTTACAGCAGGTTGTTGGTAACAACAATTACCGACATTTGTAGACGCATAAAACTAACATTAGGGATGGGCGCCACAACGCATATGTTTTTATATTACTTCACTATATAACAAACTAACCGTAAGCGTATAACAGGTTGGAATAGAATACTATACTCATATAATATCTTTTAACGGCTAAGTATCCTCGCATACCTGTTTACATTTACTTCTGCCATTAATGGCTCATTGTTTAGGATATGTCTGCAAAACTGGTTTGCAAAAAATGGAGCTGTGGAAAACCCTTTTCCGCCCATACCATTAAAAATACCAATGGATGAATTGCCTGGATGAAAACCAATAAATGGCTTCCTGTCTATGTTTGCAGGACGGGCTGCAACAATATGATCTAAAATTGTAAAAGAGCATTTCAACCAGTTATTCATTTGCTCCTCCACATTCAGCCTGAAAGCATATGTTGGTTTCATATCTGTATACTTCCAGTCGTGCAAAGCGCCTACCCAAAACAAGTCATCGCGCCACGGTACAATACTTACACCCTGTTTGTAAATATGGTTGCGAGGCAAATCCTTAATCTCAACTAAAAGGGCTTCCCCCTTGTCTTTAGCCCATGGCAACCGCTCAAACCAAGGGTTGATCGCAGCAGCAGCTCCTTCGCAAAAAATCACCTTATGCGCAGATATCCCATTATATACCACTCCATCGGCAGATAATGACAATTGACCGAAATCAAATTCCTGTTCCAAAAACACTTGTGCTGTCTTCAACTTTTCCATCCATTTCTGAATAATAACATTCGTATTCAAGAGCATACAAGACGTAATCTTTCCAATGCCATAGTTGAACCTGAAATATTCGCGCCATTGCATTTCATCAGTTATACAACTTAGAAAACTATTGCCTTGAATAGCTCTGGTATTAAACAAATCACGATGTTCTGCAACGGCATGAAAATCTAGAATCTCAAGCTCAGAAAGCAATTGCGTATTCAATTCTGCTTCCATCTGCTTATAGGTTGCTTTAGCGAAAGGGAATAAACTATCAGTTAACCAGGAAGTAACCAAGCGTTTACCGGTAACAGGGTTCATTATACCACCTGCAGTCATCGTTGACGAGCTTCTCTGGCCATTATCTATAACCACTACACTGGCGCCTTCCTTAATTAACGCTCTGCTAAGCAATACTCCGCAAATACCAGCCCCAACTATAATTACATCAAAATCCATAATACATCAAAATAACAGAAACAACTACCAGAAAAGTACTCTATAATAATTGGGTACCACATATAAAGGAACTGCCCCGAATATCGGGGCAGTTCCTTTATATGCATTCATTAAGATACTATTGTTGAACCATGATATGGAATACTGCATTCTCAGTTTCAGAACGAAGATTGAGCATATACATACCAGCAGCAATATTATTGCTCAACTGTACTTTCTCATTGATAACGCCGTTCTGAACATTTGCTTTCGTATTGTACACAACCTGACCAAGCATATTTGTAACCTCGATAGTTACCTGCTGATTGTCAATTGAGCCAAATGTACCTTTCACAACAAATGATCCATTGCTTGGGTTAGGCATTACTGCTATGTTGTTGTTCTTAGTAACATCATCAACACCTACATTTCTAACACGAACAATTATGTGACCTGAACCTGCAACGCCGCCGCAAACGTGGCTGCTCATTACCATACAAGCTACTGAATCTCTATTAGAGAAATGATTGCTAATGAAAGTAGATGAAGTAGCGCTTGGAACAATACTTCCATTTACTACCCATTGGAAAGATGGAGTAGAGCCTCCGTTTACAACAGTAGCACGAAGCGTATCGTATAAGCCGAGACCCACAACAACTGGACTAGCCGTGATTGTAACAACCGGAGTTGGAACAACAATGTTCGCCATTACTTTTTGATTGCTTGTTGCACTATCAGTAGTTCTGCAAGTATAATCGCTACGCATACCACAGATAATTCTGTCGCCTGTAAAAGGATTAGTTACTACCCATGAACCTCTTCCTATTTCAACACCGTTCTTATACCAGGTATAGTTAGGAGTCAAGCCGCCAAATGTAGATGCTGCTGTGAACGTAACTGCAGTACCGGCACACACAGTATCGGCAGTGTTGGCAGAGATAGATATTGTAGGAGTACCGTTAGCAAGAACGCCTAACACAACTTCTGAAGTTGCAGTTGTAGCCGTTGGACAAACTGCATTTGATGTCATTGTTACTTTTACTATGTCACCGTTTACAGGTACATAAGCGTAATCTGCTGTATCGCTGCCTGTAATATCGATGCCATTAACATTCCAAACATAAGCTGGTGTAGTTCCGCCGTTAACTGGAGTAGCGTTCAGAATTTTAACTGCGCTTGCGCACGAGTTAAGACCGCCAACAGAAGAAATGCTAACAGATGGTGTAACCAAAGGATTGATAGATACTGTAGCAGTACCGGTCATTCCACTGCCGCATGTCGTAACAATGTTTGATGCGCGAACTGTGTAAGTACCTGGAACTGCATATGAACCCATTGCAATTGGAGCGCCAGTGCCATGCCAAGCCAAACCAACTGGTGATGTACCATTGTAAAGCTGATAATCAATAGCAATATCTGAACCATCAATACCTATTACAGATCCTGTACCACCTGCGCAATATGCGCCGCCTCCAGTTACAATATGAGCTGCAGGCGCTGCATTTACTATTATCATTGTGCTGCCAGCCATGTTATTAGAGCAAAGCGTAGTAGTGTTTAAGGCAGTTACAGTATAAATTCCACCTGCAGTTTGTAATCCAAAATCAAGTGAACCACCTGTTCCTAACAATGGGCTACCAACTGCTCCAGATGAATTCCAAAGTTGATATTCAACACCTGTAGCAGAACCAGAAAGACCAACTGATAAACCAGCATCTGTAGAGCAATAAGAACCACCGCCTGTTACTGTAAACGCTGTAGGCAATGGGTTGATTGCTATTGTAGCAGTTCCTGACATATTGCTAGAGCAACCAGTTGTGTTGTTTACTGCTTTTACCGTATAATCTCCAGCCAATGTTTTAAAACCAAAATCAAGAACTGTATCGATGCCGCTCAAAGGCAATCCCAAAGAACTACCGTCGCGCAACAACTGATAAGAGATACCTGACTGTGAATTGCTAAGTCCTACTCTGCTACCAGCGCCGCCAGAACAATATGCGCCGCCGCCTGATACTGAATAAATATTAGGAACTGGATTTATACTCACAGTAGCAGAACCGATCATTTCAGATGAACACAATGTTGTGCTGTTTGTTGCCATTACTGTGTATGTGCCTGGTGTTGTATGCAAACCAAAATCTAATGGTGAACCTGTACCGGCAACACTTGAACCAACTGGCAAAGTGCCGTTATACAACTGATAGCTGATTCCTGGGTTAGACGCTCTGAGACCGATACGAACACCGTTGCCACCGCTACAGTAGCTACCGCCGCCTGTTACCACATATGTAGTAGGTAATGGTGTAGTACCTACTACTGCGCTACCTGTCATATCAGCTGTACAGTGAGTAATTGCATTTTCGGCCACAATTGTGTAAGTGCCAGGTGTAGTCTGTAATCCAAAATCAAGAGCAGCTCCTGTGCCAGGCAATGTGATGCCCAAGTTTACAAGGTCTCTATACAAGTTGTAGTTGATACCGGAATTTGAAAAACCTGTACCAACGTTCACGCCCAAGCCGCCAACACAAAAGTTACCGCCGCCAGTAACAGCAACAGCTGCAGGAAGTGGATTGATAGATATTGCTACACTACCATCCATTGTTTTAACGCAACCAGTAGACGTATTTGTTGCTATTACGTTGTAAGAACCAGTAGCTGTTTTCAAACCAAAATCAACAGGACCTGTAACGCCTATAATTGGTGCGCCAACAGTTGAACCGTCTTTATAAAGCTGATAAGAAATTGCATTGTCAGAACCATTCAATATTACAGATACACCGCTACCGCCGCTGCAGTAGCTACCACCGCCGGTAACAGCATATCCTGTTGGCAAATAGTTAATACCTATTACTGCGCTACCTGTCATATTATTTGTACAACCAGTAGTTGTGTTAGTTGCTACAACGGTATATGCACCAGGTGTTGTTTGCGCGCCAAAATCAATGCTTAATCCTGTTCCTGCCATAGCAGCGCCTACTGTTGACAAACCGTTATACAACTGATAAGAAATACCAGAAACAGATGCATCTAGATAAACATTGCGACCTGTACCGCCTTCACAATAGTTGCCTGTTCCAGAAACAGTTTGAGGTGCAGGTAATGGATTGATAGATATTGTAACGCTGCCAGCCATGTTGTTTGTACAAGACGAAGTAGTGTTTGTTGCTACTATTGTATAAACTCCAACTGCTGGTTGCTCACCAAAGTCGAGCATTGCTCCAGTACCTGCCTGTGGTATACCGGTAGCTACGCCGTCTTTACGAAGCTGATAGCTTATGCCAGGATTAGAAAAACTCAGAAATACATGAGGAGGTGTTCCGCCTAAGCAATATCCACCGCCGCCAGTAACATTATATACCTGAGGCAAAGGAGTAACATTTACAAGTGTAGACTGAACACAACCAGTAGGCAATGTATAGATAACATTAGTAGCGCCTGCAGTTATTCCTGAAATAACGCCTGTAGACAGCCCTGCAGTTGCAATAGAAATATCGCTGCTGCTCCATGTACCGCCGGCGCTCGTATTGCCAAGCGTAGTTGTTCCGCCTAAACAGAAGTTAGTAGAGCCAGTTATAGCAGCAGGCAATGGGTTAACGGTAAATGCTACAGTGTTCAGACAACCTGTTCCTAATGTATAGGTCATAGTTGTTGCGCCAGCCATAACACCAGAAACTGAGCCGGACACAGAGCCGATAGTAGCGACAGCAGGTGTACTTGAGCTCCATACGCCGCCTGAAACAGCATTGGTGAGTGTAGTTGACAATCCCGCGCACACATTGGCAACACCGCCAATAGCTGGAACTGCAGGATTAATAGTAACATCCTTAGTAACATAGCAACCTGCTGGCAAAGTGTAAGTAATGGTAGCAATACCGCCCGAAACGCCGGTTACGACTCCGGTAGCAGGATTAGCGGTAGCAATTGCAGTATTACTACTGCTCCAAGTACCACCTGCCACTGGATTTAGGAACAAACCGGTTAAACCTTGACAAATCGTAAGTGGACCGTTTGTAACGCCAGGCACTGGATTAACAACAACAGTTGCGTTTCCGTTCATGTCGCGCAAGCAACCTGTAGTAGTATTACGAGCAGTAACAGTATAAGTACCAGCAACCGGCAACGGACCAAATGTGCGGGCACTACCAGTCAGACCTGCGATGGGCGATCCTGTTGGCGTGCTTCCATTATATAACTGATACTCAAATCCTGTAGCTGAATTACTAAGCGTAACGTTTACGCCGGCCCCGCCTAAACAATATGAACCTCCGCCAGCTACATTGAATACACTCGGAAGCGGATTAACAGCAACGGTCTTTGATACAGAGCAACCGAGTGAGGTATAGGAGATAATTGCTGTGCCTTGAGATATACCCTGAACTAAACCCGTAGTTCCTACTGTGGCAATAGCAGGGGCAGTAGATACCCAGTCGCCACCAAGAGTAGTATTGGTAAAAGGCGTAGTTGCATTAATACAAACAGCGTTCGCTCCGCCGATAACGCCAGGAGTATTATTAGTAAGCTTACGACCTGCAGTGTTTGCATTGGTACTTGTAAAGCTACAACCCAGACGGTTACGATAAAATACTGTTGAGTTAACGGTTGTAGAATAGGTAGCGGTAGTAGCTCCAGATACATTTGACCATGTGATACTGTCTGGAGAAGATTGCCACTGATAACTAATACCTGGTTCGCCAGAAGCGCCAGTAAGGTTAAGTGTAGAAGCAAAACCAGCGCAATCGTTGGTTACCGTAGCAGAAACAGCGCCGGGAACTATTGTGCCGCATTGCAAAGCCCATTGCAAAATTGAGCCGTTGGAAGGCAATGTTGTATACGACCAACTTGAAGATGAACAAGTTGTTGACGACGATCCAGTAAGCGTTTGATAATCCGATGAGCTATTTGCAATACCAATGCTCACCGAAGGTGTGCTCGCATAAGTTCCGTAACACATTTGTATGATGTTACCATTTTCGAGCAGCTTAATTTGAACGTTCATCATTGGGCCATAACTACAGCATGAACTCCAGTTCTGCCATTCAAAAGTAAACACCCTATTAGGCGCTGTACCACTGGTTTGGTAGTATGCTTGCGAAGGACTCGCACCGTAAGCATCGTGCCATAGAGCAAATAGCCAACCTTGGCTACCAATTGCACCGGGCGACCCTGGGTAGTTTGCACCCAGATAGTTTGTCAAACTCAACCATCCATTCGAACAGGCAGAAAGAGTCGTTCTACCTACTCCGCAAAAAGTAAAAGTAAATCCAATTGGAATAGAACCTACATATCCGTCATCTACGCTGGTCCAACCACTCACAGCAGTTGTTCCGGGACCTCCAGCGATACTGGTATAAGTACCGGTCGATCGGGTAAAGGTGTAAGACGCAGCTGTCTGACTACGGCCTGCGACACTCAGGCAAAGCATTAATAGGAGGAAGTAAACTTTTTTCATACCGTTGTTTTTAAAATAAGTTCGCAATGTCTGTTGTGTTTCCTAAAAAACAATTAGTCAACGACTAATAAAACTAGCCGTTTCTTGTTGTATTCCCGTAAAAACACAAGTCTAAGGTATAACATTTTGTTATAAAAAGATTATTTTTTACAAAAATTTTTAGCGGATTGCATCGTGAGCAAGAAAATATAATGAATAATGTGGAAAACGCAGGTTGATAGTGTTAATATCCTCGTCTTGAGAACGAAAAACTGATTAGCAATGAATTATTTCCTGCCTATAAGTATCTTATTTATCCCCAAATCGAGAATGGTATAATTGGCAAAAACAGCAGAAAAATTAGTAACTGTCTGATTCCAAATACTGTTATCATTGACGATATAATTGAATGCAACGCAACCTGCGGGTGCAAGTGCGCTGAAACATGCTGAAAGAAATAATGGCTGCGATACAAAATCAGGTACTACCCTACCATTAAAAATGTCAATAAAAATAAATTCGTATTTCCGGTTGTTCCTCTTTAGGTATTTTTCAGCATCAGTACAAATAGGATTAATCTTCAAATCACTAATGTCGCTTAGCAACTCCATCGCCATTTCAAGCACCACCTCGTCAAGTTCTACAAGATCGTACGCAGGTTTGTAGTTGTTAGCAGCCATGACCCTGACCAAGCTACCAATGCCTGTACCCAATACCAAAGCATTCTTTACTCCGGGAAGAAATGATTTAAGATGTTTTACTGCCGCAACAGCTGGCTCATAGCGCACACCGTCCGAATAAAATGCATCTGGTGTGGCTAACTGTATTTGATTTCTGTAAAGCAGTAACTCTAAATGGGGATTTATTGCGCTACTGGTTTTCCTTAATGACAAAGGATAAACATAACTGAACAGACGTTTGTAAAAGGGGATATTAATGGCTAAACAAATTTTTGAGCGATAAGGTAAACTACCTGGGTAGCAATAAATCAACCAAATTAATAACAATAGCAGCTAATGGCGCTATCTATCCGCTATTCCTTTTTCTGAATATTGGAACTTTGTTCTCGTTACCCGTTAGTAATCTGCTTATATTCTTGTGATGGGTTAAAACAACCAAAAATGCAGTAGCAATTGCAAATAAACGATAACTCAGCTCGTGAGCGTTGAAAATAAAAAGTATAAGTAACGGAAATGCAATACTTGCAGTGATCGAACTAAGTGATACGTACCTGGTAAGCATAAGCATAAGCAAAAAAACAGCCACCAAGCTAACCGCCACTATTGGCTGAATAGACAAAATCATACCAAATAATGTTGCAATTCCTTTACCCCCACGAAAATCCGCCCATATTGGAAAAATATGACCTACAACAGCAGAAAGACCTAAAAATATTTGAAGGTTCACAAAAGGCTCGCTATTAACTAGAAATGGTGAAAAAAGAGCAAGTTTAACCGCAAGGAAACCTTTCATCATGTCAACCAACATTACTCCGCTACCAGCTTTTTTACCTAATATTCTGAATGCATTTGTAGCGCCTGCATTTCCGCTACCATGTTCTCTGATATCAATTCCAAACACAATTCGGCTCACCCATACAGCTGTGGGAACAGATCCGATTAAATATGCTAAAACAAGTATTATCGCTATCGTCATTACTTCTGCGTTATTGAGAAAAACAAATTTAAAGGTTCTTTATCAAATATCCTAATAGTGCATTAGGCATTCCTTATACTATTAACAAGCTATTTTCAGTAAAGTCACAGGTTTTCAACACTTATTAAACCTCAATGCAATCCAGGTATGTTCTTCCAAAAGTTGTTCAAATATAAAGCCTGCGGCAATTGCGGCCTCACATATAATAGCCTCATCTTCAAAAAGTAAGCCGCTCATAACCAGGTAACCTCCCTTTTTGGTCTGTTCATACAGCAAACCCATATACTGCAACAATATATGCCGGTTTATGTTAGCTAGTATAATGTCATATTCACTTGGCATAACTGTATCTAACGAACCCAACTCAGCTGTTATCCTGTTGCAGTTATTACGAACAATATTCTCCTTTGTATTTTCTACAGGCCATATATCGTTATCAATGGCGAATACTGATTTAGCTCCGCGCATTTCTGCAAATATTGCCAACACCCCTGTGCCGGTACCAAAATCAAGCACATCCTTTCCAGCCAAATCCATGTCTTTCATCATCCTTATCACCAATCGGGTTGTAGAGTGGTGTCCGGTACCAAACGACATTTTGGGTGTAATAACTATATCATAATCTATTTCTGCACCTTTTTCATGAAAATCGGCTCTAATAATACAAAAGTCATCAATTTGCACTGGTTGAAAGTTAGACTCCCATAGTGCATTCCAATTTTGAGTAGCAATCTTTATTGAAGTATACTCTACCCCCATAGGTGCAACAACAGCGTCTAATTCTAATGCGTCAAACTTATCGCTTCCAATATAAGCCAGCAGTTCGCCCTCTGTTTCTTCAAAACCCTCGTAGCCCATTTCCGATAAAACTGCAACCAAAATCTCAGACTGGCCAGCGCTGTCTGTAACAAACGAAATTTTAACGTGTTCCATAATCAAAAAGTAGCCTTAGCTATCTGAAAAAATTGAAAATAAAAAATACTATAAAAAGAATTTACGCAAAATAGGGCGCTATTCTGTTTACAAAACAAGAAACACCAGTTCTGTTATCTGCGCCTGATTAATTTTATTATCAGTGAAAGCAATATTGCGCCTACAGTTGCAGTAAGCGTTTTATTCACCCATACATTGCCTGTAATATGCAGGCGATGACCAAAAAGCTTGTAACCAATAAAGCCGCCAACGATACCAATTACGATATCAATTAACAAACCATCTGTATCTGTTTTTACAATAGCGCCGGCTATAGATCCGGCAATCGCGCCTATCAGGCAAATTATCAATATTTCAATCATGGCAGGTTGTTTAAAAAAAAGCAGGTTGTACAAAAGTACAACCTGCACATATAATGTTACTAGTATTTTTTAGTCGTCTTCATTTGTATCCTTAGCGCCTTTGCCAGCTGGTTCATCATCAGCTTCGCTTTCTACACGCAAGTTTCTCTGTTGCTGATCCATTGTACCAGGTAATGCACTATTATACAGTACTCTTCTTGTTGGCACGTCAGTAACTATTCTGAATTCAGTACGACGGTTCAACTGACGTCCTTCCGGATTGTCTTTACCATTCATGTCGTTTGGCGCTACAGGATTCTTCTGAGCAAAACCTTTAGCAGTCATACGACTTCTTTCAACGCCATTCTTCTCGATGTAATCCATTACAGACTGAGCTCTACGTTGAGAAAGCGCCAAGTTATATGATTCTTTACCTTTCGAGTCGGTGTATGAATATATCTCTACACTTATTGATGGATTATCTTTCAGGAAATTAACTACAGAATCAAGTGAACCTACAGACTCAGGACGGATAGTAGACTTGTCGTAATCGTAATAAATGTTCTTTACGCTGAAGCTATTTCTAATAGTGTCGAGGTATATTGTAACATGTACAGTATCATCTGGATCAGAACGTTTGATTTCCATTGTACTTACAGAAGCTCTTGACGATGTATAACCTGTTTTGTCGCCAGTAAGAATGTAAGAATGACCTCTTGACATAGAGAACATAAAATTACCGTCTTCTGAGTTGTAGGTATTCATTTCACCTTTCTGATCTACCATCTTCACTGCAGTTTGTGGCATAAGTTCCTGAGTTTTCTTGCTAACTACAGTACCTATTATTACCAACTTTGGTTCGCCCTGTATACGCCAGATGTCATTGCAACAAGTTGGATTTTTCAATGCATAAGAGCCTATACGGTTTGAAACTACATATGCGTCTGGTTTGCCTACTGGATCCTTAATGTAATACAACTCATCAGCTGAAGTATTGATTGGGTAACCCATGTTCTGGATATTAGAGTAGCGAGAAGGACCGCCATCTGCAGAATAAATATCAAATCCACCAAAAGACTTCTTACCGTTAGACGCGAAATACAGTTTATTTACGCGAGAATCATAGTATGGAGTGATTTCATCTGATGTAGTATTAACTTGCTTACCGGCATTCTGTGGGCGGCGGAATGAACCATTACGTGGATCGATGATTGAATACCAAATATCGTATCCGCCACGGCTTTGTAGTTTACGGTTTGATGAGAAAAACAATACCAGTTTCTTTCCAACTTTAGCTACATACGGCATTGTGTTAGAAGAAAAGTCTTCGTTTACGCCACCTGGAACCTTCACAGGGATAGACCATTTCTGAATCTGGAAGCGAGAATAATAAATGCTGCAAGTAATCTTCATAGAGTCGCCTTCGCTACATTTAGTAAAGTAGAAGTAGTCTCCGCCCGGGCTGAAACAACCGTTACCCGTATGAGCAGAAGCGTCGTTGAAACTACCATCATAAAAGGGTAAAGGCCATTGGAAAGAATCAACTACTGGTCCAGACTGTTTGTGTGAATAGAGGAAGTGCTCTTTATAATGCAACTTGTCATAACCATCGGCTTCAATATTTGCATTACGTCCCATAGTAGAAAACAACAAAGCAGAGTCGCCCAATGGGTAGGGAGATAATTCAGTATATGAAGTATTCACGTTAGGACCAGCATTGATGAGTGTATATGGCTCTGGACTTTTAATAGAAGTAATAGCCATAGTACAACCTTCAATTTCCATCTTAGCTCTCTTCTTGAGGTCTTTGATTTCTTTAGGCTGTGGGTTTCTTTCGTAATCTTCTTCTGTGCCTGGAACTAAATTTTGTTTTACGCCCGCACTCTTTTTATTGTCATCCAAAAATTTATTGAACCATGCAATAGCGGACAGATATTCGCCTTGTTGTTTCAGCATACATCCTGCCCAATAGCTTGCCAAAGGATATATTTTGCTACCAAGGTCGTAAGCTTCCATATAATAGTGTGCAGCAGGCACATAGTCGCGTGTAAACCTGTAACACTCACCTAAACGGTACGTAAAAAATGGATTACGCTCATCGCTTACTTTCAACTGTTGGTAATAATCAATTGCGTTAAAGTAACTTCCCTGCCTGTACAAATCATCAGCCCAGCTTAGTTTTTTCAAATCCGACAATTTACCTACAGGGTCGTTTGCCCTGTTTCTGTACTTCCTTTTTTGTTGACTTTGGGCATTTGCATCATATTGAACAATAACAAGTATCGTTGCTAAAATAAGTAACAGCCAATTTTTTCTCATGTGCGTGAGCGTTGTTAATGGATATAAAAGTATAAATTGGTTTTAAAAAAAAGAAGGGCTTTTAAAAAAACTTTAGCCCTTCACCTAAATATTTATTATTTGCTTAGAATCTTGAGCAAGGAATTGTCCTTTTATGTGCAAATTGCAGTGGGTAAGGAGCAATATAGCGCAGCGCAAGTTCGAAACCGCCATTACCATTGCTTGATGCATTAAGCGAAGAAGTGTTATAGTCGTAACCGAGACCTATACGAAAACCATTAAACTCAATACCGCCAGTAATCATTACGGCGTCGCCTGTACGGTACCAACCGCCAAGGAATACGGCTGGAGAATAATTTGAATAACCATATTCACCGCCCAGATTACCAATCAGATAATGAAATTCATTTCCGGCAATCAACTCAGTAGCGCTTGCCTGCATTTGATAGAATACTGCCGGACGCAAATACAATCTTTCGCCTGTACGGATATTCATGCCCAACTCTGCAGTGTAACGCATAGCCAATGAGTTATTCTGAGATTGTTTTCTCATTATCGCATCTGTTGGCTGATTAAGATTATTTGCTGCAACTCCTATTGTGTAGCTGAACTTGTCCTGAATTTCAGAAGCATGTGAGAAAGAGATACCAGCGTTAACCAGATAATAATTAACTGAATTTCCAAGACCGAGTCTGTATTCGGCAGATACGCCCTGTGTAGGCACGCCATTCTGGAATTCATCGCCAAAATATAAACGAGACAAGTCTATACTTTTTTGGGCATACCCTCCTTGCAAACCTACAGCAAGGTCGTTATTCCCAAAAAACTTGTGGTATGCCAATGACAGCATAGCAGTAAAGTTAGAGAGATTACCATCGCCTGCCTGATCCTTATATACCTGTAAGCCGCTTGCAAGGTAGCCGCCGTTCGATTCTACAAACAGTGGCATATCGGCCGATGCGCCATAAGTAACATAAGGAATAGTAACAGATGCCCACTGATTCCTGTAAATAGCATTTGCACGGATCTTACCGTCAAACATACCTGTAAATGCTGGGTTTACAACCAACGGAGCCATGTCGAACTGGGTGAAGTGAATATCCTGAGCAAAAGCAACAGGAGCTGAAAGCGCAACGGCTACAGCAAGGCTAATTCTGGTAAAAATATTTCTCCTCGTCATTGTCTAAAAAATTATCGTTGTAAAAATACCTTATTAATGTTGTTTTTCTCTTTTTAACTACATTTTTTACTTTCCACTGCGTTTACAACAGCAAAGTAAACTAAAAAATAACACCCGAAAAAGCCATAAAGCATTCATTATCAATGCTTTTTAGTATCGTAGTATTCAAATACTTAGCCCCATCAACGGTTGAAAATACGGAAATATTTCAAAGTAGCAATGTAACCGCCTATAATTTTATATTTACTATTTGCTTCCCCCAACCTTACCATGCACAATCAGCGGATATTCATTTGTGTAACCTTGCAAACATACCGCCAATTATTTTGTGATTCGGCTTTTTGAAGCTCGTGTTTAGGCAAATTTCATGCTTTCAATCTACTTCCGAAGTTTAATATAATACAGACAGTTAAAAAGTCAGAACCGTTTGCTTTGATCTGAAAAACCGTTTCCAAAAATATGAAATTAATAAAATATTTCGCAATAGTACGGAAAATTAATTTTCCACAAACACTGAATAAATTTTTTGAGGGCTAAAATATTGTATTTTTACGTCCTTATCTTTACAATGGCCAATACGCTCAAAAACAAAAAATCCCCCGCTCCTCCTCCGGTAAACAACGCAAATGTAGTAACCGCAGACAAGAAACATCAGGTAAGACTTGGTGTAGGCATTCTCTTTTTACTTTCCGGCGTTTACACTTGCATTGCTATTGTTAGTTACTTTTTCACCTGGACTGCCGACCAGGATAAAGTGTTCAGCACTTCAAATTTTTCGCACTTAGATTTCATATTCCGCCAACACACTCCCGTGGCAAACTGGACGGGCCGACTGGGCGCAGATATCTCAAATATATTTGTATACAAAGGAGCCGGCCTTGCGTCGCTTACCATTGGGTTGGCTATTGCTGCCATTGGCCTCAATATGCTATATGGCAAAAAGGCTGTGCCTGTGTTGCGCTACATGCGTTGGCTTTCTATTGCATTATTGCTTATTGCCCCTACCCTCACATTTCTGTTTCCCAATACTGCATTCCCGCTTGGCGGCGCATTAGGTACTGTAGCTATCAATTACTTAAATGGCTTGCTTGGTTCGTTAGGCACCGGCATGGTATTGCTATCTACTATCCTGTTTTTTGTGTTCGTCATTTTTGCGCTCGACATTAGTCCTCTTATAAATAAGATGAAGCAACAAGCGCTAAAGATGTCGAAAGCCATGGAGAGCGAACCTACGTTTAATGCACAAGAGCCAAATAATGAAGCATTAGCCGCCGAACCTAAAAAAGATGATGGCTTCGGAGGATCAGTGCTTATCGTTAATCCCGATCTTTTAAAACCACAAACACCCCAGCAAACTACCGCCAAACCTACGCCCCCAAAATCGAACAATAAGCTAAGCGGTAATACCGATAGCATACAATTAATAATAGATGACACCCGGACCGCAAAGGAGTGGAATATGACTCTTGAAGAAAAACCAATGCCTGAACCGGATGACGATGAAGATATTGACGACATAATAGATGAAGATGACGACGCTGTAGATGATGATGAATATGAGGAGTACAAAAAATTTACAGAAGCTAAAAAAGCAGAAAACAGCCACTCTAAGCAGAATACAGCCAACGCCGACCCGGAGTTTTCGTTTGAAGTAATACAGCAGGAAGAAAAAGCGGCAATCAAACATGGTTCGCACATCGCTATAACCAGCAACGAGCCTTACGCCCCGGAGCTGGATCTGGCCGATTATAAATTCCCTACCCTGTCGCTGCTCGAAGACAGAGCTCAGGAAACTATTTCACTGGACAAAGACGAACTGGAGAAAAACAAAACGCAGATCATTCAAACGCTGCGCAGCTTCGGTATAGAGATACAAAGTATAAAAGCTACCGTAGGTCCTACAGTTACCCTTTACGAGATTGTGCCCGCCGAAGGGGTGCGCATTTCTAAAATACGTAACCTTGAAGACGATATAGCGCTCAATCTGGCTGCATTGGGCATCCGTATCATAGCGCCAATACCCGGCAAAGGAACGATAGGCATTGAGGTGCCCAACGCCAACAAACAAATCGTGTCTATGCGTACCCTTATTGCCAGCGACAAATTTGTGAACAGCAAAATGAGTCTGCCGATAGCGTTGGGTAAAAAAATAGATAACGAAAACTACATTGTAGATCTTGCCACTATGCCTCACCTGCTTATGGCTGGCGCTACAGGGCAGGGCAAATCAGTGGGTATTAACGCTGTGCTGGTGTCGCTGCTGTATAAAAAACACCCATCGCAGCTCAAGTTTGTGATGGTAGACCCAAAAAAGGTGGAGCTATCTATATATAGAACAATAGAAAAGCACTTCCTCGCGAAACTACCCAACGAAGACGAACCCATAATTACCGACACCAAAAAAGTAATCAATACACTGAATGCACTTTGTATTGAGATGGACAACCGCTACGAGCTGCTAAAAGAAGCCGGCGCGCGAAATATTAAGGAATACAACGAAAAGTTCATTAGCCGCCGCCTGAATCCGGAAAAGGGACACAAATACCTGCCATTCATTGTGTTGGTGGTCGATGAGTTTGCCGACCTGATAATGACTGCCGGTAAAGAGGTAGAAATACCCATTGCCCGTTTGGCTCAGCTTGCCCGCGCTATTGGCATACACCTTATAATAGCCACGCAGCGCCCATCTGTAAACGTAATTACTGGTACCATCAAGGCCAACTTCCCGGCGCGTATGGCGTTTAAGGTTTCGGCTAAAGTTGACTCTCGAACAATTCTGGATGCCGGAGGAGCAGAACAATTAATAGGCCGCGGCGACTTATTGCTATCTTTTAGCAGCGAACTGCTGCGCATACAGTGCGCTTTTGTAGACACACCAGAAGTGGAAAAGATAGTGGAGTATATAGGAGCGCAGCGTGGATATGCATCAGCATTCGAACTGCCTGAATATGAGGGCGAAGAGGGAGAGGGCGCGAAAGAAATTGACCTAAGCAACAGAGACAAACTTTTTGAAGACTGCGCTCGCCTTGTCGTGCAGATGCAATCAGGGTCAACCTCCAACCTCCAGCGTCGCCTTAACCTTGGCTACAACCGCGCAGGCCGAATCATGGACCAACTAGAAGCAGCTGGCATAGTAGGCCCTGCTGCAGGCAGCAAACCCCGCGACGTTTATTTTAAAACAGACGCCGAGCTGGAAGAGTTTCTGAGCGAACTTGACTAAATGACAAACTTAATCGGTAACCCTTTGACAATCAATTAATTCTACTGTCGTGATGCAAAAACGTCCTGTAAATCAGCGATAGACCTTAATAGCTCAAAAAAAATATCCACATTTCAAGGGATACTTACCAAGGCATGTAGCATTTTAAAAAAATGGGCTTATTTTCGCTTACACATGTATGCAATTGTAGACGTAGAAACCACTGGTGGCAGACCTGAAACAAGCAAGATTATTGAGATTGCCATTGTGATACATGACGGTAAACAAATCGTTCGGCAATTTTCATCGCTGGTTAATCCCCAATGCCGCATTCCTTACTTTATTAGTCAGTTTACCGGCATATCCGACGATATGGTTGCTAATGCGCCTCAATTTCATGAAATAGCCCGCGAAATAATAGAAATAACTGAGAATACAGTATTTGTTGCCCACAATGTGCAGTTCGACTATGGTTGCGTAAGGGCCGAATACAGTAGCCTGGGTTATAACTATCAGCGCAAAACCTTGTGCACCGTGCGCATGAGCCGTAGCGCATTTCCAGGACTACCCTCTTACAGCTTGGGCAAATTATGCAATAGCCTGAACATACAACTCAAAAACCGCCACCGAGCATTGGGCGACGCCGATGCAACTGCATTGCTATTTACAAAAATTGTAGCGCAGGATCCTGAATTGGTAACAGTGTTCGCTGAAATAAAAAAGAAAACGCTTCCTCCGCTGCTCAACGAAGAAATCTACGCTAAAATTCCCGATAAGGTAACCGGCGTGTATTATTTTCATAATAGCGAAGGGCAAGTAATTTATATAGGTAAGAGTAAAAACATTAAAAAGAGAGTAGCCCAACACTTTGCCGCACGCGATAAGAAAAAATCTATCCGTATGTTGCACCAGATCGCCGACATAACCTACGAAAGCACGGGTAGCGAATTGGTGGCGTTATTGCTGGAATCGGACGAAATAAAAAAAGTGCGCCCTATCTTCAACCGGGCGCAAAAAAGAATAAAAGCAATACCCTACTATGGAATATATCAGCGATTAGATGAAACTGGATACGTGGAACTGTATATTGACCGACTGAAAGACGATACAGAACCAATAACAACAGCTGACAACATGCTCGCAGCCAAAAACATTCTGGAGCGAGCAATAGAAAAATACAATTTATGCCACAGCAAATGCAACATACATAACGGCAGCGGACCATGTTTCAACTACCAGATACACAAATGCAAAGGAGCATGTGTGGCAGTCGAACCTGTAGAAACATATAATGTACGCGCTATAGCGGCTATAGATAGCTTTAGCTTTAGCAATGAGGGCTTTTTCATCATCGACCAGGGCAGGCATAAAACAGAAAAATCAGTAGTGCATATCGACCGCGGCATATACAAAGGATTTGGCTTTATAGACATCAACTACTCGAGTATGTCCCAGGACGAACTAAACGCGTGCATAAAAAAATACAGTCACAACAGAGATATACAGACCATACTTCGTCTGTATGTAAAAAAAGGGGTTCGGAAAATTGCTATAAGATATGAAGATGAAACGCCGAACGACATTACACAATCATATAATGCATCCCTGTTTTAGTTAACTTCACATTTACATTCTTTGAATTAACTTTGCAGGATATTTATTTACTAAAAATTAATCTTTCAACAAGTTACCGGAAAATGAGAAAATTAGTAACGTTGTGCGCTTTGGCGGTGTGTTGCGCCATAAAACCAGTATCGGCTCAAACAGACCCAAAAGCTAAAGCTGTGCTTGATGCAGTAAGCAAAAAAGTAAACAGCCTGAAATCTATGAAAGCCAATTTTTCCATCACCCTCACAGGCGGCAAAGGCGGCAAAGTAACCGACTCAAAAAAAGGATCGATATCGCTTAAAGGCCAGAAGTACCACGTACTACTCAATAATCAGGAAATAATCTGCGACGCAAAAACTGTCTGGACTTATAACAAAGACGCTAAAGAGGTGCAGGTTAATAATTTTAACCCTTCAGAACAGTCTATTTCACCGGCAAAACTCTTTACCAATTTCTACGATAAAGAATATAAATCGGCCTACAAAGGACAAAGAAAAGAACAAGGCAAAAACTGCGATGTAGTAGAACTGGAACCAATAGACAAAACCAAGCAACTGAGCAAAATAGAGCTACTGATAGACAAAACCTCAAACATGATGGTAGGCGGCAACTATTGGGAGAAAAACGGAAACAAATACCAAATTTCGGTGAGTGGCTTTACGCCAAATCCACCAATAGCCGACACATACTTTACATGGGATGCTAAAGAACACAAGGGTATAGAGGTTGTAGATCTACGATAAAACTGAAACAGATTTACCATAAAAAGCAATGCCGCCCCATTGGGCGGCATTGCTTTTTATGGGCAGTATTTGCATTAGTTTATTCCATCGGTAGTAGCTTCCTTAGCTATTTTTTTCACTAATCCCTGCAATACATTGCCCGGGCCTACTTCTGTAAACCTTGTAGCGCCATCGGCCACCATTGCCTGTACACACTGCGTCCAGCGCACGGGCGAAACCAGTTGGTCTATTAAATTCTGTTTTATCAACTCAGCATCTATATATGGTTTGGCATCAACGTTTTGGTACACAGGGCAGGTAGGTGTTTTAAAGCTTGCTGCATTTATGGCCTCCGCCAGTTCGGCTTTAGCAGGCTCCATAAGCGGCGAGTGAAATGCGCCGCCAACAGGCAACAACAACGCGCGCTTAGCGCCTGCAGCCTTAAGTTGCTCGCAAGCCAGCCTTACGCCCTCGTTGCTGCCGCTGATTACCAACTGTCCTGGACAATTATAATTGGCCGCAACAACAATCTCTGCGCTAATCCCCGCGCATATTTCCTCAACCCTTGCATCATCAAGACCTAATACTGCCGCCATCGTTGATGGGTTTATTTCGCAAGCGCGCTGCATAGCGGCGGCACGCTTGGCCACCAAACGCAAGCCGTCTTCAAATGCCAAACACTTGTTGGCAATAAGCGCAGAAAACTCGCCAAGCGAATGACCGGCTACCATATCCGGAACGAGCCCCGGTGTGGTTTCAAACAATATGACAGAGTGTAAAAAAATTGCTGGCTGCGTTACATTGGTCTGCTTTAGTTCTGCATCAGCGCCGCCAAACATAATATCGGTGATCCTGAAACCTAATATTTCATTAGCTTGTTCAAAATACTCCCGTGCAAGCGAACTTTGCTCATACAGGCTTTTCCCCATCCCCGAAAACTGCGCCCCCTGACCGGGAAAAACAAATGCGTGCTTCATAATATATTTTTAAGGCTGCAAAATAAACCCAATTGCCTCAAAACACAAACAAAACTGGCGCAGCAAATCTAAATAAGCACAATTAGCTTAGCGTGATTTGCACAATATTCAATTATAATTTTAACTATCAATCAAATGCTCCCATTCGCCAGCGCCTTCTCTGACGAGCACAGGAGCGCCGCCGGTACAATCTATTACCGTAGAAAACAATACACTGCCAATACCTCCATCTATTACAATATCTACCAGCTTTCCAAGGGCTTCAAACATCAATTCAGGGTCGGTATAGTACTCTATATCAATATCCATAGGTAATGAAGCGCTAATAAGCGGACGACCCAATTCGGCAACAATTGTCTGGCAGATAACATTTTCAGGAACGCGAATACCAACAGTATCTTTCTTCGTTTTCAGCAATTTTGGCACCTGTTTACTAGCTTCCAATATGAAAGTGTAAGGACCCGGTAATGCAGCCTTCAGCAGCCTGAACGTAGGAGTATCCACGCTTTTAGCATAATCGCTAAGGTGACTCAAATCGCTGCATATAAAAGAAAACTGCGCTTTCTTAACATCTATTCCTTTTATTCGGGCTATACGCGCTATCGCCTCTGGATTTGAAATATCGCACCCAATACCATAAATGGTATCAGTGGGATAAATAATAACGCCGCCTGCCCTAAGGCAATCTACAACCATTTTTATGTTCCTTGGTTGTGGATTGTCGGGATGTATCTGTAATAACATACCCTAAAGTTACGAACACTATGTGTAGCGCAACATAAATATTTCATTATTTACCCGTAAGTGGATACCATTCGTAGTACAAAACATCGCCTACACTATCTATCGGAGTCAGGCCATTACGCTCTACGATGCTATTGCAGCGCCAATAATGCTCCTCCCGAATACCATTGTCATGGGGCACATTGTATAGCGAACTATCTTTTTTCAATCGCTTGTTTACGGCAATAAGCACAGGCTTGTTACCAAGGCGGCTACGCAAAAATGGATCTATTCTTCCGTATCCCACCATATCAATCATCATTTTGCCGTGCACTGGCGGAGTACGATCCATTTTCATTGCCATCATGGGTAATCTCGTAGCCAAAGATATCTGAAAGGTGTACTTAACCCAATCTTCATAGTCGGCAATACATACATCATCATCATCTGGTCCTTTCTGATAAAACGGTATCGGCAGCAACGCCTGATATCTTCGGGCATCAATATGCGTTGGCTTTTCTTGCAATAAACGCTCTGGTGAGAAAATGTTCTTCCCTCCTGTACTACTTTGCATTTTATCCACATGGTCGGCAATCTCCACCCCTCCCAAACCCACAATAGCGACCACTATTATTATCTTTATTTTTTGGTTATTAGCATTATAAATCGCAGCCAACATATATGCCGTCCAAATATAAAACCCAAAATAAAACGGAAAAACGAAACGCTCCAACGACCTGAACTGTTCAACGGCTCTTGTTACCTGATGCACATAAAACAAAGGATTGAATATATTGACGATATGCATACCCGCAGCGGTTGGATCAGCGGTGTAATAGTTTTCACCAAATGACACCACAAGCAAAAGCAGCGCGCCGCCGGCAATAGCTGCAAGCAAAGGCTGACTAAAAAAGCTGCGTTGCGTAGCTATAAAAAAAGCCCGGAAACCTTTGCTAACGCAAATACCCACACCAATAACTAAAAGTAAATACAAACCTATATTTCCCAAATAAGCTGCTTTCTCCGGTTCATCCGAGAGTCGCCCGGACATTACCGGAAAGCTAAACCGCTGAAAGGTATAACCGCTAAACAATGCGGTGAATCTTACCTTTTGCTCCATCCAGTCGTAACCTCCCGGATGGTCTTTTCGCAAAGAAAAATACCTATCGGTGACGTAAACGACCAATAATGAAAGCCCGACAGACGTAAAGGCTATGGCAGGAGCCGCGGCCATACTAAAACGGCCCCATGGCTCGCTTCGGCCGGCAAAGCCATAAAAAAACACCATACCAGCCATAAATAAAGTAACGATTGCCAGATAATAGCCATGTGCCAAAAAAGACAATAGCGCCAAAAGGCACATACCTGCGGCTACCCACAATTGCCGCCCTACCCTAACTCGGCGCCTATGCCACTCCATAAAAAGGCAAATAGCCAAAAGAGATACAAGAGTAAAGGACAAATTAAAATGACCTCTCCAAACCCTGATTAATTGCATATTGGTCCATGGCATCACTACAGCAAGTAAAAATGAAACCAGCGTATGTTTTGTAAGCGCGCGTAGAATATAATAAAGCGCCATACCTCCGGCAATAATATTAAGTATTACGAAAACATAAAAAGCAACAATTACGCTATCGGAGACATCGTAAATATGTAGGCAAAACCACCGGAAAGGTATCGAGAAAAGAGGCGTATTGTCGGTATAGTACACATAATCGCCAATAGGATATTGAAACGAATTGTACTTAAATATCCCATCGGCGGTGAGCGGCTCCTTTACATAGCTGATCATTGTATAAAGGTTCTTCAGCCCATCGTCGCCCGACGGAAAGAGCGTATCGTATGGGTGCAACCGAAAATGAATGAATGCAACCATAGCTATAAGCACATGAACTGCACACAACGCCAGATATAAATAACCGCTTCTTAATTTCATTAAAATCTCCGTTGAACGTAAAGATATTGAGTTAGCCCAACTTTGTAGCGCCTTTGACCTACCTATTACCTAATGATGCCCGTAATGACTGATAATACTGTATGCCAAACAAAGGATAAGCTTAACTTTGCATCCATCCGACAAATGCCGGTTCATCAACATTCTATAGTTTATTCATGTTTTCGATCATTATACCCACCTGGAACAATCTGGCATTTGCTCAACTTTGTGTTGAAAGCATCCGCAAAAACTCAGCTTATCGCCACCAGATCATTTTGCATATAAACGATGGTAGCGATGGAACGCTGGATTGGGCGAAGAAAGAACAAATAGCATTCACTCATACCCCCGATAATGCTGGCATATGCAAGGCGGTAAATGAAGCCGGAGGATTGGCGACAATGGATTATGTGGTGTATATGAACGACGACATGTACGTATGCCCTGAGTGGGATACGCACCTTGTAAACGAAATCAAGAACTTGGGCGGCGACAACTTTATGCTGTCGAGCACTATGATAGAACCTATTGACTACCGCAACCCATGCGTAATAAACAAAGATTACGGAGAAACGATTGAAACTTTTAAAGAAACAGAACTGCTAAAGGAGTGTAATTCATTTACCAAAGCTGATTGGTCGGGCTCTACATGGCCGCCTACGTTGGTGCACCGTAAATACTGGCTCATAACCGGCGGCTATAGTATAGAGTTAAGCCCCGGAGTGAGCAGCGACGACGACTTTGCCATGAAAATGTGGTTTGCTGGTTGCCGCATATTTAAGGGGGTAGGTAAAAGCAGAGTGTACCATTTTCAGTCGAAAAGTACGTTGCGCATAGTAAAAAACAATGGGCGAAAACAGTTTTTGATGAAGTGGGGTATAAATCAGAGCACATTTAATAAACACTATCTGCGGCGAGGCGCACCTTACGCTGGTCCGCTTACCGAACCTGCCGACGGCATAATGCAATGGGAACATATGAGGGCATGGCTGAAACGAAAAATAATGTAACAATCGTAAGTATTATGGTACATGCCTTATGCAATTTCGAGTTATTTGCCAATATTACATTGGTAAATCTACGCTCATGAATTGCATAAAACTATTTACACTCGCATTACTGGCAACAATAACCCATAGCTCGTGCCAATACGAACGAAAACTAAACGCTATTGCCAGCAGCGACGCACCAAAAGCAATAGGACCTTACTCGCAGGCCATAAAAGCAGGTAACACCATTTATTGTTCCGGACAAATAGGGCTGTTGCCAGAAAGTAATACTATGGTAGGCAGCGACATTACAACCCAGGCTCACCAGGCGCTAAAGAACCTAAGAGCTGTGCTTATGGCAGCGGGTTCGGACATGGAACATGTGGTGAAAGTAACGGTATATCTAAAAGATCTGAATGACTTTGCCACCGTAAACGATATATACAAAGATTACTTTCCTGCATTAAAACCAGCAAGAGCCACAGTACAAGTAAGCCGGCTACCCAAAGACGCCCTTGTTGAAATAGACTGTATAGCAGTCAGGAAATAAAATAAAACGAATTGCAGTTGAGCCAAAAACCCAACTGCAATTTGCATTAATATAAATGCTATTATTGACCAAACTGACGCAAATGATGGTCGAGATGCTTATAGAACATATTGTTCCACTCCGTAGTATTAAGCGGCCCAAATGAATGAGAGACCTTACCATCGAAATGACCGCCGCCCAGTTGCTGTGTCTTATTAATAAATCCGATCAATCTGTTTTTCTCCGCTTCGAAATTCCGCTCATCTACAATAAGAAATGCAGGAGCCGTTTGCGAATTGTGCTTATAAGGCGCCTCGTTCGTTACAATTTTCTTAATGAAGGTTTTTAAAATCAACTTCATAAAGAAATTGGGCGCCGGGTGCTTACCCTCCTCATAGAGCATTTCGTAGGTTACGCAACAATGAGCCAGCATTTGCGCAGGACTCATCTTGCCCCAAAGCGGCCTATCGGCGGCTTTCAAGCCATTAATGCGCTGAATTATCTTATCTGTTACTTCTTTTGTAAAAATGTTGGGCAATGCCATAGTTTGTATATTAACTGGTGTAAACCTAATTCAAAGTTTTGAAAATGCAACTCATGACTGCATATTCACATATCATATAGCGCGATACCTTTCACTTAAAATAGTTACAAACATTTACCTACCACCGCTGTACCTAACCACGACCACCGACACATTATCTCTCGCACCCTTTTCTCTGGCTGCGTCTACCAGCATATCTGTGTTTGCATTCTGCGCAAGTAACAGTTCTATTTCTTCATCGCTCAATTCGCCTGTAAGTCCGTCGCTGCAAAGCAGCAGTAGATCGTCGGCAATTATGCGGCCTGTAATATCCTCAAAGTCGAAAAATATCTGTGCGCCTGCGCCAAAAGAATTCATTAATATATTTTTTGGCGCTTCGGGATTACTGGTCATAGCGCTCAATGAATGATCGCGCGAAAACTGAGATAGAATCCCATCGCGATAACGATACATACGGCTATCGCCAACATTGATTAAAAACACAGAGGCGCCGTAAAACAGCAAACCCACCATTGTCGATCCCATATTTGCTTTCTCTGCATCAGCCTCGCCTTCCAGTTTCAACCTATTGTGAATGGTGGTCATTTTATCCTTCAGCAGCGCTTTCATATCCTCATGAGGCATATTTTGGGCTATGCTGTAGGCTGCAAGATACATATCGGTGGCCACCAGCTGACTGGCTGTAGCTCCGCCCTTATGCCCTCCCATACCATCTGCTACCGCTATCATAAGCGGAGCCGATGTTTCGTTTACATCAAATGTATAGGCGGCTGCGCAGTCGCGCAGCAGTTCATTACCTACCAGTATAATATCTTCATTTCTGGCGCGCACAAGCCCGATATCACAACGAGCGCTAACTTCAAGTATCATAATCTCTGTGTGCCCGGCGTAGAGGATAGCGCTGGAATGATTTTTATTTGAAATTCAATATTAGCAATCAAAATAAACTTATTCTCATTAATAGGCGTTGGTATGTTCGGCGGTAGTTTAGCCGACTGCATCCAGTTGGCATCAGGGCTTATTGCCGTCCCGTTTGTAGACCCCAAGTCTTTAACTACCCAGCCTACATTGCCGTCGAAAATAAACTGGAGATGCTTGCCAGATATCTGAGAAAACTGACTGAAAAACTGCACATAATCGCCCATAGACCTGCCAATTATTGTGCCATCCTTTATATCAATATCAATATTCAGGTGATTATTAGCAATACGCAAGGCCGGTAGGGCAGGCGCATTGAATGCTACCTGTTGCTGCATCATTACCGGTTGCGGCGGCATAGTAGGCTGCATGGCAGGTTGCATAAACGGCTGTGGAGCCGACAAAGGCTGTGGCGCAGCAGGAGCGCTACCAAACAAGGAGTTGACTGCAGGAGCCGCCGCCTGAGGAGCTACTGCCGCCCCACCCGATGCTTTTTGCTTTGGCGAAAACAATGGGCTACCACACTCTACACAGTTCTTTCCTTTACCCGGTTTGCCGCAACCCGAGCATATAAATAATTCTTTACCACATTGGTCGCAGTGCAAACTGTCGTTATCAATGTCGCTTTTGCAGTGGGCACAAATCATGGTTGCTATTTAAAATCTTCTATTGTAATTAATTGTATAATACTGCCAACATCAACGCCTTTTTTATGCTCGGCCGATATGCGCATTGCTTGATTCTGCAATATGCCTTCAAACAAATTGCGCACGGTACGTCCGTTTGCAAAGTTCTTGTTGCGGGTATTGAAGATGTGCGTAAACACCTGAAGCGCATGATCTTCTACTCCATCGGCAAGTTTCATGCCTTTACCCTTCACCAGCGCTTTAAATATCTCCGTCATTTCCGCTGGTGTGTAGTCGTCGAACATGATATGCTTCGTGAAGCGCGATGTCAATCCCGGATTAGATTGCAGGAATCTATCCATATCGGCATTATAACCCGCAGCTATTACTATCATTTTGCCTCTGTCATCTTCCATACGTTTCAGCAGGGTATCAATGGCCTCTTTACCAAAATCACCTTGTCCGCCAGCTACCAGAGTGTATGCCTCGTCTACAAACAGCACACCGCCAAGCGCGCTTTCTATCACTTTATTGGTCTTGGCAGCTGTCTGCCCTACATATTCGGCAACCAGATCTTTACGGTCTGTTTCTATCAGCTGGCCGCGGGTAAGTAAGCCCATGGCTTTAAAAATATTAGCCAGTATGCGCGCAACGGTTGTTTTACCGGTGCCGGGATTACCCTTAAATATAAAATGTATATTCAGTACTGTTTTCTTGCTTCCGCCTCTGGTCCTCAGTTTTTCAATCTCTATGTAGTCTATGAGTTTTGTTATCTCATCCTTTACATTCTGTAGGCCAATCAGGTTGTTCAGTTCGCCCAAAGCTTCATCCATGGTCATGGTTTTCACGCCATCATCAAAGGCTGGTATATCATCGGCATACAGATTCATATCGTAGATATACCCTGCATTAAGGCGAGCAGCCCTGCGGGCCTGGCATTTCTCGTAAAAATTGCGCACATCTCTACCATTACCAAAGTTTTTATCGCGTTTATCGTAAACAGCCTGTAGCGACTTCTTGAGTTTATCTTGTGCTTCGGTCACCAATGCAAAATTATCCTTGGTTGCAAACACCATAAAAATCTTGAACAGCTCTTCAGGCGTATAATCCTTAAGATCGAAAACATTTTCTTCCTTAAACCTTGATTTCAAACCAGGGTTGGCGTTAATGAAATTCTGCATTTCTTTTGCATAACCAGCCGCTACCACCATCATTTTACCGCGGTCGTCCTCCATTCTCTTCAGCAAGGTATCTATCGCTTCCTGGCCAAAATTATCGCTATCGTGCTGTTTCAGTGTGTATGCCTCGTCTATAAACAGGATGCCGCCCTGTGCATCATCGCATATTTTCTGCACCAGTTTTGCCGTTTCCCCGGTAAACTGACCCACCATTTTACTGCGGTCTACTTCCACAACATGGCCTTTGGTGAGCAGTCCTATAGATGCGAAAATCTCACCCAGTTTGCGCGCCAAAGAAGTTTTACCAGTACCAGGATTGCCGGTAAGAATAAGATGCTCGCCAAAAGTAAATGGCTTCTTAGTCCGTTCGGCATCCATGCGGGCAATCTCTATTCGCTCTATCATGTTACGGATGTATCCTTTCACATCGTCCATGCCTATAAACTGATCGAGTTCGCTGAATATTTGCTCGGTAGTTTTCTCCTCCGTTATTTCGCCCTTAATGTCTTCTACAATAATGGTATTGGGAAACTGATCGAATTGCGGATTTACAAAATGTGCTTCTATTACCTCTTTTACAATACGATTAACGGTGTGACCGTTACCGAAACTGCTGTCTTTAAGTTTTACCAGATGCTTAAACACCTTCTGCAACTTCAACTCAGCATCGGGCGATAAAGTGAAATGCTGACTCTGAAACTGCCTGAGCGCAATTTCAAACATCTCTGCAGCACCAAGATCGGCAAGATTGAAAACCAGATTAAACCTGTTTTTCACCTCAGGGTTTTTCTCCAAATATTCCAAAAACCCTTCTGGCCTTGATGCCAATATAATGATTGGGTCGCCCTGAGTTTTATCCATCTCCACATACAGCTTATCAATCTGCGTGGTTTGACCCGGTATATACTCTGCCGGCACAAGCTTATGCACCTCATCAATAAACACAATTCCACCCTTGGCAGCGCTAAGATTGGCCGCTAAATCCTTTGAAAATGCGTTGAAGTCAACCGCATTTACGGTTTTAGAATCAGGCTTGGCAATAATGCCGTTCTTGAAGTACATTCTGGCTAGTAGTTCTGCCAGTTTGCTTTTGGCTGTTCCTGTCTTACCTACCAGTATAGTATGGAGCGTCTTTTTATCCAGTTGCCGGCCGCTTTGCTGCATTCGGCGTGCTACTGTGATTTTTGTGTTTATCTCGGCCTTCAGCTCTGCCAGCCCTACCAACTCCTCCAGATCCAGATTAGCGGCCTCTACCGTAGCGCCCACTACCTCGCTGCCGCAATACTTACAGTACCGTGCGCTGTCTCTGTTTTGCTGATTGCATTGTTTACATTGTATAGCCATCGTTGGTTTGCTGTGTACTATTTATAATTTACCTCGTGGTTTCCTGTTAATTCTGCTCTTATAGGGTTGGCGCCTAAGCTGCTATTTTGGATTTTGCAAATTCCTGGTCAAATTGTCCATCGTCTAATGATAACACTCTTATCGTTTCCTGAAAAATGTCGAATGTTTCCTTTTCTGCAAAATACCGGTCTATTTCTTTCAGATTCTGATCAAGCGCATCCTGCTCCTGAGGCTCCAGCCCTATAGCATTAAGGGCTTTTTCATTCTCTCTGTAAAGATAAAAAGCCCTGCCGCCGAAAATTGCCAACAAAATCACGGATAGTATGGTTATTACCTCCGATGACACTTTTGCATATACGCCGAAGGGCTCCAACCCGCTCACAGTAGGCAACATAGCGCTGAAATGATAACCAAGCAGGCAACCCGCATATAGACCAATAACTGCGCCCAACAGGCTCTTTTCGTCGTCGGCTTTGGTAATCATAGCGCCTATATTGTTGCCAATGCGGCTACCCAAAAATGACGCCAATATTATTGCCGCCAACGATACAAAAGTTATTGGCCCTTCTTCTGTGTAAATAAAAGAGGCTATCATGTAAAAAATCCCCACCGAACCGATAGCGAGATTCCAATATAAAGTATCATTAAATGCGTCTTTTGTACGCTCTCTGTACTTGGCCCTGTAGCGCTGTAGTATTTTGTCGAATTTGCTATTGGTAATATTGAGCTTTTCCTTCTTTTCCTTAACCAATCCTTGTTTAATGTCCTGATGCTTTTTCTTCAGCAGCAACACCTCGTGCTGAAAACGTTGCACATACGGCATATCTGATTGAAGGCGTTTTAGCCGGTCTACTGCTTTGGTAAGGTCGTTGCGGTAATCTTCTGTTTTCGGCTCGTCGCCGCTTACTAAAGCAATATCTTTTCTTACGCCTGCGCTAACATGGTCGTTGAGTTGCAATACCAGTGGCGAAAACAATTCAGGATAAGACTGCATATTGCGCTCCAAAAACGTAATAAAATCGAGTAGGCAATCGAGAAACAACAAAGCGCTTGTTTTGGCCTGATACGCCCAATAGTCTACAACATTGTTCAAGTGTATTTCTATAACATTGCTCAGCAGTATCTTATTACCGGTTTTCTTGTTGTCCGATTTTTTGTTTTTAACACTGGGCAACAATTCTTCAATGACCTCATACATGTTCATACCGGCAGCGTCGTGCTCCCGGTAGGCATAATTAAGCATCAATATAAATTCCCTGTCTGAGCAATTCTCAGTTTTTAAGTGGTCTATCACCGTCTCGCCAAACGACGAATCCATGTAATTCTGCAGCCAGTAGTTGGCCTCATCGCGATTCTGCTCTGCATCGGCTTCCTGAAAAAACGCCCCGATATTGTTTTTCAGCATCTGAAAAACATCTTGCTTATCGTTGGCAACAAAGCCTCTGAATTCAAAACCCTCTTGCAGTGCATAACGAAGCGTGCGTTCGTCATAGCGTTTCAGTGCATGCCACTTTACCAACGTTGGCGCCAATTTGCTAAACCCGTTTATCCATAACGACAGCTTGGAATCGACATTAGCCAGTTGATCTATGATAAGCTGCTCTGTTACTGCATCAACCATAAGCAACTCCTCAGGCTGATAAATTGTGTAATCGCCTATTATGAACTTATCTGCGCCCTGAAGTTTAAAAATCAACGCATTGAGTGCGGCAGCAGGATTGGTAGTCTTAAAATAGTTCCTGTACTCATCGGCATTTTGTTTGTAGTTCCTCGATTCGAGGAAAATATAGAACGCTGCGTTCGGGTTGCTTAGATCGTTTTTATAATGATCGAAGTTGCGCTCAAAGTGTGCGGCAATTTCGTCCTGCGTTCTTAATTTAGTACTATCAAAACCCCTGAACGGACGTTCGGGATCGAGAATGTAGGTAGCCTTTGTTAAACCCGCTGTGCGATCGCGAGGGAAATCCTTTTCAACGATATCCATAAGGTCGTTAAACAGGCCCGGGTCTACGGTTTCTATCCACTTAGCTATAGAGTTCCTGTATAAATGCCCTTCGCCACGATCCGGATATTTCTCCAGGTACCAAACGAGATCTTTAGGATTATTGACAACTATCTGCTCGCCGTCTATCAATCCAAAAGCGTAAGGCTTATATTCAAAACTGATGGTTTGGTAGAAAACCTTAACGTTTTCGCCATTAATCCACTTTTTAACCTCCTCATACCCCCAACGATCTCGTGGATTGACCGTGATAAGACCCTTGATAAGTGTTTCTACTTCATCGTCAATATTATCTGGAAACAGTACCCTACCCTCGCTCTTGAGGCGCATTATACCAAACTCATCTACATCTTCAAACGGATTTCGCCCAAACCACATATGCAGCAAAGACATACCCAAAGCGTAATAGTCAACGCTCTTTTCAATAGTAGTCTTTCCCTGAATATTGGTAAACAACTCGGGCGCCGCATAAAGGCTCGTCCGCGCCATGCTTGTACGCACCAGCTCCTCCCCTTCTTTCAAGTTCGATGCAATACCAAAATCGCCCAACGCAATCTCGCGCTTGTAAACGGTGCGGTAAAATATATTCTCAGGCTTTATATCCCTGTGAATGATGCCATGTGTATGACAGTAATTAAGCCCTTCGATAGTCTGATCAACAATTTCCTTAGTTTTCTGGAACGTAGTCAGCGGCATGTTCTCATGCAGCGTACCGCCCTGCGCAAATTCAGAAATCTCGAAAAAACGATCGTGGTGATATCCATAATCGAACAACGCGATTATGTAGGGATGTCTTAGCCCTTTCAGCTTTACAAGTATCTCGTCTTTAGGTTTGTATTGCGAATAGTAGTACTTAAAAACAAGATCAGTGCCATTGGCATTGACCAAAAACACCTCTGCCTCGCCCGAACGGGCAATTTGCTTGATAATCTTATATTTTACGCCGTTTAGTATTATTTCGTTGGCAAGCAACGAAGTAATGGCCTGTGGGCCATGGGCCACAGGCGCCGGAGCTACAGACGATATTACCGACGGAATAATGCCCGACTGGTGCCGGGCAGTGCTATTTACATTACCTGAAGAAATAATATTACTTACATCAGGTCGTTGAGTACTCATATTACTGTGTAATTAAGCGCAGTTTCCGTTTTGGTTTCATATATCCAGGTGCCGCCAGAGCAAGTTGCAGAACACTCTTGCGGACCGCCGGCATGCAGATTGTAATAAGCATTACAACGCCATCCGGTAGGGTTGCGCTTCTGTATTACCTGAGGCAACAATATCTTCAAAGCGCCAAAGAACTTGCGCGCTTCCTGATTATTAGGAAATGTCTTGTTCCTGGTTTCCTCAAGCAACTGCAATGCAAGCGATTCTTTCTGCTTCCGGGCTAACTCCTGACGTTCCTCGGCCGTAATGTTCTGCTTCGACTGCTCGAGCGAATTGATATTATCCTGCACATTCATACCAGAACTGTCGTTGAGCGAAAACATATCCTTCTTCTTGGTTTTCTTCTCCGAAAACTTAGAAAGGTAGTTTTTTAATGCAGTCATTTCAAGATCCGACTGATTAGATTGTGCATTGGTATTAAAAGTCTCAGCATCGACCGGGGCAACCAATACGTTTACCACATTCTGAAACTCAACAGAATTTGCTATCATATTGATAGTTTCATTCGATTGGCGGGTAAGCGCCGCATTGCATTTGGGGCAAAAATCGAAGTGGCTAAGGGTACCGCACTGACCACAGTTGATTCCGGTTGGCGGATTGCCGCACTCTGCGCAAAACCGCTGTCCTTCTTCAAACTCTGCATAGCAGAAATTACACTTGCCTGTCAACTGCCATTCTCCGCAGTTTTCGCATATATCGGCATTAGGTGTTATACCCCAGTTGCAGTTCTTACATCTTGCCTGATTAGCGCTATCGTTAATGCTTCTTTGATTGGCTTGCTGCGCATCAAGGCTTTGTTGATTTACATTAAATCTATTCTTATCGGGATTGGCCATCTTAGTTCAAAAGTAGAAAAAATATTGATTGTACTTAACAACTAAACTGATTTTTTATTGATGACAAATCCGGAAACCTAACAAACCTGGAAAACGCTGCATTCTCAAATAACATTTCTACTAATTTCTGCTACAATTGATAAGTTGGTGGTGCATTCCATATAAATTCCGGCATCGGTGTAACGACGATAAAAGAGATTTCTCTTGTGCATATCACCGCATTAGCAATCAATTACAAATAATGTAATTTAGCTCATTATTAATCTGTCGTTAATTTTCCGAAGCGCGGCATCTATTTTTGTTCAAGCTGATTTAGCGCCTTACCTTCGCGCCACGTTAAATACATGCCGATGACTAAACAAACAACTTTACTCACCACAGCATGCTTTTTTTTATCCATATTTCTTTTTAGTTGTAGTACTACGCAGCATTCTTATGTTCATAAATCGCCTTCAAAACCCATGTTTATTGACAACATGTACCTGCCGGCGCACAACAAACTAAATGTAACAAACAATATAGTAGATAAGAAGAAACCGCATGCAAAACCAATAGTAGCACCGGCGCCAATAGCTGACGATATTGCTGTGGCTAATAATGAACAACCAAAACAAGAATACCGCAAACCCGGTGTTTATTATATCATAAAAGAAACGCCTAAAAAACCTTCACAGGCAGAAATAGACAGCATGGACGCGGCTACTCTTGCCGAAGAAAATGCCTCTCCCAGTTACACCTTCACCGATGTTCTTGGCGACAATGCACCTAATAACTATTCATTGCTAAAATTTATCAATAAATGGTATGGCTGCAACTACCGCTTGGGCGGTTGCGACAAATCGGGGATTGACTGTTCTGGTTTTTCACAGAAACTTTACGAAGAGGTGTATTGCACTGGCCTTGAGCGCACTGCTAAAGACCAGTTTAAAAAAGCAAGGCACATTAAGAAAACAAAGGATGCAACAGAAGGCGATCTTGTTTTCTTTCACGTAAAGAGCAGGCGCATCACCCATGTTGGCGTTTACCTTGCCAACGACTATTTCGTACATGCATCTTCATCCCAAGGCGTGGTTATCAGCAACCTGAAAGACCAGTACTGGCATAAATATTATGCAGGCTGTGGCCGTATACCCAAAGAAGGCGGTTCGGTATCTCAGTAGCTTAAAATGAAATATAAATACTAAATAAAGGCGCGGCATAATTGTTCCGCGCCTTTTTCGTTATTTTGTCCGGTACATTATACCAGATCGACCTTAACGCCTATATGAATATCAAACACCTCAGCAAACTATTTTTCGGGCTATCGTTAGCGTTGTCGATATTTATGCTGGTTCAATTTGGCGTTAAAAGAAATTCATTGCATGGCGATGCCTTGGGGTATTACCTGTACCTACCGGCTACATTCATTTACCACAACAATACATCGCTCGAAAAACTACCTGATGGCAACAACATATCGGACGATGTAAAAACTTACGTAAGAATATTAAGCGATAAACGTACGCCGCTGGGGTATACCAACAACCAATATACTTATGGCGTGGCGCTTATGGAGGCCCCTTTTTTTTTCGCCACCCACTTTACTGCGAAAGCAATGGGCCGGCCAGCAAATGGATTCTCAAACGCCTATAATTACACCCTAAAATTCGCCTCGCTGCTCTATGGTATATTGGGGCTGATACTTGTATATAAAATACTGCGGCAGCTTTTTCCGGAACCTGTCGCGCTTATTACCACATCGTTACTTCTTACAGGCACGAATCTCTTCTGGTTTACAATATTACAGGGCGGCATGTCGCACACCCCGCTGTTTTTCCTGTATGCTGCCCTTATGTTGCTCAGCATAAAACTACATAACCGCCCCACAGTAGGTAGGTTTATTACTATAGGATTAGTTGCCGGGCTCATTACCATTATTCGGCCTACCGATATAGTATGTTTATTTATCCCGCTGCTGTACAATGTGTACAATATGCAGTCGGCTATTGCCAAAATAAAGTTTATAAAAGATAATAGTAAAGGGATACTGGCAGCTGGTTTAACTTTTTTCCTACCTATAATACCGCAGCTCTGCTATTGGAAGTACATGACCGGCTCTTTTCTTTATTACAGTTATGGCGACCAGTCTTTTTCCTGGCTACATCCGCATATAATTGAGGGATTGTTTTATTTTTCAAATGGCTGGCTCCCCTATGCCATGGTTATGATTTTTGCTCTCGCCGGCTTTACCCTCTATAAGTCAATACGGCCTTGGGCTTGGGCATTGTGGGTAGTGTTTCCTGTATATGTGTACATTATCTATTGTTGGTATTGTTTTAACTATATCAATGGTCTCGGTTCGCGCCCCATGTTGCACATCTATCCGCTGTTGTCTGTACCTCTTGCCGCTTACCTACATCACATTAACGGCAATAAGTTATTTACAAAAATAGGCATCAGCGCTATTTGCCTGATATCTATTGCTATAAACATGAGTTATAGTATACAACAGTACAAGGGTGTATTGCTAAGCGAACAGTCAAATATGAAATTCAATTTGCAAATGCTATTTCGTACAGAGCTCACCTACAACGATCTTGTAACCAACGACATCGCTCAATTTCAACCAGACGCAAATAAACTAACCAAACTATTTACCTGGCATTGCGAAAATTTCGAAGATTCGCTCAGCCCTAAGTTTATTAAAGACAATATACACGGCAGTAAGTATTACTTCGCCATGGGTAACGACGAATTTATGGAAGTAATGAGCGACACATTTAACAAAGAGAAATTTAAAGATGCACATTGGTTAAAATGCAGCGGTAAATTTATGTATCCCTTCCCGCCCGACTACTTTAAACACCTGTTTATTTTAGACATAGATCACAAATCTTGGTCGGGATGTAAGATTGAGAATAAAATTGCATTCCAAAATTATGCTGGCAAACCAGCGACGCTCGATATCAATCAGATAAACACATGGGGCACGGTTTACTATTTTGTGCCAATACCGCCTGGCTTAAAGAACGGACATCGAATAAAGTTATTTGTCTGGAACACCGGCAGACGAGAATTGTATATGGACGATTTATGCGTTGAACTATATAAATAAATGCCACTAAGCAATCACAGGTAAATTCAGCAGCTTTTTTGGGCGCCTTCCCTATTTTTTTTACTTTTATACGCAACCTGCTACCAACAGGCACAATACGCGATTTCCCAAACAGACAACAAAGATGAAAGCAAAATTAGCTCCCTACTTTCCGGGTATCATACTTTTCTTCGCTACCCTTTTTCTAGGCCTTATCGTTTTAAAAGACTATGGTGTTGCATGGGACGAACCGCTGCAGCGCGGTCCGGGCTTACTCAGCTACAACTATGTGTTTCATGGTGATAAAGACTTGTTTTTGAAACCAACCGACAACCATGGAGCGGGCTTTGAACTGCCGTTAATCATCATTGAAAAATGGCTGAAACTGACAGACAAGCGAGATATTTATATGATGCGCCATGTGGTTACCCATGTGCTATTTTTGTTGGGCGCATTTGCTGCTTATGCGCTTTCCTACCGGCTATTCAAAAATAAATTTCTGGCCATTTTTGCTTTTTTGTTCCTGGCTTTTGCGCCTCGCTTTTATGCCCATTCGTTTTTCAATAGTAAAGACTTACCATTCTTGTCGGTGTTTATCATCACATTGCTGTTGTGCCAGATGGCATTTCAAAAAAACAAGCCGTTGTTATTTGCACTTCTTGGGCTAGCGTGCGGTTATGCTACCAGTATTCGTATCATGGGTATCATGCTGGGCAGCTTCATATTTGGCTTCCTTATACTCGATATGATCTTTAATGCAATAAACAAAGAAAAGCCTGCGAAAACGATTATCAATACTATCGCCTTCACCATAGGTTTTTGCTTCTTACTATTTATTGCCTGGCCGTATTTGTGGGTCAGTCCTTTTAAACACTTCACAGAGTCGTTCAGCAAGTTGTCAAAATTCGACCTTTGGCAGGGATCAATACTTATTGGCGGCAAGTACATACAAAGCACTGAAATTACGTGGACCTATTTTACCCGTTGGTTCTTCATATCTAACCCTATTTTGATATTGATTATTGGATTCACAGGGATGGTGATGATCATTAGCGCATTTATCAAAAACCCACTGCAATACCTAAAAAATACACCGGAGCGCAACTACCTGCTATATGTCGGCTGTTTCCTTGTCCCGATTTTTGCGGTATTCTTCTTGCATTCTATCATCTACGACGACTGGAGGCATCTGTATTTTATATACCCTTCCTTTCTGATGATGGGCATTTATGCCATCAATCAACTACTTAACCATAGCGCTGTAGCAGGTAATAAACGCAACACAATGATAGTACAAGCGGTATGCGGGCTGCAATTTGCTGCTATAGCCTTTTTCATGGTCAAATCTCATCCTTTCCAGCAAGTTTATTTCAATGAACTGGTGTCGCACGAAGAAGAATATCTACGCAAAAACTACGAAATGGACTATTGGGGTGTCAGCAATCTGCAGGCGCTCAAGTACATACTGGATGCCGACCAGAGAAAGGAAATAATGGTTACCAGTATTTACCCGGAAATACTGCAAAACAATATTGACTTTATGGAAGAAGAAGAACGTGTTAGGCTAAAGCTGGTACATCCGGATAGCGCCGACTATCTGATTACCAATTTCCGCTTCCACCCCGATGATTTCCCCTACATGGAAGAACACTCAGACATGGCGCTTAATAGCACCGTAATTAGAGTGTATCGGCTCAAAAACTACCAGTTTAACGTAAAATAAACCAACAGACTAGCCTTCCTTGTGTAGCAGGTCGGCGGCGCCGTATTTTAGTTTACGGGCTTTGTCCTTGGCTTTCTGCTTAAGGATGATGGATTTGTTTTCAATAAGCAAGCCGATGATCATTCCGGCTGCAGCATAAGCAAACAATCTTGAGATTTTCATATTTTCAGTTTTGGTGATTGTAATGTATATAACCGGCAAGGTAAACCCCTGTTAAATAGACTACAAAATTACAACTTATGGATGTGCTAACCCAAACCTAACCCATGTTTTGGTGCTTTTATAGAGCGATTGTGTAATATTAACGCCTTGTTGGGGTTGCTGGCTGCCCCACCTGCCACCTCCGAAATTAACGCCTACCCCCATGCCGCCAATACTAAAACCTGGCGACATTGCCGGGCGCCTTACTCCGTCGCCGGCGGGCGGTGCAGGTTTTGGCGCGCCGGTAGTTTCCATACAAATGCTCAACGCTCTGCCCTTTTCGGCTCTGGCAATCAACTGCTTAAAATAAAATGCCCTAAACGGAATAGTAGCTTCCCATACCATTTCATTGTCACCGTCTACACCTACACGCATCATTACCCCACAACTATCTTTTTCATTGAGCGCATATTGTAAGTTGCAGCCCTTAAATCCCTGCAGCGAATACTCATTCACATTGGTTAGCGCCGCCCGTACACGGTCTTCCAGCTCCAGCCTGGCTTTGCGCTCGTCGCCCCCATCAGTATAAAACTGGCCGCCTGTCGCCCGTCTGGAGCTACGCGCTTCTGTAGGCAATGGAAAGTTGATGGCTGTAACCTGATTATCCTTGCCCGTTTTGTCTATCCATACTGTTAGTCCCTGCTCCAGTATTTTCAATTGCGTGCCCAAATCGCCGGTTTCTATGCGCAAATAAAGATTGACGCTATCATTGGTTATCGAATAGCCCAGCATTGCATCTTCATTGTAGTGGGCATAAGCGCCCGGCCAGTCGTCGGCTTTACCATCAGCAACAATTGGCGTTGCCTGCCAAACGCCGGGCGCTTTCTTCACCGCAGCTTGCTTTGCAGCAAAACACCCCATAGCGGCGGTCATAACCACAAAAGCGCCAATAGCCTGTCCGAATTTATTTTGCATGATTATTGTTTAAACTGATTTACTGTTTCCTTAACAGAATAACGGCAATAATATCGAATAAACGGAAAAACTGCCGATGTAATTTTTTATAGTTAAATTCCACTATGTTACTTTTGCATCAAACACAAACAGATTATTATGAAAACAGGTAAATTGGTAAAACGGCTGCTGATAGGAATAGGGATTATCATATTGCTATTGCTGGGCACAGCAATCATTATTCCTGTCTTTTTCAAAGACAAAATAATGGCGCTGGTAAAAAAAGAGCTTAACGATCAGCTCAATGCCACTACCGACTTCAAAGATGTAGACATTTCCATCTTTCACAGCTTTCCCAATCTGTCTGTAAGCATAATTGATCTTAGCATTGTTGGCAAAGACGATTTCAAAACTGACACCCTGATCTCTGCCAAAAGCATTGATGTGTCACTGGAACTGATGAAGGCGATTAAGGGTACCTACGACATACTGAACATTGGCCTCATAACGCCGCGCATACATGCCATAGTACATGCCGACGGCAAAGCCAACTGGGACATAACAAAACCCACTCCTGCTGAAAAACCAGCAGCAGAAAGCGCGCCCTTTGCACTAAAACTACGCAAATACGGCATAGAGAATGGCTTTATAGAATACAACGATCAGCAAGGCAAAATGCAAGTTATCATTCAAAACCTGAACCACAAGGGATCGGGCGATTTTACCAGCGACAATTTCACGCTCGAAACTAAAACTACTATTGATGAGTTTACCTATGTAATGGGCAGCATACCCTATCTGCATAAAGTCAAGACCAGTATAGATCTTGACCTTAACATAGACAACAAAGCAAGCAAGTACACATTCAATACCGACAAAATACAGCTGAATGGCCTAAAACTATCGACCAAGGGATTTGTGCAAATGCCCGACACTAACAATATGAAGATGGACATAACGTTCAACACTCCTTCGAACGACTTTAAAGACATCTTGTCGCTGGTGCCCGGCATATATCAGAATAGTTTTAAAGACATAAAAACTACCGGCAAGGTAGCCCTGAATGGCTTTGTAAAAGGCGACTATAACAAAACCCAAATGCCGGCATTCCAGTTCAATCTGGGTATACAGGATGCGTCGTTCCAGTACCCTGACTTACCACAAAAAGTGGCTAACATACAGATCAAGCTCGAGGTTAACAACCCGGATGGCGTAATAGACCATACAGTTGTGAATCTTGAAAAATGTCACCTCGATTTTGGTGCAAACCCATTCGATTTGCGATTACTGCTCAAAACTCCAGTATCCAATCAGTGGATAGATGCTGGATTGAAAGCGAAACTGGATCTGACCCAGGTACAGAAATTTGTGAAGCTAGACGGAGGCATGAAACTGGCTGGAGAAGTGGGCGCCGATGTAACTGTAAAAGGAGCAGTTGCCGATGCGAAAAAGCAACAATTCGAAAAACTGGACGCGTCTGGAACCATATCATTGAAAGACATAGCCTATTCCTCTAAAGACTACCCTGATGGTATTAATCTTTATAGCCTGATACTAACATTCAACCCTAAAAATGTTACTGTGTCTAACATGAAGGGTATGTATATGGGAACCATTTTCAGTGGCGACGGTAGTATAAACAACCTGCTGGGCTACTACCTGCACAACGAATCGCTCAACGGAGCAATGCACTTTATGGCCGACAAGGTAGATGTAAACAAATTTATGGGCACAACCCCGGCAACTACCGAAACCAAGGCTGCGCCGCCGGCAACCGAACCGTTCCTTGTACCGGCCAATCTGGACATAGATCTGAAAGTAGAAGTAGGCTCAGTAATATATGACGCAATAACCCTGACTGGCGTGCAAGGTGGACTTGCGGTACGCGACGAAACAGTAACGCTACAAAACATTAGCGGTAAAGGACTGGATGGAGCAATAAAAATGACCGGCTACTACTCTACCAAAAACGATAAGAAAAATCCGGATGTTAAATTCGACTACAGCGTACAGGATATCGATATTCAGAAAACTTACGCAGCCTTCCCTTCAGTGCAGAAAATGATGCCTGTAGCTAAGTATGCTTCGGGTAAGGTATCATCATCGTTAGGAGTTGCCGGTAAAATTGGCCCTGATATGGCGCCGCTCATGAACTCGCTAACCGGTAAAGGCGATATGATGTTGCTGAAAGGCTTGCTCAGCAACTTCCCCGTTACCGATCAGCTTGCCGACAAGCTTCACCTTTCGCAGTTTAAGTCTATAAATCTTAAAGACATGAAGCTATTTTTTAGTATAGAAAATGGCCGACTGATTGTGCAGCCCTACAAAATGAAAATGGGCGATGTAGAAGCTGAAATAGCTGGTAGCAATGGATTCGACCAGACCATAAAGTATGGCATTAATCTCGTGGCTCCGCGCGCAATGATGGGCGCCGAAGGAAATGCCATGTTGAACAACCTCGTAGGTCAGGCAGCAAGTAAGGGCATCCCTGTTACGCTGAGCGACAAGGTAAATCTTACTGTGAGAATAACAGGCACAGTAACAAGCCCCAAAATAGAAACCGACCTGAAAAATGTGGCAGGAAACGCTGTGAACAATATTAAGGACGAGATTAAAAAAGAAGTACAGAAAAAAGTAGACAGCGTAAAAACTGTAGTAAAAGACACTGTAGCAGCGATAAAGAAACAAGTAGTAAACGAGGCTAAAGAAGAATTGAAAAAACAACTCCTCGGCGGCGGTAGCGACACCACCAAAAAGAAAACGCCCGAAGCAGTAAAAGATGCAGCCGATAAGGTAAAGGGTGGACTGAAGGGATTGTTTAAGAAATAAGAGACCAGAAAATGCAATACGAAACAGGAGCAGCGATAAACGCTGCTCCTGTTTCGTATTTATTCAATACAAGTCTGGCAAAATTAATTCCGCATATCTATCATAATAATAGCATAAGCTGTTTTGTATTTTATTAAATAACTTACCAGTTATTTAACACAGGAATTCGTAAATTTGGGTTTCAAATCTTAAATCAAGCAAAGAGTACCAATGGCATTATTAGGTAATCTGATAGCTCGTTCACTACAACTTCGTAAAAAATTCAACTTGCCTGTGGCAAGTCCCCAAACCTATCAGCGCCACGCATTAAGGCAGCTTATGGAACGCGGACAGTATACCGCTTTTGGCAAGCATTATGGATTTGGAGAAATACTTAGCAAAGAAATTGATTTCGTGACTGCTTTTCGCGAGCGTGTGCCGGTAAGCACCTACAACGACATGTATGACCAATGGTGGAAACGCTGCCAGAATGGGGAAGAAAACGTGACATGGCCAGGTAAGGTAAAATACTTCGCATTGAGCTCTGGCACTTCAGAAACTGCAAGCAAGCATATTCCTGTAACTCAAGACATGATTAAATCCATCAAGAAAGTTGGGTTTAAACAGTTGTACAGCATGGCCAACTTCACCATTCCACCAGTGGCGTTTCAGAAAGGTATCCTGATGTTGGGCGGCACCACATCGCTTTATGAAAAAGGCGACTATTACGAAGGCGACATGAGCGGCATAAGCGCCAAAAACATGCCCCGCTGGATGTCGTCGCTGCTATACAAGCCCGGCCAGCGCATCAGCAAGCGTCCAAAGTGGGAAGACCGTATAAAGCTAATTGTTGAAAAGGCGACGCAATGGGATGTGGGTATTGTATGCGGCGTACCTGCTTGGGTACAAATAGTGCTAGAGCGCGTAATTAAACACTATGGCGTAAAAGATATACACGAAATATGGCCGAACCTTAGCGTGTATATTCACGGCGGCGTATCTATCGAACCCTACCGCGAAAGTTTTAAACAACTATGGGGTAAGCCTATTACTTTTATTGAAACGTATATGGCGTCCGAAGGTTCGTTTGGCTTTCAGGCCCGCCCCGGCGCTGGTATTAAGCTGGTGCTCAACGCAGGCGTGTTTTATGAGTTCATTCCATTTACTTCCGACAACTTCGACGAAGACGGCAATCCTAAACCCAATCCGGAGATCTATACCATCAATCAGGTGCAGGAAGGCGTGGAATATGCGGTGGCGCTGAGTACTTGCTCGGGTGCATGGAGGTACCTAATTGGCGATGTGCTCCGTTTTACGAATGCTACAGAACACGAAATAGCCATTGTTGGCCGCACTAAGCAGTTCCTTAGCCTTTGCGGCGAGCATCTTTCTGTAGATAACATGAACAAAGCAATTGAGATGGTGTCGAGAAAAATGAATATCACCATCAAGGAATTTGCCGTTGCCGGACTGAAGCACGATAATCTTTTCGCCCATCATTGGTATATAGGTTGCGATAACCCAAATGTAGACATAGAAGAACTCAAAGCGGAACTTGATAAATCGCTTTGCATGCTCAACGACGACTACGAAGTGGAGCGAACATCCGCCTTAAAAGAGATCTTTGTTACTGTAATGCCAGGTTCCTACTTCATAGACTATCTGCGCGCAAAGGGCAAAGAAGGTGCAATGAGTAAATTCCCGCGGGTACTGAAAGGCGCTACGCTACAAGATTGGGAACATTTTTTAAACACGAAGGATAGTAAACAAATGCTAACAACTGAAGCAAACGCTGCAGTTGCTATGTAACTTTTATTTTCCCATAACATAGATTAGAGGGGGTGTTTTCTTTCCAGAAAGTACCCCCATTTTTTAAAATAACGCTTTTCCCCTTCGGGAGAAAACACAATGGTTGCAATACAAATACTACTTTCTTTGTTGGCAAAAATTGTCTAAAATAAGGGTTAATAAACCTGTTTTTTGTTAAACTAAAATTATGAAAATTTAAAACTTCTTTCTTAATTTCGCAATATGAACAGGAGACAAGAATACGCGGATGGTATTCAATGGCAAACTCTCGAGGATAGAGAAACGAGTGTAATTGAGGATAATTTGCACAACCTTATAGTGTGGAATGACAATGTTAACACCTTCGACTGGGTTATTGAGTCGTTGGTAGATGTGTGTGGTCATGAAACGCTGCAGGCCGAACAGTGCGCACTCATCATTCACCACAAAGGAAAATGCGGAGTAAAAAAAGGGAGTTTCGACTTTTTGCTCCCAAAAGCTGAAGCCCTCATAGACCGAGGAATTCAGGCGACTATCGATTATTGAATTCAATAGGCGTTTGCGCCTGACAATATATTTTTCGAAACCTGCATTGGTTAGTTGCTCTACAACATAACTTCTGCAGGTTTTTTCGTTCCTAAACATTGTTGCTCAAGACATATTGAGCACAGCGTAAAATAAAATTTACGGATAAAACAAGTATTACTAATTTTGCCATCGCAACAATACGCTAGTAGCAATATACTGCAGATATCTATTGGGTTGTTGCTACCGCAATACCTGAATCCGATTACAAATGAAAAAATCTAAATACATCATTCTATCCTCAGTAATGTTCAGCGCTATTACATCGTGCTCTAGCGGCAATAACGAGGAATGGACTACCGGCAAAGATCAGAACGGACGTACAAGAGATACCAGTATTTACAAAAACGGAGGCTATCACCACTTTCGCTATTATGGCGGGGGCTGGTACCCTATCAGCCGTAATAACACCATCAACACCGGCTACTCGCCTGCATCCGTCGGCGAAATTGTCAGTCCTTCCTTTACTCCGCATAGCGCTTCAGGACATGTACGCACGGGCGGCTTTGGCAGTTCGGCACACTCATTCCACGGTGGATAATAAATATACTCAACTATGAAACGACATACTATCACCCCCCGTAAAGACTGGGAAGAAAAAGTAAAAGAACAGGGATTCCTCTATTACAAATACGAATCGTACTACAACGAAACTGCGGTATACGAGTTTACAGCAGCAGAGGTAGACCAGATAGAAGCAGCAACTGCCGATATTTTCGAGAAATGCATGGCAGTGGTAGACCACGTAATAAAAAACGATCTGTGGGACGAGTTCTTCATACCGCGCCAGTATGCCGACCTCATAAAATGGACATGGAACGAGGATATGCCCAGCTTTTATGGCCGGATGGATCTGTCATACAACAATGGCGATATAAAACTGCTGGAGTTTAATGCAGATACCCCAACTTCGCTTTTGGAAGCAAGCGTGGTGCAGTGGTATTGGCTACAGGATTACAACAACAAACTCGACCAGTTCAATTCTATACACGAAAAACTGATTGATCATATGAAAGTGTGCCAACCCTACTTGTACCCACCCTACAAGCTGCACTTCTCGTGTGTAAAAGACAACCTTGAAGACCTGATGACTACCAAATATCTGCAGGATGTTGCAGATCAGGCAGGCCTGAACACTGACTTTATTTATACCGAAGACATAGGCGTAGACGAAAAAGGTGAATTCTTCACTGCTGCCGGCGAGCCGCTTAGCAATATTTTCAAACTATACCCATACGAATGGCTTTTTAACGAGGAGTTTGGCCGATACCTGCCCACTACAAAGCTAACTACTATGTGGATAGAACCTGCTTACAAAGCGCTATGGAGTAACAAAATGCTATTGGTGTACCTGCACAAACTATTCCCTGATTGTAAATATATACTGCCGGCAACCTACAGCCGCACAGAAGTAGTATACCAACCCGGGCAATATGTGCAAAAACCTGTTTACTCGCGCGAAGGCGCTAATGTAAAGATTGTAAAATACGGAGAAACACTTGCGCAGACAGATGGAGAATATGGAGAAGAAGGCTATATAATACAGGACTATGCCCCCCTACCCGACTTCGACGGGAAGCACCCTGTGATAGGTAGCTGGCTAATAGGCGGCGTACCAGCCGGAATGGGTATTCGCGAGTCGGACGGACTAATTACCGGCAACACCAGTCGGTTTGTTAGCCATTATTTCAGGTAGTATTTTTATTCATTATTGTTATTCACTAAGGCAATCAGGGGTCAAAACCTGATTGCCTTTTTTATGCTATTGTTTTATTACCGGGCTCCTAAACACAAGTTCGCCATACTGATTCTGAACTACCACGAAATACATGCCAGAAGGAAACGCGCTTAGGTCGAATTTAAGGCTTGGCATAGCTATTGTTTTAACTGCCCTGCCTATTTCATTGCCTACACTGTTCCAAAGCGTCACCTTCATATCTTCGCTAGCCGCCTGCGGATGAAAACTCAATGACACAACACCTGTTGTAGGATTGGGAAAAACATTTAATAATCCCTCTGTTATAGTTGGCAATTTTGTTACGCATCCACCATTAGTATCTATAGAAATACGATAGAAGGAACTAACCGATCCACACCCTGAGGTTACTGTGTATACAACGGTATCGTATCCCATACCAATACCGGTCAGTACACCAGAGGTAGTTATAGAAGCAAGTGCATTGGAAACTGACCATACTCCTCCGGGAACTGAAGAAGTGTAAGGATAAGGCATACCGCTACACACATTAGTTTGGCCCGATATTTCGCCCGGGTCCGGATTAATGGTCATACGTATGGCATTAGAAATAGCTATCGCAGCGCCGCCGGTACCCGTAAGTCGTACACAATCTATAATATCTTTGTTATGTAGCGTATTGGTAGTATAGGCTGTACTATCCGCGCCCACCACTACACCATTTACATGCCACCTATAATGATACGCCCCTGTGTCTAAAACCCTAAATGTTACATTTGTACCGGTACACGCAGTATCCATACCTCCAGATGAAATAGACAATGTAGCCGGTGATACCTTTCTCAGCTTCCCACCTATTTCGTCGGTAAAGTATAGTTCATTAGCCGAATTTATGGCAATACCCATAGGGTAATATAGTTTTGCCAGCTTGGCCAATCCCCCTTCTGTATCAAACCACCCGAATGTCACGCCCGTTCCGGCTATGGTTTCTATTGTACCTGTTGTGTTTATCCTCCTTACGCGTTCCGCTTTTGTATCTATATAATACACACTACCTGTGGCATCCACAGCAATACCCGCCGCAATAGCTACTCTACCATCGGTTGCCGGTAGTCCATCGGCAAAGCTCAATCCGGTTCTGCCGCCTGCTATTGTGGTTATGATCCCGGCGCTGTTTATCCGCCTTATACGTTTGTCTGTACTATCTTCAAAAAGTACGCCTGTAAAGAGGCTATACCCGCCGTCGCAAAAGTAAATATCCCCGGCTGGACCAATCGCTATACCCGATGGGTAAGAAATAGTAGCCGCTGTTGCCGCTGCCCCATCGCCGGTGTACCCTTCAGTTCCTGTTCCGCATACTGTACTGATCACTCCACCACTTATCTTACGGATCCTATTATTGCCCTGATCGCAAAAATAGATGTTGCCAGTTGCGTCAACAGCCACACCGGCAGGCAAATTTATTTGCGCTACCGAAGCCGGGCCGCCGTCGCCGCTAAATCCGGGCGTTCCTGTTCCTGCTATCGTGTTGATGATGCCCGAGGTATTAACTCTCCTTAGTCTATGCTTATCTGCAAAGTAAATATTCCCAGCGCTATCTACAGTTATATAGCCGGGATCAGCAAGTTCAGCATTTGTAGCAGGACCATAATCACCCAAATAACCGATATATCCCTTTCCGGCAATAGTATGGATACGGCCATCGGCGCTTATTTTACGTATCACATTGAAGTACCGATCTGTAAAATAGACGTTACCAAGTCTATCTACCGCCACCCCATCGGCGCCTACCAAAGTAGCGCCTGTTGCCGGGCCGGTATAGCCTACTACACCAGCCCCGTCGTGCCCCAGACCGGCTACCGTAGTTATCATTTGCGCTCGCACGCCCAAAGATCCAAATGCGATGAGTAAGCACACACTAAAAACGAAGACTTTCATAAAGTTACTATTGGTAAAATAGGTAAAAACTGCTTGTCTAAATTACATAAAATCGGTAGAACTGCCCAAAAAGATAACCCTATTTAAATAAATTAGCCGCCAACTAAGAGCTGGCGGCTAATTTATTTATAGTCAGTGAAACCTTACTTGGTCATATACATTACTTCTTTTATCAACTTCACCGTACGCGGCACGTCGGGCAGGTATGCTGCTACCAGATTTGGCGCATAGTGCATATTGGCATCGGCTGTGCATATTCTGCGAATAGGCGCATCCAGATAATCAAATGCTTCCTTCTGTACACGGTAGGTTATTTCAGAAGCAACGCTTCCAAAAGGCCATTGTTCTTCAACTATTACCAGTCTGTTGGTCTTCTTTACAGAAGTAACAATTGTCTCCCAATCCAGCGGACGAATCGTGCGTAGGTCTATCACCTCTGCGCTTATGCCTTCCTTCGCCAACTCATCGGCAGCGCCCATAGCAACCTTCATCATCTTATTGTAAGATACTATTGTTACCTGCGATCCTTCTCTTTTCACCGCTGCTTTGCCAATAGGTATCAGGTATTCTTCTTCAGGCACTTCACCCATGTCGCCATAAGCTGTCTCGCCTTCCATAAACACAACCGGATCTTCATCGCGTATAGCAGACTTCATCAGGCCTTTTGCATCATATGGATTGATAGTTGAGATAACTTTTAAGCCAGGCACATTGGCATACCAGTTTTCGAAAGCTTGTGAGTGCTGCGCGCCCAACTGCCCTGCAGAACCATTCGGACCTCTGAATACTATTGGGCAGGTAAACTGACCACCGCTCATAGATACTACTTTAGCTGCATGGTTTACTATCTGGTCGATAGCCAACTCCGCAAAGTTCCAGGTCATAAACTCAATAATCGGACGCGTATTATTCATAGCCGCGCCTACGCCAATAGCGGCAAAGCCCAGTTCGGCAATGGGCGTATCAATTACGCGCTTCGGGCCAAACTCATCGAGCATGCCTTGGCTCACTTTATAAGCTCCGTTGTACTGAGCTACTTCTTCGCCCATTAGAAACACGCTTTTATCACGACGCATTTCTTCTTGCATGGCCTCTCTAAGAGCCTGTCTTAATGGTATACTACGCATTTTTATATAATTTCTAAGGTCAAATATAATTGTTAAATACTCGTGCACCTTTTTATCTCTACTATTCGAGACAGTATCTTATAAAAAGTTACTGATATCACTTCACTCCCCCCACAGATACGGGCAAAGATAATAATAACTTACTTTATTTCCCTTCCGGATGAAAGGTAACTGTTGTGCTAGATTCACCATCGTGCATTACCAGTTTTAGGGCGGTGTCGCTGAGCGCAAGCACATCCCATTTTACCTTTTCTGTATTGCCTTCGTCTGTTTTTTCCTCCACCATTAGCGTATTCTCGCCATCCATATACCATTTCCCGGTGTCTATCCGCCCAGTCAGATAAAAGATAACTACACTATCTTTTTTAAAATTGAACACTGTGTTGTTTACAGCTTCCATTTGTATGGCTTTGGCGCTATCGTACTGCAACAGCATTACACGTCTCACGCTATCCATATTGGTCACACCATAAACCCTGAGGTTTATTTCATCATCGCCATTTTTACCAACGGTATCTATATATATCTTGCTTTGTTTAAAGAAATTATCATTCTCGGCGTTCTCCATATTCACAGCCCGCCATGATCTTATCAATATGTCCTTCTTATCCTTTTTACAAGAGGCTACCAATAACACCAACAAACATCCAACGACAAGTATACGTTTCATTAAAAAAATGTTTACAAAATAGTAAGCTACAGCAACAACATATCTTTATTCCAATTCAATCAACACTGCGCCTTTCTCAACAGCGGTTCGTTCGTTCACCCTAATCGCTTTCACTGTCGCTGTGGCTGTGGCTTTCAGTATGTTTTCCATCTTCATAGCTTCCAGTATCACAAGTCCGTCGCCTTTGTTTATCTGTTGTCCCGGGGTAACAAGTATTTTCAAAATCATACCGGGCATAGGCGCCTTTATTGCTTCCGCTTTCTGATTCTGTTTTATATCAAGACCCATATTAATCAATAACTGATCGATAGGCTCTTTTATGCCTATTTTATATACCTGACCATCTATGCGCAATGACACCTCCTTTGCTTTCCTGTCTACTTTTTCAACAATTGCGGTATAGCTCTTGTTGTTGTAAAGTATGCTTATCAAGCCGTTAGGCTGCCAGCTTGCATCCCAATCTGCCACCGTATCGTTTATAGTAATGCCATTCTCTTCGGCTGATATCGCAAATGTATTATTGTCGTTTACTGTTACCTGCAGCATTGTAGCTATGTAATTTATAAAGCAAAAATAGGGTTTTGAAGCCATACTGTACCATCGCATCGGTATTTCCTGAGAACGCTTTTAATAATATTGACCATCATTTTTGAAATATACGTGCCTGCGCGGCAATTCAATTGGCATAGCGACGTTGGCAACAATCCTACTTCGATAAAAAAACAAAACCGTTTACCGATAAATAACGCCGCTTCACCGACCAGTATTAATTTCTCACCTATTTGGTCTTTTGCATGGTATTTGCAGTAGCTACTTTTGGGTCACAATACAGCTATATGCGTAACCGAGATTTTTACAGAGACGATTTTAAGCAATATTCAGAAAACAGGCACAAAAACAGAGTGTTCTTTGGCATTGCCCTTGCCATTACTGGCCTTATACTTATGCTCACTACTATGCATTTATTACCCTGCATAGACCTTGAAACTTCTTGGCCCGGTATACTTATTATTCTCGGCCTGCTTATTGGTTTCAAAAACGGTTTTCGTAACAATGCATGGTGGATACTGATAGTTATTGGCATCGCCAACTTTACACCGCAGTTTATGATAATGGGTCGCCCATCGCGCGATTACGCTTGGCCGGCCATCATTATGGTAGCTGGTATAGCTATAGCGCTTCGCCCTCGCAAACAAATAAAATGCACTACCCCAAAAACACTCGAATCCACTATACACAATGAAAGCAATGTAAATATAGATGTAACATTTGGCGGACGTAAAGAAGTAGTAACTTCAAAAGATTTCAAAGGAGGCGTAGTATCTGTAACGTTTGCGGGCTGCGAGCTCAACCTTACACAGGCAGACATTACAGAACCTGTTGCTATTCTCGACTGTAGGGTATCTTTTGGCGGAGTAGAGATCATCGTGCCTTCGCATTGGGAAGTAAAAAATGAAATAAACCCCGCATTTGGCAGCGTTGACGATGAACGTACCATTCAAACAACCACAAACAACGAAGCAAAGAAAATACTGATACTAAGGGGCTCTTGCTCTTTCGGTAGCATTGAACTAAAATCATACTAACATCCATCACCATTACCAACACAAACCTCCAAAACAACATTTATATGAAATCATTCACTGCCCAAATCATCTACAGAATAGAGTGTGAAGGCCAACCAACCGACCAATATGAAGAACAATGGCGATTGGTATATGCCGACGACGCAGTAAGAGCTTTGGCCCAAGCGCGCGAAGCAGGCAAGCAGGAAGAAGCTACCTTTATCGACCGTCAGGGACGCACCATGTGCTGGCGCATGATAGCGGTAAAAGACCTTCAACCTATAGAATTGAAAAACGGAGGTCTGTTATTTTCTATGGTTCACGAAGCGTCGGTTGCCGCCCCACTTTGGGCTGTTGGGTAATAGGCGCCTTGTTTGGGTTGCTTTAAAATTTCCGATTGTATAATCGGTATATTGTTTTGTCAACGTCTTTTCAGGGCGCTGACATTTTTTTGAATTGAAATATAAGGCGTGATAAAGAAAAATATCCACTGGCTCATAACACTGCTCGCTGTTGGCGTGCTTGCTGTGCATATTTTTATACTTCGCGGCGTAATGCTGTTCGACTGGGAAATAGCCATTCAAGACAGCTGTATCAGCACTACCTTACTTTGCCTATCAGTGTGGAGCATTGTATTGCTCATACGCGCCTACCCCACCACGGCAGCTATTTTCGTTTACTCATTGTTTATTGCCGCCCTCACTGGTTTCGTCACCACCTTTATAGAAATAGAAGCGCTAAAAGAATGGGTGGTAAAAGACCACACACTCTACAAAACATGGCTTACGCGCACCATCCCTGTTCGATTTATTATTATTCTTATTTTCAACGGATGGATGGCCACCACTGCTGCGTTGCGTAAAAACCTCACCGGGCTCGAAACACGATTTCAACAACAAGCCGACGCCTCCGTATTGCTTAAAGAAGCTGAATTGTTCAAGCTCCGGCAACAATTGCAGCCGCACTTTTTATACAACAGCCTTAACTCTATTAGCGCCCTAATGATGATTTCGCCAGATAAAGCACAAGACATGTTGGGTAAACTGAGCGACTTTCTGCGTAGCTCTGTGAAGCGGGAATCGGAAGATACGCTACCGATCAAAGACGAACTTAATTATATACAGTCTTATCTCGATATAGAATCCGTTCGTTTTGGCGATCGTCTTCAGGTGCTTTTCGAACTGGAAGATGCAAACGCCGCTTCGCTGCCTCCGTTTTTGCTGCAGCCTATTTTGGAAAATGCAATTAAGTTTGGGTTATACGGCAAGACCGGCGCAGTAGATATTATCATTCACATAGTTCTGGAAAGCAATATGCTGGTAATTACTATAACCAACCCATACGACCCAGATATGCAACCGCCCCGAGGCACTGGCTTCGGACTGGAAGGTATCAACCGACGGTTATTTCTTCTATATGCACGTACCGACCTGCTGGAAACACAGAAAAACGACCAATACTTTACTACTATATTAAAAATCCCTCAACTCCATGTACAAAGTAATACTGATAGACGATGAACCGCTGGCAAGGCAAATGATTCGCAGCCTATTAGGGCCTTATAAGCAGATTGAAATAGTTGCCGAATGCGGCGATGGTTTTCAGGGCTTTAAAGCCATACAGGAACACAATCCCGATCTAATTTTTCTGGATATACAAATGCCACGCCTCAATGGCTTTGAAATGCTGGAGCTGATAGAAAACCCTCCTGCAGTTATCTTCACCACTGCTTTCGATGAATACGCGCTAAAAGCCTTTGAAGCCCACGCAATTGACTACTTGCTGAAACCTATTATTAAAGACAGGTTTGAAAAGTCAATGCAAAAATGGCTACACCAAGCGACAGTTAAAGAACATCCGCAAGTAACGGCGCTGGTCGAGAATAATATTTACGAGGGGTATCAACACAGAATAGTGGTGAAAGACAATGGTCTGATACGCATAATACCTGCTCAAGATATACACTACATAGAAGCCAATGACGACTATATAAAAATAGTGACCAAGGACGGTAGCTATCTGAAAAAAAACACGCTGGCGCATATTGAAACAACCCTCGATCCGCAGCATTTTGTACGTGTGCACAGGTCTTATCTTATACCTGTAACACAGTTGCTGCGCATAGAACCCTACGAAAAAGAAAGCCACATAGCATTGCTGCATTGCGGCGCTAAAATACTGGTAAGCAAGAGCGGCATGGCAAAACTAAAATCAATATTGGGCTGGTAGCATATTACATAGCCTGCTCAAACAAAAACCCCTGATGCGCAATGTTGCATCAGGGGTTTGTACATTATTGTTCAGACTGATTGTTCATTCTATCCATCCAGTGTATTTCTGGTTCCTTTTTGTCTGGTTTGCGCTCCAGTATATACCTTATTATCAGATATCCGCCCAATCCAAATGCTTCCATTGTCAGAAAGTGAAGTGGATTGCTTGCCAATACGCCTACTAACTGCTGCGCCGCCTCTTCCTTAGCTTTTTGGTCTAAAAGCGCAAACTGGTTCAGGTTGATAACGTCTTTGCAAAAATTAGCGACTACAAAACCAAAGCCCAATACAAAAGTCGCGATGTAAGTCACAACTGTAATAACAGCCCACAATGCAGGGTTTTGACCCTTCAGTTTTGCTCTAACGCTATTTTTATAGCCCAGATAAATCATCAACAGTAGACCGAACAAATCCATCAATTATATATTTTTCATAAACTCTGTGACACTCTCCATTACATGTGCAATCTGCGGCTCGCTCAAGCCATGGTGGCATGCCAGCAACATACCGCCCCTCATTACCTTATCCGACTCCGAATAACCGCCCTGTGCTTTTTTGCAAGCTACATTTTTGAAGCCCGGCTGACGCAGGATATTACCTGTAAACACCGTACGGGTCTGAATGTTTCTTTTTTCCAGGAATATCTGCAAATCACGACGAATAAACGGAGCTGATTCACGAATCGTTGACGCATAAGCCAACCACCCTGTACGAGAATCTGGCAACTGCTTTGGCAAAATGAAGAACTCTTCATACTGACCAAAGAACTCGCGCATGCGGTTGTAATTAGCAGTGCGGATATCAATATTCTGAGCAAGCTTACCCAACTGTACTAAACCGAAGGCAGCGCCCATTTCAGAAGGCTCAATGTTGTATCCTGGCTCTTCAAACACAAACTTAGCATCGTAAGGTATGCCGTCAACTTCTACATTGAAGCGATTCTCTATTTTTTCTGACTCTACAAACAATGAGGAACTTCTACCCCAGCTGCGCAACAAGCGTCCACGATCATAAAACTCCTGTGTGTTTACACAAAGCATACCGCCATTACCGCCGCAGTTGATAATATGCGAGCCATAAAAGCTAGTAGTGCTCATATCTGTAAACCTACCCGATGACTGTCCACCTATTTCGGCGCCTATAGTATCGGCAGAATCTTCGAGAACAAATAGATTATGCTTTTCTGCTATTTCGCGAAGCGCCTGCCAGTCGGGCAGGTTGCCCATAAGGTTCGGAACAATCATCGCCTTAGTGTTTGGCGTTATCATTTCCTCTACCTTATTCACGTCAATGTTGTAAGTGCCTTCTTCTACATCTACAAATGCGGGTAGCCACCCTTTTTTTACTATAGGAGCTACAGTTGTAGAGAAAGTTAACGCTGGTGTAATTATCTCCGCTCCGGGCGCATAATTCATCAGGTCGGCGGCAAGATATAGAGCCGATGATCCGCTGTTGACGCCGATGCCGAACTGCTTGTTGTAAAGCTTTGCGACGCGGTCTTCCATTTCACGAACGTTTTTGCCCATTTGTGTAGAAGTGCGCAATACGTTTACCACTGCTTCTACCTCTTCTTCGCCATGTACGGTTCTGCCATATGGCACATGAATATAATCTGATTGTAACATTTGGAAAGATTAGATTGCGAATGTAATAGTTTAACCGCAAATTACGAGGTTAAAAAAGGTTAAGCAGATCATTTTTGTTCAATTGACTGCAACATTGCGGGAGGTAGCTTATTCTGTTCACTTTAAGGCGAGACAAGCGCTTGAATATTGTAACAAAACCAAAACCAATAAGTACAAACAAAACGATATAAACTGCCAAAGGACAATTTATACCGTAAAAACACATAGAACGCTTTTACCGTAAAAGCGCTATACACACACAGGCGATCAGGATAATTAATGAAATCTTAAACTGAAGATCCTGTCTTGCCGCTGTTTGTCTGAATGATGAAAGTTTCATAGCTGTAGCTCTTTATAGCAACTAATTCCCAACGCTCAGCATATTCATAAGCAATCGTATAGCTCCTGCATTACCGGCAGGCAATTGTCTGGAAAAAGATAGCGAAGAATAGATATAGTTACCTTTCCCAAATTTGGCAAAAAGCGTGCCACCTTTTGACGGTTGTTCGCCTTTATCATGCATTTCCAGCAAAACCTGATATCTATCATCCCATTTGTTTGGAAAGTAAAGCCCGCGCTCCTGTACCCATCCCTCAAAGTCCTTTTCAGTGATCTTATTAGGGAAATTAAGCAACTTACTTTTAGGATCTATAAAGGTCACTTTGGCGTCTTCCTCTGTCACTCGTTCATTGGCAAGGGTAAACGGATATGGGCCGATATTGGTTGTTGCCAAATCCTGAAGTGTGTTGTATTGCATTACCAGCGTACCGCCATTTTTAGCATATTCAAGCAATACCGGTATCCACTGAGTCATACGCTTCTCAACGTTCACTGCCCTTATTCCGGTTACAATAGCGTCATATTTTTTTAGTTTCGTTGCCGATGTAAGGTCGGCTTCCTTCAGGATATCCACCTCCAGTCCTGCTTGTCTTAATAAAGAAACCACCAGATCGCCCGCACCTTCTACATACCCTATCCGCTTTGCAGCACATTTCCAGTCGCGTGGTATAACCTTTGCTTTTGCAGGAGTAAAGTACTGCAACACAGGGAGGTGAGTGTATTGTATAAGGTGCTGCGATACAGAAGATTCTATACTGCCGTTGCTAAGCGTAGCCGTGAGCGTGTATTCCTTATTTGCAGTTTTAGTATCGGCTGGTATCCTAACAGGAATTGTTGTATCTCCACCAGATTTTAGTGAAAAAGCTATGGGTTTTGCATCAGCATTTCGACCAGAGATAGTGTAGGCGCCATTTATTATGTCTTTGTTGGCATGTATATGCAACTCTGTAGCTAATGAACCATCGGGGTTGGCCACAAGCATATTGGCGCTAAACTCTGCATACATGGCCGGTACTATCCTCAACTGCTCTACAACGTCTCCTTTCAGCGGATCGAGCTTCTTGAACGATAGCGAAACAGGTACCGTAATATCAGCGCCGCCAATGCCAATTGTTAAGCTCGCTAAAAGATTATTAGGTGTTTCAGGCATACCCAGTTCGTTATTGTCGGGGATAGTAAACAGCGACGAGCCGTGACTTTTCGCAAGCCAATAAGGCTGTGTAACAGTTGTATTGGCAGGTATGGTTATTTTATGCTCTAAGGTTACCAATGTATCTGCATTTATGGGCATATTTGCTACAGTATCCGCAGCAGATTTACCATCATTTAGCCAGGTAATAGATTTAAGAACAACAGGCTGTTCGGCTCTTGCTATGACATGCAGCGTAAACGGCAAGGCAGCGCCGGCAACCGCCTGCGCCTGCTTGGTGTACAACTCGCCCATAAACCCGCTGCAATCCAGTATCGCCTGATTTATCTCAGCCATTTTTTGATCGCGCCAGTAAACATCCTTAACGTCGGCTATCTTTTTTCGCACGGCCAACAACGCAGGTATACTCTTTTCCGGCTTTCTGAAATCGAAGGCTTCGGCTACCGATTTGAGATCGTCGCCTATATCAGCGCGGCCAACTCTGTTCCAGGTAATATCTATAGCCTCAAAAATAGAAGTAGTAAATGGCGCCCCGTCTACCAGTTTGAAATATTCTGATTGTACGCCGGGCACACTGGCTGTACCGGCGCCCTGACTACGATGAATGCTACGGCTGATTCCTGCTAGCTCGCCGGTACCCATGCCCATCCCGGGTTTATAATGCCCCACCTTCATCTTAAACATATCCTCAGATGTAGTGCTGAAACTACCGAAACGATAGGCATTAAACAAGATACGCTTAGGTTGCCATGCTTTGTAGTAGCCAAGCTGATAAGAATACTTGGTTTCGTCGCCCGCTGCCTTAAACGCATTGGCTGCAATAATGGCTGACGCCGCGTGCTGACCATGTCCTGCCTGCGAGTTGGGAGGGAACCTACATATCACTACATCGGGTCTGAACTGACGCATTACCCAAACCGCATCGCTTGTCAGGGTATCTTCATTCCAGTGTTTAAACGTTTCGTCGAATGTCTTTGAAAAACCAAAATCAATAGCGCGCGTAAAATATTGCTCTGCGCCGTCCAATTTGCGCGCCTCCATGAGTTCATGGGTGCGTATCAGTCCAAGTGCATCGCCCTGCTCGCTGCCCAGTATATTTTGTCCGCCATCGCCGCGCGTCAACGACAGATAGCCTGTACGTATGTGCCGGTCATTTACCAACCATGCCAGCAATCGGGTATTTTCATCGTCGGGGTGCGCAGCCACATACAGTACATTTACCAGATGTCGCAATTGTACAATTTCGTGATATACTTTGTCTGCAGTTGCCGGGCGTGTTTGTTGAGCGGTTGCAGCAAGCGAAGCGCCTGAGAATAATATAGCGGATAACAGTTTTTTCATCTTTTTACCAACCGGCAATTTATCACCGATGGTCAAATGTACTTACTTTATCGCATCTGTAAAGTGCGCCAAAACTATATTGCTATAAGGCGGTAAATAAGGGAAGCGGAAATTAAGTTGAACTTAAACAACTGTTTTATAGTGCCGTTTTTCCACAAACAAAGCGACCTCACCCATACAAAACTTGACAATAAAATGACAAAAAGAAAAAAATATTTGGAGACCTGAACTTTACATCTATCCAATCTATTATATTTAAAACAAAGCGCCTATACAATACATTAATTTCTATAGAAATAAACAAGCCGACCTTTGTTACCGTTGGTAATGCACCCGGTTTGGTAGAAGGCCAAATAAGCGCTATTTTCATACAAAATTTAACTACTATCCATTAAATGACACAAATATCAGGTAAGCTATATTTACTTTTTTCTATCCTATTTTCCACCAACCTATTGGCAGCCAGTAAGTTGAAAAATAGCGAGGCCTTGTTTTTTACTGAAAACAAAGGTCAGATTACCGATCAGTATGCACATCCCAGAAACGATATTCAGTTTGCGATAAAAGATAAGGGCATGACTCTGTTTGTTGGTAATGGACAGTTGCATTACCAGTTTACCAAGCTGGAGGATGCCAACCTACCAAGCAATGAACAGATAAACGATGAAGACAAAAGCATTATAGCCTTTTGTAAAAAAACATACAAAGAAGCTTTTGCGCAGCGGCAAATACGTTCCTACCGTATGGATGTAGAACTTGTAGGCGCTAATATCCATGCGCCGGTAGTAACCGACGAACCTCTTGCTTACTATGAAAACTTCTACCTATCCGGCTGTCCGGAAAGCGGCGCTTCTGCACACACCTTTAGAAAAATAACCTACAAAAACATCTATGACAATATTGACTGGGTGTTATACATCAAGAACAACCAACTTGAACATGAGTTTATTGTAGGCCCGGGCGGTGATCCCAGTAAAATTAAAATCAGATATAACGGACAAACAATACTGAAAATTAACGCAGATGGCAGTATCATTGCCACTACCCCAATGGGGACAATACGCGAACAAAAACCAGTATGCATATTGGCCGATGGCAGAAAAGCGCCATCGTCTTATCTTTTGCACAGCAACACGCTCACTTATAACTTAAAGGGCGCCGACGGAGTGGTAGTTATCGACCCGATACTGGAATGGGGCACCTATTACGGACCCGACACCGTTACAAATATTATGTACAGTGTGGCGGCCGATGCCAGCGCAGGTATATTCGCATCAGGACTATCTTGGTCGGGCACTGATGGAACTATCGCCACAACCGGAAGCTACCAAGCTACCTATGGGGGCGGTTGCGATGCATTCCTGGTTAAGTTCGATTCTTCGGGGAATCGGGTGTGGGCAACTTATTACGGAGGAACAGGGGGAGACTGGGGAGTGGGCGTAACAGTAGACCACAGTAATAACATAGTACTGTGCGGCACTACGCAAAGCACAACCGGCATTTCGACCACTGGAAGCCATCAGGCTACCTACGGCGGCGGCGCTTGGGATGGCTTTTTGGTAAAATTCACTCCGGCCGGCACGCGCCTTTGGGGCACCTATCTGGGTGGACCAGCTGTAGTTTATGCAGCGAATGTAAGTTGCGACGCAACCGATAATATTTTCTTTTCCGGAGTAACCACCGATAATATTAACATAGGCACTCCTGGCAGTTTCCGCTCCACGAGGGCTGGCGGCGTAGATGCTTTTTTAGAAAAATTCACTCCCGCAGGCGTCAGAATCTGGGGCACCTATTTTGGCGGCGGTTCCGATGAATTTGGCGGCGTACATTGCAATGACGGTATTAACAGTTTTCTATGCGGCTGGACATTTAGCTCCACCACAATTTCTACTCCACTTTGCCACAAACCCGCATTTTCCGCGGGCAGCACCGATGCATTTATTACTAAATTCGATATAGATGGTGCGCGCCTTTGGGGCACCTATTATGGCGGCAATGCATCTGAAACCGGAGGAGGTATTGCTTGCGACCGTAATGGCGACTTGTATTTCATGGGCGCTACATCGAGCGACACCGGCATTTCAACTCCGGGTAGCTTCCAGCCAACAACCGGTGGCGGTTCAGATGCCTTTCTGGTAAAACTCAATCCTGAGTTGGGCTACCGTATATGGGCAACTTATTTTGGAGGCCCTTTCGCCGAAACATGCGATCTGAGCCGTATTACCTGCGACGACTCAAACAATGTGTACATACCCGGCTATACAGCAAGCGTAACTGGTATAGCTTCGCCTGAAGCTTGGCAACCAGCCTATGGCGGCGGCGACGATGATGCTTTCTTTGCTAAATTCAGCAAAACGGGCGAACGAGTTTGGAGCTCTTACTATGGCGGTATGGGTGTAGATGAGCCCACAGGCTGCGCACACGATGGCAAGGGCGTATACATGTGCGGCCGCACCACCAGCCCAAATAATATTGCCACACCCGGCGGCTTCTTACCAACAGGCGGTGGCGGAGTGTATTATCAGGGGTTTGTAGCAAAATTTTACACCCTCGACACAGGCAGTACTACACTGTCTGTTCGCAATGCAACGGTTGTAACTAACGAAGTAGGTATATATCCCAACCCTAATAATGGCGCCTTCACAGTTTCAGGAGCGCTAGATGCAGGAGCTTCTATCGCATCACTTTCTATTGCCGACATTACTGGAAAAACGGTATGGACAGGCAGCGCTGACCTAATCAACGGGCGCATTAATAAGCAAATTACCGTGGGCGCGACGTTACCTACAGGCGTATACATCCTTAAAGCTACAACCGGCAACCGTACCGAAATCGTGAGGTTTACGAAGGAGTAGATTATAAAGTGTAAAAAAGCACCGCTACGCCATCT
>CAIRYK010000040.1 GCA_903882805.1 uncultured Bacteroidota bacterium | reverse complement strand
TTTGATGAAGTTTCTAAATAATACAGGCGGCACATGGCCGCCTGTATTATTTAGAATATGATTTTTAATATAGACTATAGTAGTAGTAGCGCAGTTTCATTGTGTGCTTGCGATAAATGTGCTGCATAGAAGAGACGTATTGAGAACAACAAACTTCCAATTACCTACACTCATTACCTACCCCACGCGAGCCGGGCAGACGCGGAACTGCTCCTACTGCACTGCTAACCTAATTAATTTTCTCCCGCCATCGGGCATAACTACCTGCGCCATATACAACCCTGGTGCAATACCGCTGATATCTATTGCTTCGTGTGCTGTTGCTACCGTGGTATACAATACCTCTCGCCCTACCATATCTGTTATAGTTACCACACCATGCGCTGCACCATCTACCGTAAGCAAGCCATGTGCGGGATTAGGAGAGAGTGTAATTGCAGCGGTGTTATATATAGGCGCATTACTAAACAATGCCCCCACATATACCCAAACCGTATCGGTAATATTATCACCACCGCAACGCGATAGTTCTACCACATACATTGTTGTGGTATCCGGGCGCACCCGTAGCCATGCGGTATTGCTATCTATCAAGCTACCGTTTGCATACCAGTAGGTAGGTAAGTAGCTATCCAGCGTATCTCCTATAGTTACACTATCCGTGCCTGTTATTACCCGGTCTGTTCCAGCGTTTATAGTTGCATCTATGGCTATTACACTTACGTCGTCTATTAGGTAATTACTATATCCGCCAACACCACCGCTATGTATTCCAGTAGTATCAATACCAGGAGCTGGTACAAAACTTGTGTGTGCCCTATCCGTGAAATTGCCAATTGTTATTAGCCGCTCATTTCCGGTTGCAATAAAGCTACCTTGTATTTTGACCCAGTTAGTTGTATCATTTATAATGGAAGTTGTGAATACTTGTGGCAAACAATGTGTTTGAGTTTTTCCTGGAAAACGAGTAGTATCAATTGTTCCATCATCAAAATAAGCTCCAATATGATTAACTGCATATATTTCATTTGCAAGTGAAACATAGAAAGATACGCAATAAGCTTGACCTGCTATTAACGTTTCTGTCAAATGACCTTGAAGATAATCTCTTTGCTGTAATGTGTTGATAGTCTCATCATAAAACATAATTGCCATTGAAAAGCCCATTCCTGTATGTGGAAACTGATAATACCAACCTGTATTTGGTACTCCAATATGGGGATTAAACCCAGCACATACATTGCAAAAATCTGGATTGCCAAATGGTGCGTGTGCCCAATCGGGGGGACTCCAGGAGGAATCAAGACACATCCAATGAGTAGCGAATTTAATTTCATCTAACATTGTTGGACATTCAGAATACTGCTCAAAACTTGGGTTTTTAACTTTATTCACCTGCCCCGTAACATTGGAGCAGGTGAATAGGATGATTAAAATAACTAAAATAAACTTCATTAGATATACTATTTTGAAATTACAAATTTGAATTTGGACTTTTCGCCGTGGCTATCGGTAACTACCAACAGATATACACCCGAAGGAACATTGCTCAAGACTACATCTACTTTGCTATCAGTAAACATCAATACTTGGTTGTAAACTTCTCTACCTACAGCATCAAGCACTGCCACATTTACATTTTGTTCCTCTGCTACCCTGTGCGTTAGCGTAAAGCTACCTCGGTTAGGATTAGGGAATAGCGTATAATTATTTTTCGTACCGCTGTTCTGTATCGATCTTGGGTGTTTACCGGGATTAGCATACCTGCCCATCCAGCCGCAACTGTCGCACGGAGCCATACCTACCGAATCGTTGCAATTATCGCTAAAGTTTCTGCTGTCGTTGTAGATCAATCTGTATAGATTTCTTGCTATAAACACCACGTCGCCATCGCGCATGGGGCATAGGCTTGCCAGTGATGTTACCTCACAGCTATCTGCATGGTTCATAGTTTCGCGCAGATACCGCAATTGCAGTTTGTACACATCTATATAGTGTTTCACCACCGTGTCTGCCAGTACATCATCTGCCATCCACACAGCGGTTGTGGTATCGTAGGCCGTTGTGGTATCCACATCCATACCAATTGCCAGCAGCGTTGCGGCTGTAGCCGTATCTTCATCGGCAAGTGCGTTCTCTATAGCTACAAGCCGTGCGTAGCGGCTACCGGCAGCCATTGTCCGAAACTGCGCCAGAGTATCTGAACTAGCAGCAAGCGAGGAGTCCAACGCAATTTCGCGGCTTAATGACATCTGTGCTATCCTAAAAAGTATAGTTTAATAATAAAACACAAAATATGTTCGTAGTCTTCAAAAGACAACCCCACAAAATCCTGTATCCTGACTGGGAAACTAGCAATAAATGTTGCACAGTACAAAACTAAAAATAAATGTAGGCAATATTATTCATTAAAGAGAAAAAATAATATTCTATTTCTACTTTGTGGTAAGTTTTCATAGAACCAAAACCCGAATAAAAACAGTCCAACTATTTTTCAAAAGTCAACATCAATCTATACGCTCGTTTTTTAGTGAGTGCATTGCATAATCCATCAACCATATTATACAAGCCCAAAGGCAGCACCGAGAGTATGCGCTGCAAGCCAAGCCGAACCAATACCTTGTTATTAAACACCTTGGTAGTTGGGCGCGTTGCATTATCGGGCAGGCACCGGGTTATGGACGATTCAGTGAAAGAATGGAGGTGTGCATTGTGGGGGGTGAGGCGGTTGCAGTGTATGCATAGCGATGCCTGTATACGCTCGTTGTAGGGAGTGGTTACTATTAGCTTGCCACCGGGCTTCAGGGCTTTTGCCAACGCAGCCAAAAAACGCTTGGGGTCGCTAACGTGTTCTATTATTTCAGCCGCTACGATACAATCAATGGAGCCATCCAGTAGCGGCAGCTCATAAACATCGGCCACAAGGCCAAAGTGATTGGGCGACGGCACATTCTTAATTGCTTTTATGGGGTTGATGTCGGAAATATCCATAGATATCACTTTTTTGCCGGTCTTGCTCAACGCTCCGGCCAGCCAGCCGCCGCCGCAGCCTGCATCCAGTATCCATTCGGCATCACCCGGTATTTGAGATAGTATTTGCTGGTGCAGCCTATTGTGCTCTGCACGCTCTATAGGGTTTTCAGTGTATTTAAAATAGTCGTAGGTAGCGGCGTCATTCTGGTAGTGTTCTTTGTAATGGAATGCGCTACCAGCGCCAGCGTGTTGCTCAGTTTGGGTGAGCGCTTGTTCTTCGTTAGCCGTTAGCAAAATAGGCACATTATCCTTTATAGCAAACCTATCGTTGCTCGTAGGTTCTAAAAGCGCGCGGGCGCTTTCGTTGTAAATAAGGGAACGTTTGTTAATTGGATGTACTAATCGGCTTAAGAAGTTGGAATCCATAGTCTGTTTCGCTGGGCTAAATGTAAGCCATTTTTTGCAGGCGCCTGTATAGCGACCCTATAAAGCATTGATTTTGCGCAACACCTAACCTTAGAATGACATAAGAAAGACAGAAATGTAAATGTGAATCTGTATTTTTGCACTATGCAAGCGGTGAATAGTTTATCGGAAAAAACAAGACATTATCTCGATCTGGAGGATAAGTATGGCGCGCACAATTACCATCCGTTGCCGGTAGTATTGAGCAAGGGCAGCGGCGTATATGTATGGGATGTAGACGACAAACGCTACTACGACTTCCTATCGGGCTATTCTGCAGTAAACCACGGACATTGTCACCCGCGTATAATAGATGTATTTGTTCAGCAAGCGCAGCAACTCACGCTTACATCAAGAGCGTTTCACAACAATATTTTAGGCGAGTACGAAGAGTACATTACCCGGTTCTTTGGCTACGAAAAGGTATTGCCCATGAACACCGGCGTAGAGGCTGTGGAAACAGGTATAAAGCTGGCGCGCAGGTGGGGATATGAAGTAAAAGGCGTACCCGCCAACCGGGCAAAAATAATAGTATGCGATCAGAACTTTCATGGCCGCACGGTAAGCGTTATCTCTTTCAGTTCAGACGACAGCTCGAAACGCGATTTCGGTCCATTTACTCCAGGTTTTGAAGCTATTCCCTACAACGACATACCAGCATTGGAACTGGCCCTGCAAGATAAAAATGTGGTTGCTTTTTTGGTAGAACCTATACAAGGCGAAGCCGGTGTGGTTGTGCCAGATGAAGGTTATCTGTCGAGAGCGGCTGCTATATGCAAAGAAGCCAATGTGCTACTGATTGCCGACGAAATACAAACCGGACTGGCGCGAACAGGTAAAATGCTGGCCTGCGACCACGAAGGCGTGCGGCCCGATATATTACTGCTTGGCAAGGCGCTTTCGGGCGGCACAATGCCGGTATCGGCAGTACTGGCCGACAATGAAATAATGATGACCATAAAACCGGGCGACCATGGCAGCACCTACGGGGGCAATCCGCTCGCTTGCAAGGTGGCAATTACCGCGCTGCAAGTGCTGGTAGACGAGCAAATGGCGGAAAACTCAAGGATACAGGGCGCTCATTTCCGTAAAGAACTTACAGCCATAAATAGCCCATATATATCTATTGTTCGCGGCAAGGGTCTGTTCAATGCCATAGTAATAGACCGCCCCAACAAAGACGCAGCATGGGAAATATGCCTTGCAATGAAAGATAACGGACTGCTTGCCAAACCTACCCATGGCGACAGAATACGATTTGCACCGCCGCTTACCATTACTCGACCACAGATAAATGAGTGCGTAGGTATTATTAAAACGAGCCTGGAGCGGTTTTAATTGCTTTAAAATATTCATACCAGTTTAACTAATGCAGCTACTTTGTGGCTGCATTAGTTTTTTATGAACTTTCTTACTTCTGAATTCAACACAATTGAAACGCTAAAGTAGTTGTCCACCCCTCAATATAAAAAACCTAAACAACGAAAGAAGCGGGAAATTTGTAATTTCGCGCAAACAGTATTCCGATGCCTCATTATTATTCATTAGGAAACATACCATCAAAGCGACACACACAGTTTCGCAAACCCGATGGTACTTTATATTCCGAACAATTGTTCAGCACAGAAGGATTCTCATCTAATTCTTCGTTGTTATACCATCTGCACCCACCAACAATAATTCTGAAGGCTGAAGAGCCCGTGAATGTAGCCCCGGTTACAGCAAGTCCTAATATATTAAAACACAGAAGTTTTAAAGGTTTCAAGATACAGGCTGGCAAAAGCTACCTGGAGAGTAGAAAAACCGTTTTGTTTAACAACGACGTGCATATTACGCTGGCGGGTCCAAAAAAAGGTCTACCGGAACATGTGTTTTATAAAAATGCCGATACCGACGAGGTAATATTTATACACAAAGGTACTGGCAGACTGAAAACGCAATACGGACAACTACCTTTTGGCTACGGCGACTATGTGGTTGTTCCGCGCGGCACCATATACCAAATTGAGTTCGACGACGAAAACAACCGTTTGTTTATTGTTGAGTCGTTTAGCCCCATCACTTTTCCCAAGCGCTACCTGAGCAAGTATGGCCAGTTGCTGGAGCATGCGCCTTTTTGCGAGCGCGACCTGCGCAAGCCGGAAAATCTGGAGACAATAGATAAAAAAGGCGAATTTCTGATACAGGTAAAAAAGAAGGGGTATATGTACCCTATTTGGTATGGTCACCACCCCTTCGATGTAGTAGGCTGGGACGGTTGCGAATATCCTTACATCATTAGCATACACGATTTTGAGCCCATAACCGGCCGCGTACACCAGCCGCCGCCAGTACACCAAACATTCGATGCGCATAATTTTGTAATATGCTCGTTTGTACCCCGCCTGTTCGATTATCACCCCTATGCAATACCTGCCCCCTACAACCACAGCAACATAGATAGCGATGAAGTACTGTATTATGTAGATGGCGACTTTATGAGCCGTAAGCATGTGGAACAAGGTATGATAACCTTACACCCTGCAGGCATACCGCACGGTCCGCACCCAGGCACAGTAGAAAAAAGCATTGGTGCCAAGGAAACAAAAGAGCTTGCGGTAATGGTAGATACCTTCCACCCACTGCAATTGACGAAAGATGCCGTAGACATAGAAGACGACGCCTATGTGTATAGCTGGATGGAATAACACAATATTGAAACCAACAATCAACCACAACAATAAAATACTTGCAATATGGAAACACTAACTGTTAGCCAAAAAATGACGCAGGCAAAAGATTTTTTGCCAATAAACGGTACCGACCACGTAGAATTTTATGTGGGCAATGCAAAACAAGCAGCACACTACTATAAAACAGCTTTTGGCTTTCAGTCGCTCGCCTATGCTGGACCAGAAACTGGCGTAAGAGACAGGGCATCGTATGTATTGCAGCAGGGCAAAATACGCCTTGTGCTTACATCGCCGCTCAACTCAGAAAGCCCTATTACTGCGCACATAGCTAAACATGGCGATGGCGTGAAAATACTGGCCTTGTGGGTAGACGACGCCTACAAATCGTTTGAAGAAACAGTTAGCCGCGGAGCTAAGGTATATATGGAACCCAAAACACTTACCGACGAAAATGGCGAAGTGCGCATGAGCGGTATATATACCTATGGCGAAACAGTGCACCTATTTGTGGAGCGCAAAAACTACAACGGCACATTTATGCCCGGTTATAAAGAATGGAAAAGCGCATACAACCCAACAGATACAGGCCTACTTTATGTAGACCATTGCGTGGGTAACGTGGGCTGGAACCGCATGAACCCTACCATAAAATGGTATGAAGATGTAATGGGCTTTGTAAACATACTTTCGTTCGACGACAAACAAATCAATACAGAATACTCAGCGTTGATGAGTAAAGTAATGAGCAACGGCAACGGATATGTGAAGTTCCCGATAAATGAACCTGCCGAAGGCAAGAAAAAATCGCAGATAGAAGAATACCTCGATTTTTATGAAGGCGAAGGCGTTCAGCACGTAGCTATTGCTACAGCCGATATTGTAAAGACCGTAAGAGAGCTAAAGGCGCGCGGCGTTGAATTTCTGGATGCTCCGCCAAACGCTTATTACGAAGACCTACCAAACAGAGTTGGTAAAATAGACGAAGCTATAGCTCCGCTGCAGGAGTTGGGCATACTGGTAGATTGCGACGAGGAAGGCTATTTGCTGCAGTTGTTCACCAAGCCGGTTGAAGACCGCCCTACCCTTTTCTTCGAAATCATTCAGCGCAAGGGCGCACAGAGTTTTGGAGCAGGCAACTTTAAGGCGTTGTTCGAATCGATAGAACGCGAACAAGCAAAGAGAGGTAATTTATAATACTGAGTAGCAATGATAATTGTACCCATCGGAATGATAAATTCTGATGGGTATTTTTTATGAAATAGCGCTATTTCAAAGCTATCTGTGGCAACACCGAGGCAGGTAACGCCCAAATTAACCTTACAACCTATTATCTTTGCGCCATGAGTAAGGAAATTGTAGTGAGCGGCATACGCTCAACAGGATATTTGCATTTGGGTAACTATTTTGGCGCCATTCAGAATTACATAAAAATGCAGGAAGACTACAACTGTTATTTTTTTGTAGCAGATTATCATAGTCTTACCACCCACCCCAACCCTAAAGACTTAAAAGCCAATGTGTTTCGCGTACTTGCTGAAAACATAGCCAGCGGTCTCGATCCCAATAAAGTAGCGCTATATGCCCAGAGCGATGTGCCCGGCATACCTGAATTGTTTTTGCTACTCAATATGATTGTGTACAAAGGCGAACTGGAAAAAGTACCAACATTTAAAGATAAAGTAAGGCTTCAACCCGATAACGTAAATGCCGGACTACTAACGTACCCGGTGCTAATGGCGGCAGATATATTGATACACCGGGCGCTAAAAGTGCCTGTTGGTAAAGATCAGGAACAACACCTGGAAATGGCGCGCAACTTTGCGCAGCGCTTCAACAACCGATATGGCGAGTTTTTTCCGGAACCGCAAGTATTCAGGTTCAACAACGATACTGTAAAAATTATGAGCTTGGATGGCATAGGCAAAATGAGCAAAAGCGAAAACGTGAATGCTACCATTTACCTGAGCGATGAAGACGATGTAATAAGAAAGAAAATAATGAAGGCTAAGACCGACGGAGGCCCTACAGAGCCCAATATGGAAATGCCGGATTTCATTCAAAATTTATTTCTACTGCTCGAACTGACTGCCACCCCGGAAACTACGGCCAGTTTCAGAGCCGCCTATGCAAACTGTAACATACGCTACGGCGATATGAAAAAACAGTTGGCTGAAGACATGGTAAATTTTGTAAGGCCAATCAGAGAAAAAGCAGCAGAATTACAAAAAGACGAAACCCTGCTTAGAAAAATATTGAAAGAAGGAGCCGAAAAAGCGAATGAAAGCGCAGCAAAAACTATATCAGGGGCAAGAAAACTGGTTGGTGTAGATTATTATTGATGCTATGACCGCTTTGAAAGGTCAATCGCTAATTGCTAAGCGAGTGGTTTTGTCATTTTGCTTATATTTACAATTATTCGCGGAATAAAGCCGATTCCCGTTTTTGCAAACGTGCATGTATTGGCCAGCGCTTTGTTATACAATTGAATATTAAAAGATGTCTGATAAAATAATCACTAAACATATTGCAGTAGCCGGAAATATAGGTTCTGGTAAAACAACGCTCACGAGCATGCTGGCAAAGCACTACAAGTGGAAGCCGCATTATGAGGATGTTGAACACAACCCATATCTGGTAGATTTTTATGAAGATATGCCGCGGTGGTCATTCAATCTGCAGATATACTTCCTCAATACCCGTATCAAGAACCTGACGGAAATTCACCGGGGAAATGAGACAGTAATACAGGATAGAACAATATTTGAGGACGCCTATATTTTTGCCCCCAACCTGTTTGATATGGGTTTGATGACCAAGCGCGATTTTGAAAACTACACCTCTTTTTTTGAGAACCTGAAGCCGCTTATAAAACCGCCGGATCTACTTATTTATCTGAAAGCATCTGTTCCGGCGCTGGTAGATCAGATTCAGAAACGCGGCCGTGAATATGAAGAAAACCTCCGGCTCGATTATCTGAAACGATTGAATGGTTTTTACAACAAATGGATAGACAAATACACCGACGGCCCGCTGCTGGTGATAGATGTAGATAATTGTAACTTTGCCGACAAGGAGGAAGACCTTGCCGATGTGGTGAGAAAAATTGACGCACAGCTACATGGTTTGTTTTAACAAGTAACACAATCAATTAAAAACAAATCACTTATACTTCAATCACAACAACTGATTTTACAGTCAAATTCTATAAAACCGCACAGGAAGTAATAAACCACAATGCTGTTTTTCTCTACTATGAAACAAAAAAGAATCCTATATACCCTACTGTTGTTGTGCACTCCTTTGTATTTGCTGGCAGGAATAGTAAAGGGTAAAGTAACTGATGAAAACGGCAACAAACTACCTAATGCGACAATATATGTAGAGGGTACCACAATCGGCGTAAACTCGAATGGGAATGGCGACTACGAGCTTTCTTTAAATCCCGGATTGTACAAACTTGTTTGTCAGTATATAGGTTACAAACAAAGTACCTACAACTTGTCTATTACAGGCAACGAAACCTTAGTACACACATTTGTACTAAAAGACCAAACGCTGGAGATGAAGGAAGTAGTGATTCATGCCAATGCCGAAGACCCCGCTTACGCAATAATTAGAAATGCAATTAAGAAACGCCAATACCATCTCGATCAGATAAAATCTTTTCAAACATCGATATACCTGAAAGGCGTTGTGCGCAGCCGAAAAATGCCGGAGAAGTTTATGGGCAAGAAAGTGCGCGATGAGGAAACAGTAGTAGACAGCGCAGGAAAGGGAGTGTTGTTTCTTACAGAAGAAGATGCAGATTATTATACAGATGGAAAGCAAAGTAAAACTGTAATCCATTCGGTACATGAAAGCGGCAATGCTAATGGTGTCGGCTTTTCGAGGTTCCCTTCAGTTATAACATTCTACGAAAACAATGTAGATATTTTTGGTAAGGCCAATCGCGGTTTTATTTCACCTATAAGCGAGAACGCACTATTCTATTACAAATACAAGCTTATCGGAGAATTTCAAGAACAAGGCCGTACCATTTCTAAAATACAAGTGATACGCAAACGTGATTATGAACCATGTTTCTCTGGTTACATCTACATTGCAGACGAAGATTTTGCTATACATAGCTTAAACCTCACACTGGCTAAACAAGCAGGTATGGACCTTTTTGATACACTACGGGTTGATCAGCTTTTTTTGCCTGTAAAAAAAGACAACTGGGTGATAAAAAGTCAGGTAATGTACTTTACTATCAACGTTTTTGGATTTGATGTTACTGCAAGTGGTGTAACCGTTTACAACAATCAAAAAATAAACATACCCATCCCGGATTCAATATTTGCAGGTAGGGTAACGAGCACCTACGATAAGGTAGCGAATAAGAAAGATACCGGCTATTGGAAAGACGCCCGCCCCATACCGCTTGAAGCAGACGAAATAAAAGACTTTAAGGTAAAAGATAGTCTAAGCAAAAAACTGGCAGACCCCAAAATAATTGATTCGCTGAGAAGGAAACGTAATAAGCCGTCGTTAATGGGGTTCCTCACCGATGGTTATACTTATGCCAGCAAGAAAAATAAAAATATATACAGTACCAACTCGCTATTACTTGGTTTGTATAACGAAAACATAGTCAATTTTAATATTGTAGAGGGTTTCAATGTTGCGCCAAAGATAAACCTGCGCCGAATGGTGGATACGGGAAAAACACTTTTTGCTGATGTGGCGATAAGATTTGGTTTTTCGAATACCCATCTTAATGCAATAGGGCGTTTATACTACCTTAAGCAAGACCGAAAGTTCTTAAGTAATTTTTGGGCTGCTGGTTTAGAAGGAGGAAAATACGTGTTTCAGTATAACCCTGATAATCCGGTATTACAGTGGTTTAACACTTATTCAGATCTTTTTTACCGCCAAAACGACCTAAAGATTTATGAGCGTATAGATATGTCGGCATTCTTTCGGCGAAACTATGGCAATGGCCTGTCTTGGTTTTTGAAAGCGAGTTATCAACAGCGGCTACCCCTTACAAACACTACTACATACAGTTTCGTGAAAGGCGATCTTTTAGGGTACTCAAATAATTTGCCCTCCAATCTTGCTGCAATGGCTACCGCCTGGGAAAAACACGATGCGGCAATAGTAAATGCGACGGTATCTTTTAAGCCCGGCGTTACCTACACCCAATTTCCGGATTATAAGGTTGCCAACGGCAGTTCGTGGCCCAGAATTACCCTTAACTATGTGAAAGGCATTCCAGGGATAGCTAATAGCAAATCAGATTTCGATAAATGGAGATTGAGTATATCAGATGAAGTAGCTTTAAAATTGTTCGGTAGTATTAAATACAATTTTGCAGCAGGAGGTTTTCTGAATACCAAGTATGTATCCATTCCCGACCTCATGCACCTGTATGGCAACCGCGGTATAGGCTTTATTTCACCCTACTTGCAAAGCTTCCAGTTTGCCCAGTATTACCAGTTTAGCAATAAAGACCAATACTATGCAGAGGGCCACTTGGAGTATCACCTTAAGGGACTTATAAGCAACAAAATACCCTTGCTAAGGCAGGCACGGTATTATTTGCTGTTTGGCGGCAATGCTTTTTATGCAAATGAAAACGATTACTATACCGAGGCTTTTGTAGGTATCGACAATATAGGCTGGAAACTCATCCGCCTATTGAGAGTTGATTTTGTGCAATCGTGGGACAGTTATCAGGGACGTAATTCAGGAATTAGATTCGGTCTAACCCTTCCGGGTAGTTCGCAGCTAAAGACTAATATGTCGCAAAGCGAATGGCAGTAGTTATATCTACTAATTTGGGCTTGACTTTTTATTTTTTTTTGTATGTTTATGGTATTGTAATCTGTTGATAACTAAATCAAATGTTATGAAGGTACTTTATGCGGCGTTGTTAGTTGCTATGTCAACAACCACCTATGGTCAGGATTTTTGTAAGCAAATAAAGAAAGAAGTGTCTGATGACAAAATGACTTACGACTATTCTTCGCCATTCGACCAATATGAAAGAAACGCAATAAAAGTAACCCGTAGTTACAATAATGACATTGAGAACGGCTATGATAACTTCATTCTCACTTTCCAGTATTTTGCCGGACTAGATGATATTTACATCAAGAACGACAAAGGCGAGCAAGTAGAAAAAAAAGAAAAATCGCTGATAATTGAATTTGCAGATAAAACAAAAATTACTGACGATACAATAGTAGTCCTTCACGACTTTTCAGATGACAAAGCCGAGTCTAAACGATTTGTGTACTTCCCGATAACCGACGAGAATATTACGCAGTTAACCACAAAAAAGATAGTAAAATATACTATTGCAGGTTTTGAACAGGCAGCCCCGGCCGACCCACAAAACGCACTTATGCAATACATAAAATGCATGAAGGCAGTTAAAAAATAACCTTAATTATACCGGTGCAGTTTGCCTGAAATATTGAAAAACAACAACGACAATATATCCCTATTTAATCTTTTCGATAGGGATACTATTTTGCATTTACGTTTACCATTTTCATTTTTCCTACTTCCGGTTTTCTGGTTTGGATTGAGTCAGGCAGAAAGCATACACTGGACAAATACAATAGTTGTTTTTATAGCCCTCCATATATTTATATATCCCGGAAGCAATGTATATAACAGCTATATGGATAAAGATACCGGAAGTATAGGCGGGCTAAAAGCGCCACCACCCGTTACAAAACGACTGTACTATGCAAGTATACTTTTCGACACCGCAGGATTAGCATTATGTTGCATTGCCAACTGGAGGTTTGCAGCTATTATGAGTGTGTATGTAATTTTCTCTAAGGCATATAGCTGGACGGGAATACGCCTGAAAAAAAACGCCCTTGCCAGTTGGGGCGCAGTAACGGTATTTCAAGGCGGGTACACTTTCTTAATGGCGCACATGGCTGCAGTAGACCAACCAGATATTTCATGGTTTACGCCAAAAAACATGGAGTGTATGTTGTTCGCTTCTGTAATTATTGGCGGCTCCTACCCACTTACGCAAATATACCAGCATAAAGAAGACAGCGAGCGCGGCGACTACACACTCAGTTACCGGTTAGGTGTTATAGGCACTTTCTTGTTTACGGCGGTATCATTTACGGTAGCGGCTGGAATACTAATGCATTATATGACCACCTACTATACCCTGAGTCAGTTCCTGATATTCAACCTTTGCCTTGCGCCTGTGATAATCTACTTTTTGAGGTGGTTTATGGCAGCTTATAAAAATAAGGATTTGGCCGACTTTGAGCATGCAATGATGATGACAAAAATTTCAGCGTGCTGCATGATTCTTTGTTTTTCTGTCATTATGTACCTAAATCATAAATAAATACTAATACGCGGCCATCTGGCCTTTCGGCGCTATTATTGTAACCCATACTATTAGAAAACGCTGATTTTCAAATTTCAGATTATGGATTTATCCTTGCAGGGAGTTATACCAATCCCTTTGCTTGAAAAAGTAAAAAACCGCCAAAGCGGAATATGGAATAATACAAGAAGCTTCAATCAAGGTCAATACATATTTGTTCAGGCTCCATCGGGCACTGGTAAAACTACATTGATACATGCACTGTATGGACTTCGTAAAGACTATGAAGGCGTTGTACAATGGGATACCACAAGTATGAAGAATGTGGATGCAGAAATACTTTCAGCGCTACGTACCAAAAACATCAGCATTATTTTTCAGGACATGCGTTTGTTTCCGGAACTGACCACATGGGAAAATCTGGAGTTAAAACGCAGGCAAACTAATACGGTGACCGAAGAGCAAACAAGTGTTTGGCTGGAGCGTCTTGGATTGAAAGATAAAAGAAACAGTCTGGCATCAACCCTCTCTTACGGAGAACAACAACGGGTAGCCATCATTCGCTCGCTATTACAGCCCTTTGACTGGCTGCTTATGGATGAACCGTTCAGTCACTTAGACCATGCCAACACCAACAAAGCCATACAATTGATAGCTGAAGTTGTAGCGCAACAAAATGCAGGTATGTTATTGGCCGACCTCGATGAAAATAGCTTTTTCCCCTACACACAAACCGTAATACTGTGAGCGATCAAATACAAAAAGGAATTCTAAAAAAACTGTTGCTTAAAAGTGGTCAATCGTCAAGGCTGTGGGCGGCCATGGGCGCTCTGTTTGTTGGCGCTACTTTGCTACTGCTGGCTGTAATGATCTGGTGGAACTTTCGGGAATTGCTCTACGGCAAGAATCAGCAGGATACGCTGGGCAGTACCTTTATGATAATAGGGAAGCGCGTTACTGAACAAAATATGGGTATAAAAAATGCTACCATATTTACGAATCTGGAAATAGATTCGCTAAAAATGGCTCCCGAAGTACAGGATATTGGCGAAATAACCTCAAATCATTTTCCGGTATATGCAATGATGGGCGGCAGACTCGCTTTTGCTACCGACCTGCCACTGGAATGCGTACCAGATAAGTTTATTGATAAAATACCCGATGGCTGGAAATGGGAACCCGGAAGCCGCGACCTGCCAATAATTATTTCGTCTCAATTTCTGGATATCTATAACTATGTATTTGCACCAAGTCAGAACTTGCCAAAATTATCAGAGACATCCGTAAAATCGATTGCACTCAACCTAAAAGTTGGTCGAGACGATAAGGCAGAAACCTATCAGGCTCATGTAGTCGGGTTTTCTGATAGAATTGGATCTGTATTAGCGCCCAAGTCGTTTATAGATTATGGCAACAATAAATTTGGGAAACCCGGCGCCAGTTATGGCGTTTCCCAAATAATATTGAAAACAAAAGATCCCTCTAATACCAAATTCGCAGACTATTTGACAAAACACGACTATAATACAAATGCTCAAAATCTTCGTTGGAGTAAGATAAGAGGTATTGTTGAGGTAGTAGCAAGCGCCACAGGTGTGTTAGCATTGCTGCTGATGGGTATTGGCTCGTTAGTTTTTATTTTATTTATCGAATTGACTATTGCAAAATCAAAAGAGTCGCTTACACTTTTGCTGCAATTGGGCTACAGCCCAAAATACGTTGCAAAATACATGACAAGCAAGTTTCTGCCCCTTGTAGCCCTTACTTTGGTACTTGCCATTGCCGTAACTACTTTGGTTCAGTTAATTGCATCTAAAGCTGCAGTAGCGCAAGGTCTGGTATTGACGATGTTACCCGGCTGGCCGGTTTGGATGGCATGGGTTATTAGTTTTGGCATGTTGGGGCTATTGGTTGTAAAATCAATTGGCAACGCTATTAAAAAGTAGCTGAATAGCCAATAACAGACTTGAAGAGTACAATCAGGCGCTATTGTTATCAAAAAGATAGCTGTAACGTCTATCCTTCAAAACCAGCGTCTCTACCATTTTTAATTATGTACGCAACATTAATTATTGCTGCAAACACAATAATCCAATGTTTGGCAGTGGCAGTATCGCGTTCCAGAAATATCTTTTTAACACAGTCAATAGCGCTTAGCGTTTCAAAGCCAATGTAGTACTCCCTATAGGTGATAAGAAAACTAAGGCTTGCCACATAAAAAACTACCGTAAAAATGAGATTGAATACCTGAAAAACAGTACGATTTTGTTCGCTGGGAAAAAAGAACTGTTTTATAGATATTAACGCTGTAACAAGCAATGCCAAATTTATCACTGTAAAAGCCTCTGAGAAAAAATGGATGTTCTTACCACTGCTTGCTGATACTGCCAAACAGTATTGGGGCAGTACTATCCCTATGATCGCTAAACTCAACAATGTAACAAGTTTGCCAGCCATATCCCTATGTTTGAAATGGCAAAATTAGCAATTAATCCTGCAGCGCCCACTGTCTATCGTCATTTAGCATGTTTTAAAGCGCCCTCCCATTTACACACTACTGCTGTTGCTATACTATTACCAATAGTATTCATGGCCGACCTGCCCATATCCAGCAGCGGATCAATGCCTAACAACAGAGCCAAACCGGCTTCTGGTATTTTGAATGTTGCCAAAGTACCGGCAATAACTACAAGCGATGCCCTTGGAACACCCGCTATACCCTTACTGGTAATCATCAGAGTCAATAGCATGCTCAATTGAGTACCGCTATCTAAATGAATACCGTAGCACTGAGCAATGAAAATACTAGCAAATGACATATACATCATCGAACCATCGAGATTGAACGAATAGCCAAGCGGCAATACAAAACTCACAATCTTATTATCGCAACCGAAACGCTCTAACTCCAAAAGTAGTTTTGGAAAAGCCGCTTCACTACTCGATGTTGAAAATGATATTAAGACCGGCTCTTTTATATGACGCAGCAATACAACTACCCTTTGTCCAATAAACAAGAAAGCTACTACCAAAAGAACAAGCAATAATATCAGTAAACCAAAATAGAACTCACTTATAAATCTTGAGTAGATTTTCAGTATACCTAAACCTTGCTTTCCTATTACATTGGTCATAGCGCCAAACACGGCATAAGGGGCAAAATTCATGATAAAGCCCGTCATTTTGAGTATTACGTGCGCCATTGCATCTAATGCACGCACTACAATCTCGCCTTTTTCTCCAATTGCTGCTGTTGCAACGCCAAAAAACAGTGAAAATATTACCACTTGCAATATTTCGTTTTGGCCATAGCCTCAAAAATACTTGTTGGAAAAATGTGACTTATAAAATCCTTTAGTGTCAGCGAAGCCTGCGGTGCATTGGCAGCTACAGCCTCGGGTAGCGGCAACCCCATCACCACTCCGGGCTGAAAAAAGTTGATCAGCGCCATACCTAAAGTGAGGCTAACCAATGTGCCACATAAAAACCAAAGTAATGTTTTACCGCCTATTCGACCTACGGTTTGCACACTACCTTGCTTGGCAACCCCTACTACCAGCGTACAAAATACCAATGGCGCCACGATCATTTTTATGAGTCGAAGAAAAATATCGGCAAGCAGAGAAAATGACTGTAGTATCTTATCGAGCGAACTCGGCGCGCCTACTGAGTAATTAGTATTTAGAAAATACCCTGTGGCTATACCTGCTAACATAGCAATTAATATGAACCAAGTCAGCCGATTACCTTTTTTAGATGCTATTTCTGCCATAGTGTGCAAAATAAGGCTTGTTTTGCATTATTCAGAATTTATAAACAAAGCGACACTTAAGGTGCGTTTAGTTACCTCAAAGCCGATGCGAATTGTTTTTGGGAAATTATTACAGCCAATTCTGTTTCAAGAGCTTTTCTGCTCGAAGCCGTCACATTAACTACAGCATAGCTTTCACCGTTAACAACCGCCTGCCATCGCCATTCCATTTGACTGATTGTTGTCGTTTTCCCATTGTCGTACCACCATGCAGTGTACAACTGTTCTTGGTCTCTTGTAAGTAGCCCAACATACACTTGCTTACCCATTACCGTTGCCTGCTCAACACTCTTGAACTGGTACCCTGCTCCCAGCCAGCACATAAGCGGGTTGTGCTCACCATATAATCCTCCTTTCAGCTTCTTTATGTACACCAACGAAGCATCATTTTTGTATTGTAGTATGTCGGGTTCGTACCAAGAGCCATTGTAACCAGCAACATACGGCGTAGCTGCAGCAGGTAACACCACTTGTTTATTCCCTGACCACCACGCCGAAACAATAATAACGGGAATAGCAATAACAGATAATATAAACGAAAGGTTTTTGCTTTGACGAGGTGCTATAACCTCTTTCGTTACCGGATAAACACTTGTTCCGTTTAAGCGTACTAACAAATTGATTATCAATACAGATGGAAGTAAAACATAGACAATCAAACACGCTAAGCCAATCACTTCGTGCAGAAGATTTTTCGGTAATATACTGAATTGTACAAGTGTGATAATCCGGATGATATTGGCAAGAATATTCAGCAGCGCAACAAGAGTTAAGGAAATGAATACTGACCCTATACCCAGATACTTTTGATGCCTGTGTTGCAAAAGGGCGATGATGAATATGCCAAAAAGCAATGATGTTAATAACATTTTCAAACCAACGCAGGCCGGATCGACTGAAAAATCGAAGCCGTTGCGGGTTATAACATTTCCATGGATAGTAACAGCCTGCCCAACAGAGGCAAGCGCATAACCCGCCAGTTTTGTAAGTTGCAGCCTTATTGGGAAACTGAATACCCCAATCAAAAACTGCGCGGTTGGCGACATAAGCAGTACCGTGAGTAGCATAATAAAAGGCGCCTTACCCCATACTGCCTCCCATAATGCAAACATAATAGCTGAGCAAGCTATGAATAATACAGCCTGTTCGGCAATAAAAAAGGTAGCGCCAACTAATACCACTGCCAAGTATAAAAATCTGTTTGAAGTAGGCGCAACTCTACCATAAATTACTGTAAGCGGCAAACCTATAACACCAAGAATGAAATTGACTGAATGCCAAGGAACATATGCAGATAGCAACAGGCAAATAAGCAATAGGTAAACAACAAGTAGTGTGGCTGCTGCTTGTTTCCGGGATACTACCCTTGGGAATAAACTCGACGCTACAATCATGCTCCTACCCCTGTGTTACGTTTACGGTTTCTGTAATACACCCAGTACAATCCGGCACAACACACTATTATCAAAGCCCATTCATGAGGCTCCGGTACAGCTCCTTGCGACTTTAAACTTGCGTTGTCGAGTACATTGCTGCCTTTTTTTATGCCAAACCGGTCGTAGTCTTTTTGCGTTTCCAGTACTATCAGGCTGCTGACCGGCGTAACTATATAGGCCTGTTCTGCTTCATTCACCAAATTTGTATCTACGTCTGTAGTTGCAAACAACCCTTTTTTCATTTTCGACATTAGGTGGTTATAGGCAAACAATCGCATCAAGTGATCCGGTCCGTTTTCGGAGCTGGTTGCACCCGACGTTTTTGTGAGCTGCACACCTGCATTATTAATCACTACAACACTATCGTTTTCTATATTAGTTGCGAACGTTTTGTTATGAACCAATTCTTGTAACAGCGCTGCGTTGCCCTGTTCATAATTAAAGGCTCTATGTTCTTGTAGTGTTTTTAAATAGGGATTAAGCTCAGGCCCAAGATTAAACAGTTTTACGGGCGGTTTGCTTCCTAAATAATCGCCCAGTTTCTGTGCAAAATCGCTTTCTTTCAAATCTCTAAGACTGGGCGACACTCTACTACATTTGGTAACTACCAAAGTTTGCGCCGGATTCGGTAAACTATAAAATGGGAACAGGCTGAAACGCTGGTTGAGTAATGCCCGCAACAATTTTCTGTTTGCATCGCTCTGTGCATTATCAATTGTTATCATTGTTTCGTTAAACACATGCATTCGATAACCTTTCACCGTCTCCAAGGTTCTATTTAGATCGTCTTCTGTCCAAGCGCTATTTATGTCAAGATAAACTTCAGAGAAGTCTGTTGTTTGCCTTTTGCGCGTATAGTCGCCTATCTCATATTTATTACCTGCAAAAGAGAAGGAAGCTGATTTGATGCCAGGGTCGGTAAACTCAATTTTCCAATCAGGGTTGTAAGGGCCTTCGTTTTTATACCTGTGGTCTCCATTTTTTATGTATTCCGCCGGCATTGCCAGTCCTTTGGGCTCTGTAACCCAATCTATTTGTTTGGTTTCGTCGGCATCTGTGAAGCTCGCGCCCTCAAACCAATTGTTTTCATAAACCAATTTGTCGTTCATCTTGGTAAGCGGTGTTGTTACCCCAACCTTAAAAACCCTTGTTTCGTTAGGTAAAACGGGGAATACCCGCACAGATACGGTATTTCCTTCCTGCCAGTGTACCAGAGATGGATCGTGCTGCTCAATGCCCACTATTTGTTTGTAAGCACTGTCGGCGCGAGCTCTGCCCGTTAATACGCCTTTTTGTTCTTTACCATTTATCCACAGCGAGAGGGAAGTAACAACGCTACCTTCTGGAAGATGAAAAGTATATATCGCCTCTTCCTTATCCCACCAGCTATCTGTTTTACCAATGTTCTGTACAGTAATCGTTTTTTCGGTATAGGCGAGCCTTTGTTCTGGCCATATCCGGATATTCGACATTATGTTTCTGGTATACAGATTTGCTCCATTCCACAACCTGTCTTGTGTTTGGTGGCGCGACAAATACATAGACTCCAATACTTTGATTCTATCTTCTGTTGATATTTCCGGCGGCTTGCTAAAAATACCGGCTATCATAATCAACGGATCGTGCTGGCGTTTCTCTTCAAAATTTTTAGTTGGCAATCCAAAATCGAAGTCGAATGCCTTGCCTGATGGCATAGTATAAACAAGATTTCCCTTCAGGTATTTTTCTGTCATCCAGTTATCAGGGAGTCCCTGTGCAAGCGCCACCCAGCCCGGAAGATCTGTATTGTCTGCAATGAGGGTATTTCGGTATAGTTTTGTGGCAAGCCTGTTTACCCTACCCCATTGTATGCTGTATGCACCAACAACTACTACCGAGAACAATACACCAGCAGTACAACTTCGTAAAAACGATCTGTCTCTTTTAATTATTCGACGTGCATACTTGATGGTGTAAATGACAAACAATGCTGGCGCAAAACAATGAAGCGATAATCCAATAAAAAAACTAGCAATAATGCCAAACGGATAAACCGGGAACAGATATATCGTCAAATACACAAATACCATAAACGATATACCCAAAACAAAGCCCATTAGCTTTCTGGTTAGTTTATTGAACCGATCAATAAATGGAAGCAATAGGTAATTGACAGCAGAAATTGCTAAAACAACGACCAACCAATTAGTTGTACTTTCAAATATGGGTATATCTCTATTGAGCGAATAGGCGCTGATCAGCATCAAAACAAGTAGCGGGAAGATGCAATGCCAGCTTTTTTTGTACCATATAACAATCAGATAGGTTATTGTAATGACATAATTGACCAGAAAAAATCCGAACAGATTATGCATATCCATCTTGAACAACAGAGGAGCCGAAATTACCAAAGCGCTTATGGCCACTAAACCCATGCCGATATAGTACAGGCCATCAGGCAACTTTTTAGTATTGTCTGTCATTTTATTGCGTTAAATTGGTTTGTGTAATTGTTTGCGGATGGTACTCTAACGAAAGCAGAAAATAAATATTGCCAACCAATCATTTTTTCTACACAAGCCTTAACAAATGCCAAATCACAGCCGTAATAAGGCAAACAATCCGATGAAGTACGAACAAGAGTTACACTGTGTTTAGCTTATTCAAATCAACTTTTCCGATGATGCCTGCAACGGAACCCGAATCGGAGTATTGCCAGAGATAATATTTTTTAAAACCTTTGGGTATTGGCGGTTTTACCTTGGCCGAATAATTGGCTATCCACAACTTAAAGTCGCCAAACGGATGGCCGGCTGGCAAATGAGTATCGAAATAGCTTTTGTAGGTATATATGCCTGCATCCTTTCCGGTAAGTTCTTTTATTTTCCCTAAAAAAGTGGTCAGCCATAGCTGATAATCGGCCGGAGACAGGGGACTATCCTTGCCTTTAGCATCCCAATTTTCAAGGTCTACCCAAAGCCTTACGTAGGGCGGTAGCTGCGCTACTGTATTTACAAAATACTCAGCCTCTGTTGCAGCATCGCTCACTACGGTTCCGCCACGCTTTGCATCGGGATAGGCAAAGTGGTAGTAACTTACAGCTACGCCTACATTGGCGAAACCTTGGGCATTGGTTTCCAGCATATTGTCTTTATCGCCATAGCCCAGCGACGCCCTAACAATTGCGGTTTCTACTCCCGCTGCTTTTGCTTTAGCAAAATCTATTTTTCCGTTGTGTGATGATACGTCTATTATCATAGAGATCAGGTTGTGGTTACGATAATAAAAATACAAAAACAAAGTTTTCAATACCCGTTTTCTATGACCATATTTTACACATATTGGTGGGCTATTATATATTTGAACAAAACATTGAGTTGACTATCAGATCAGGCTGCGCAATAGCGCTAATAGCAATAACAATAATGGCAGGGCTAGCCGGCTGTATCGGCTCGAAAAAAGCTGCTATCCGCCGTTTAGATAATGCGAAAACATTCAAACCATTCGACGCCATAATCGTTCCAGGAATACCGTTCAAAAATGGGGCTTGGGATTCCGTAATGAAAGCGCGTGTGCTTTGGTCTTATATTTTATACAAAAACGGCTATGCCAAAAACATTATTTTCTCGGGTGGCGCGGTATATTCCGGTTATTGCGAAGGCACGGTAATGGGGCTCTATGCGCAACAGTTGGGAGTGCCTAAAGAGCATATAATTGCAGAGAAAAAAGCGCGCCACAGCACAGAAAATGTATATTACTCTTATTTACTGGCCAACGATCTTGGATACAAAAGCGTAGCGCTCGCCACCGACCCATTTCAGTCGGCTACACTGCAGAGGTTTGCCAACAAACGTTTTTTATCGCCGGTATATAGCTTGCCGTTTATCACCGACTCGCTAAAAGCATACAATTATCTACAACCATCAATCGACCCATCATCGGCATACGAGCCAAACTTTGCCAATATTGAAAATGAACCCAAGCTTAAACGATTGCGCGGCACAATGGGCAGAGCAATAAACTGGCGACAGTACCCTAACAGAAAAGTACCTGCGCTACCTGAGTAATTGATAAAGGCAAACAGAGTATGTTTAGCTACTCCATTTGCCTTTGTACAGTAAATTATGTTCTTTAGTAAATAACTAAGCGCGTACGCGATACTGTTTTTGCATTAGATAACTCGCAGATATAAAAACCGGATGGCAGCGATTGCGCACTGATTTTCAGTCTGTTATGTGCGTCGAACTCACCAGTTTGCTGTACCATGGTTTTGCCATCGGCAGCTACTATCCTTATGCTCACTGGTCCGGATTTAAGCATTGTGCCGGTTGCTGTAATGGTAAACACTCCATTCGATGGATTGGGCGCAACGTTAATTACATCGTTTGCAAACTGTGTAACTGCCAGTGGTGGCGGTTGTTCGGCCTTCACGCTTTTCCACATTCCTCTGCCAAAGGTGGCCGCCCATATCTCGCCAAGATTGTAGTTGATGTTGAGGTCAGAAACATGCACTGCCGGCAGATTGGCATTGTAAAGCATCCAGTCGGTCATGGTGGTATCTCTGTAGAATACCGCTGCGTCTGTGCCTATGTAGCGCGATTTAGAGAACGTATCTATTACAATACAGTTTACCGGTAGGTTGGGCAATGTGCCACGCTCGTTTATCCAGGTGTCGGTGGCCAAATTGTATTGGTACACTTTGTCGGTGGCGCTGTAGCCGCTTACAGTTACCCATATTTTTTTCTCATTAGTAGGATTTACTACCAGATCAGATATGAAATTTGTGAACGGTATATGTATGGTATCCCAGGTAACACCGAAGTTGGTAGTGTAGTTGATGACAGATTTCCAAATGCTGTAGTCGTTATGAACGGTGTATACATAATTCGGATTGGAAGGAGAAATGGCAATCACATCGATATACGCATCCGAATCGAAAACCGGCGACATCGGCGTCCAGCTATCTCCGTTATCGTGCGAAACATACATGTTTTTGTATCCTAAAAGCAGCGTTGCGGTATCGGAGGGATGCAATGCATAGGGAGTAACCCATCCGCCCGATTCACCCAGGCTCGCTGTAATGCTGTGATAATTGGCTCCGGCATCGCGGGTCATGTCTATTGATCCATTTTGGTAAGAGCAATAAAAAATATTAGCAGGGTCGCCGTAGTTGATGAGCGGCTGCATACCATCGCCTCCGGTCAAGTCCGTACTTGTTCCGCCATCTACCATTTTGGTGCCGTTATCTTGTGCGCCGCCTATACAGTGCGGTACGCCATTGGCCACGGCGTTGCGGTAAAACTCAGTAATACCCAACCCATTCGAAAGGTCGATCCATGATTCTGTAACGGGACCATAGTTTTTGTAAACACCGCCGTCGCAAGTCTCAAACAGAGCGCCGGTGAGCGGATGGTAGCCCAAAAAGTGTTTATCGGCATGTACGGTCTCCACGCCGGGCAGGCCGCCCCACCAAGTGTTGGCTATCACCCACGACAGGCCGCCATCGTTGGAGAAATAGGTATTAACGCCGCCCACAGTTACTTCGTTGGCATTTGCAGGATTTATGGCGATACATAGATCGTACCAGCCCTGACCGCCGCAAGATGTGGTAGGAAGTCCCAGATCCCAGCACAGCAAGTTGTTAGTGCAGTCGGTATCGTCGGTAAAAATGGGGGTAAAGGTGGCGCCATTATCGGTAGAGCCATAAATACCCTTCAGCCCCGATCCGTTTTCAGAAGCCAAAGCTTTGACAATAGACGGACTTGAAGGACAAACCGCCAGGGCTATGCGCTGCGCCTCGCGAAACGAGGTTACTGGCGTCCAGGTGCGGCCGCCATTGGTGGAGCGCATTATTTGCGCTGCGGTATCGGTATACATGCTGCCATAAACTATGCTTGTATCGCCGGGCTTATACAATATTTGTTTATAGTTTCCAGACGATACATTGGTCCACGATACTCCGCTATTGAATGATTTATATATACCATTATTCGTTGCTACCATCAGGGAATTGGTATCCACCGGATTGATGAGCAGGCTACGCGCCGAGTTGTAGTCGGTAGGCAACCAGCTTAGCCCTGTGGTAGACCAGCTAGTACCGCCATCGTGCGAAATAATTATGCCGCTGCTGTAGGCATCGCCTGCATCGCCGTCGCCTGTAGCAACAATGACAGTGTTGCGGTTGCGCGGATTTATTTTTATATCAGCAACGCCCAGCGTTGGCAGGTTTTCGTACAATACTGTCCATGAAAGACCGCCATCGCCTGTTTTCCATGTACCTCCGGCAGGGCTACCCACATAAATAGTGTTAGAGTCTACCGGATCGAAAGCCACAACATTGAGCCTGCCAATACCCGCATAGCCACCGTCGGTGGTAGATGGTCCCTGAAACAACCAGTTGGCAGGAAAAATAGTGGTGCGCGCAGCCTTAGCGTTGCTGTTCACCTTGTCCATGTAGTCAAGCCACTCCCGCAGTGATTTTACAGGCGGCACCATGTAGCCGTCTTTATCAAGGTGTTGTTTCCAGTACCACGCCCAGCGGTTGTAAAGATGATTAGCGCCTTCTTTCTTTTCCTTTCGGTCGCCGCCCTTTTGCTGCAACTCTTCCGGCTCGGTATCCTGACTTTTGGGGTACAGCGCATCGGCCTCTTTGAACTTTACCGGACCATTACCATTTTTAGGTAACCACGACTGCGCCCTCACTCCGGTGCAGCACGCAACCGCCAATGCCGCAAATACTAACTTCTTCATATAACAGGTATAAAGGATTCAAAACATAAACAAAAACACTACTTTCGCCGCTACGGCGCCATAATATCTTGCTTCTTAGCTATTTTCTTAACTGCGTACGACAGCCACCCGCTTGTGCCCGTTTTGAAAAACAACGTATTCTTAGCCTTTTCCGGCACTTCTGCCGGCACCGCAAACTTGCCGCCTTTTACGGGTGTAAGAATTAGCGTATCGCCTTTTTTCAGTTGGTCGCCCATTCCCTCCAGTACCTGATAGTCCATACCCTTGGGCAAATTGGCAGTGCGCTTGGTTATTTTGCTCACTTTCTCAATGTTGCAGGGCAGAAAACCATTTTCGCCACGCCAGAAAAAAGTTTCGGGGTAGGCGGCGCCCTGCCAGATAATTACAAAATGGTAGTCGGTATTAGCCATGCCGCCTTCGCGACCGGCAACGGTGCGCTGCGTATATGCCTCCAGCAGTTTGAAATATACTTTAGGCTTGGTAGTGCGCGCCCCCGCCTCAAATACGCTGGTAAGCGCAAGACAAACAATCAGTAATCGTTTAAAAACTATCAACTTCATATAGATGCAAATTAATCAAAATTACTTTATTCTGCCTGTATATATTGCTCAGGCACAAACAATAAATACAACAACCGCGCCAAACCGGTGTTTTCTACAATTGTGTGACGGTGAACCAACCAATAAAACAGAGAAAACTACAAATACTTACCCTACTCCTGCCAGAGAAACGGAAACAATATGACGCCAAGCACAATAACCAGCACATCGAGCCCAACAAGTACCAGAGCAAGGCTCCACCAGCCAGGCATGTATACTGGCTCGAGCGCAGAGAGCGCCAGCTTACTCAATATCATTAATGCAGGGGTTACAAGAGGGAAACCTAATATAGCCATAAGGGCCGAGTTCTGCTGCGCACGCGCCGCTATAGCCGATAAGAAAGTAAATACCGCAGATAAACTTAGACTACCTGTAAGCGTAATAACCAAAAACAAGCCGCCCTGCACCAATGGCCAACCCAACATAAGATAAAACAGACCAAGGCTTACCAGACTCATCAGGAACATGAGCAAAACGCTGTACACCATTTTTGCCAGCAAGAAAGTTGCCGGCCTGACAATAGTAAAGTAGTACCTGAACCTATATGGACTCTCTTGCAAAAAGCTTTTGGCTACCGAGTTAACAGCTACAAAAAGTTGCGTGATCCAGAACAGTGCATTCCATATCCGCGACTCGGGCTGGCCGCTCATCATATAGATAACAAATACCGTAGACCCAACATATAAAACAACGCCAAACAACGTATGTTTTTGACGCCACTCCATTAGGAGGTCTTTTTTTATGAGCGAAATAAATGGAGCGGATGCCATAGCGGCCTCAAAGATAACAATAGGTTTTTACAATGGCGGCAACAGATAAATTTGGGCGTTATTTGTACAACTACCAACCCCATAAACAACTCTATATCAATTACTTAGACGATAAAATATTACTACTGTAAGACCTTAAAAACATGGTGATTTATTTTCTTCATTTTTTTGTTTGTTTTTCCGGAAACCGTCTCTATATTTGCACTCTCGAAACGGAATAATAGTTCTTAAAAACAAATGCGGAAGTAGCTCAGTTGGTAGAGCACAACCTTGCCAAGGTTGGGGTCGCGGGTTCGAGTCTCGTCTTCCGCTCTAAAGATTCCATCCAGAATGTTAATATCTGGATGGTTTTTTTTTGCGATAAAGTCCTTCAAATCATTGAAGGCAAAGAAATGCCCTGGTGGCGGAATCGGTAGACGCGCAGGACTTAAAATCCTGTTTGCTGCAAGGCGAGTACGGGTTCAATTCCCGTCTGGGGCACTTGAAAACCAATGGTTTATGAAGGTTTTAGACCGACTCGAAAGAGTCGGTTTTTTTATTTGGTACAACATAGGTACAACATTTAATAGCCCACCCTACTATTCCAAAATAATTAGTGAAAATCGGCAAATACCGTATTTTTCCCGTACTAATAACAAAACATAATCCATATCTTACCGCCCTGTAAATAATACAAACTATGGAAGTCATCTGCCTTGAAGATATTGCGTTTTATACCTTAATAGAAAGGGTTGTAGAGCGCATCAAAGAAAAGAGTGGAGCTAAAATCGAAAAATGGATTTCTGGCGAAGAAGCCATGAAAATGCTCCGCATTTCCAGCAAGACCACTTTGCAGAAATTACGGGATGAAGGAAAAATCCGATTCACTCAGCCGGAGCGAAAGATCATTCTCTATGATACCGCCTCCATACACGAATACCTTAACAAAAACGCCCACGAAACTTTTTAAATATGGAAACACAAGAACAACAGTACTTAAAGGGCTTCAACCACGGCTATCTATTGGCAATTCACGAGCCTGAACTTGTGAAATCTATTGTTGCTAACAAAAACGAGCACAACATCTATTTCAAAGGTCTTGTCTTAGGCAAACAGGAATATGACATGGAGAAAATACGGGGGCGGCTGAAAGGCCTAAACCGTAATGAAATACCAAGAAAGGATATTACTAAGAATAAGGGAAAAGAAAGATAAATTGCTATTTTTACAATAATGATAGATAATTTTCAAATACACATAATTTCTGTTTACATATAATGACCAAAGAAACCCAAATTGAAGAAAGTTTAATCGGCAAATTGACCGATCTAAAATACATATACCGCCCAGACATCCGCGATAAGCAAGGCCTTGAGTACTTTCTGTTTTGCCTGTCAACAATTCTCAACTTTTAAAGTTAGCCCTAAACAAGCCCCGTTACTAACATAACGGAGTTTTAAAAATGTCGAATGTATCTAAACTAATCTACAGGGAAATAAATAACTTGATACCCGATTTAAGAAAGATAAAGCCGCTTGAAAAGATTGATCTCAAAGCCTATGGCTTTGCGGATATTCATTTAATTGTATTAGAATCTTCACAGGAAGAAATAGTCATTAATTTGAGCCACTATAGCAAGGTTAAAAGACTACTGGTTGCCAACCCTTCAGTTGAGATTGTTATTTACCCTGGGAAAAACAGCGCAGAAGTGGTGATTTATAAAGACCCACATTTCACCTACCATCTTATTACCAGAGAGGCTGTAATATATTCCAGTGCATACAATCATGTAAACAGGCTTGTTTATGAGTGGTTGCGGGAACTTAGAATTTGGAACTGTAACAAGAACGGCAATATTTCGACCTTGTTTTTGCATTAAAGCGTCGCAGCCGAAAATGATTCTATTTGCGTTAACTGTTGTTTCTCAATAGTTAATGCAAACTATTTTCAGAAAGAACTAGTTTGAAAAAGTCTCTAAAGCGGTACTTTAAGTACCTTAAATTACCAAAAAGTAAACCTTCTATACTGATGTTTCTTCTGGTGTTCTCAGGGTGCTTATTTTGTATATTCTTGAAAAATGGGTATAAAACATAATAATTGCATGAATTTTCAATTGCAATACTTGCAATTAGACACAAAGCATGCTATATTTGCAGTAGAGGCATTGGTTATATGACAAAGAAGGTAGAAGAATTTAAAAAGCACTTAGCAGAAGGCAAGGTATATAGGCGATCTGAATTGGCGCAATGGTCTAATGCTGTTGACCGTCATTTAACGCAACTTGTTAAAAGCGGCTTTCTCGAGAAACTATCCGCTGGCTTATACTATGTACCCAAAAAAACAGTTTTTGGTTCAGTTCCACCGGAAGAAGAAGTTTTAGTGCGAAAATTCCTAAAAGAAGATGATTTCTTACTTACATCTCCTAATGCTTATAATAGTTTGGGAGTAGGAACCACTCAGCTCTATAATATCAGAATAGTCTATAACCATAAACGCCACGGTGAATTTGAACTTGGCGGCAGAAAATTCGTTTTTCAAGCAAAGCACCGCTTTCCTAAAAAGCTAACTCAGGAATTTTTATTGGTTGATCTTGTTAATAACCTTGAAAATCTTGCCGAGGATAAAGCTGAAGTTTTAAAGAATGTTCTGGTAAAAGCTCAAACCTTAGATTTTACAAAATTGAAGCAATCTGTGCTGAGTTATGGTAATGCCAAGGCAAAAGCCTTATTTGCACCTTTCGTAACGCAAAATACCCATGTTTCTTATGGCCGCTAAATATTTACACGAGTTAAAGGAATTCCCAGACCTGCTGAGGCTTTTAGCAAAAGACCTAAAAATTCAGGCGCAGTTAATCGAAAAAGATTACTGGATAATGCATGTTCTGTTTGGCCTTAAAAGCCAGAAATTTGAGTTTGAATTAAAAGGCGGAACTTCATTGTCAAAGGGCTATGGAATTATAGAAAGGTTCTCGGAAGATATAGATATTCATATCAAGCCACCCATTGAAATCGCGGTTAATACAAACCCAAAAAACACAAAGCCTAATGCTATAAAGTCCCGTAAGGATTATTACGACTGGCTAGCCAAGGCGATTAAGATTGATGGAATTGTCTCTGTTGAAAGAGATACCACATTTGATAGCCCCAATAACTACAATAGTGGCGGAATCAGGCTATTATACAAAAGCCATACTGAGAATATTGAAGGGCTTAAGGAAGGTATTTTGCTGGAAGCTGGGTTCGATACAGTAACGCCAAATGAGCGTAAAACAATAAGTTCCTGGGCTTATGACAAAGCCGCCTCTACTAAGGGCATAGATATAATTGACAATAGAGCGATTGATATACCGTGTTATCACCCTGGCTATACTTTAGTTGAAAAGCTGCAAACTATAGCAACGAAATTCAGACAGGAGCAGGAAGGGAAGGAAGCAAAACCCAACCTAATGAGGCAATATTATGATGTATATAGCTTGCTTGATATCAAGGAAGTTCAGGATTTCATAGGCTCGGATGCGTATTTAGCACACAAAGAAGCTAGGTTCCCTCCCAAAGATAAAGAGATACCTATTTCCAAAAATGAAGCATTTCTTCTTAATGATCTCGATTTACGAGCGCAATTCGAAAAAAGATATGCTGCTACAGCCAACTTATATTATAAAGGGCAACCCGCCTTTGAGCTATTACTTGAAAGGATTAAAGAGAATATAGATAGCCTATAAAGCCTTTCTATTAAAAGCCTACCACCGCATCTAATGCATCGTCGGCATCTTTGTGGATGAAATTAGCCTGATACCCTATTGTCGTAGTAATTGAAGTATGCCTGTATAACTTTTGCAGCATTTGTATTGGTATCTTATCCCCAGAGATATTGCCAAATGTATGTCGGGCAATATGCATGGTTAGTTTCTTATCAATGCTTGCCTGGCCTGCAATAACCTCGAGATTTTCATTCAATCTTCTAATTGTCGTAGCTATCTTGCTTTGCACTTTATACAGGTCTTTCAAATCTTCCAATGACTGTAAATCAGGAAAAATCAGATCATGAATACTACTCTCACGGTTATATTGAGAAATTATCTTCAGGGCTTTCGCTGGCACTTTCAAAGAGCCAGCTTTTGCGTTCTTTCCCATTGAGTAATAGAGCCTGTCATTCTGCAAATCAGACCACTTAATACGCAATACATCCGACACCCTCATTCCCGCAAAATAGAACGAGAATAGCCAAATATTCCTTGCGTTATTCAAATATGAATCTGGCGGCAACACTAAATCTTCGATGGCTTTTACCTCTTCAGGCGTTAGGCCAATTTTTAAAGTTTCAGGAAATTTTATTGGAACCTTTCCTTTCCCAAATGGATAATATTTGGGGTCTACCAAATTTCCTTTGATAGCCTGATTGAATATAGTTCTAACCACTATCAGGTGGTTAACTACAGTTCGGTCAGTTATTTCACGACTACCCTTTAAATAGGCCTTGAACCTATTGAGCAATGAAACGGTAATATCTTTAAAATTTATGTCGTCGCCATCCAAAAATTCCTTGAAGTGCTTTATTCTTGGCTGGTCAGATGAAATTCGGTTAAACTTCCCATGCTTTTTAAGCATGTCTATGTAAATATCCGCTTGTTTAAAAAAGGTAGCTTCTTTGGATTTAAGGGTGCTCTTTATAACTTTAGACGAAGTATCCTTTTTGTCGGTTTCAAGCTCAATCTTCTTTTCGTTAGCTTCCGATAATTTCTTAAGTAATAGGTTGTTCAACCTACTTGAATTTGGATGAGATTTTTTCACCTTCTGATTAACTGCATCCCATTCAGTTTCTTTTATGCTGTATCCTAAATGGACAAAAGAGGTTTTTCGGTCTTTTGTTATCCTAATTGCCAAAGGATAAGTGCCGTCTTTACTTTCTTTCTGTCTCAAAACAACTTTTACCGAAGCCATGTAATGAAGAGTTTAGAAAACAAAGTTACGAATTTGGTACAACATAGGTACAACATTTAGTGGTTTTGTGTGGTTTTTTAAGTATTTTTATTTTAGTTAACTAATTGATTATCAGCGTATTTTAAACCAAATGAAACCATATTAAACCATAATGAAAAGAACTTAAAATCCTGTTTGCTGCAAGGCGAGTACGGGTTCAATTCCCGTCTGGGGCACGAATAGGAGAGCGGAGAAACAGAGCGTAGAGCGGTTTCTCCGCTTTTTTGTATTTTAGTTATCAAACTAAAAGATTGTTGAATTTACATAATGATGTTTCTAATTTTATTGGATTTTCTAAAACTATGCGTAGACTATAACTATCATCGTTTTTGGGAAGTATTTTTGTTATTTTTTTTAAATATTCTTATTACAATAAATCAGCTCTCTTCTTAGATTTCGCAATATTATGAAAATGAAAAAACCGTCTTTGAATTTACTTGCTGAAATGATATGCGGTAACGCACCTTTTGACTACTTTCTTTATCGCTCTTCAACGCAATTAACAAAGTTTTTTTTGATCTTGACCTTGAATATTTCCATGATGGATCAACTAGAGCAGCATGGGTGCAAAGTGTTCTTGAGGAATTGAACGAAAAAAATAACGAAAATGATAAATTACCCAACAGAGATTTGTGTCGTGTAATTGAAGCTTTAGTAAACCCAGACTATTTCTTGTTTGATGATAAACTAAATCATTCAAAGGCGCTGTTGGATGTAAAAAAAGTAATTAAAAGTTCTAGTTTGACTTTAAAAATAAAAGCTGATGGTCAAGCTTTGGTTACTTTTGAAAATGGAGAGTACATATCGACTGAAATAAAAGAAATCGATGCTATAAGAACAATAACATTTGTGCCCTCAACTTTCAAAATACCTCAAAAACCAATAAACAATAAACTCATTTCAGTAATGATGCCCTTTAACGCAAGCTATCGCGGCACCTTTGAAGCCATCAAAAAAGTTGCTGAACATATGAATTTGGAGTGTTTGCGTGCAGACGATATTTGGGGAAACTCGACTTTTATTCAAGATATTTTCGATTTAATTTACTGTGCGAAAATTATAATTGTAGATTTTAGCGAACCGAATCCAAATGTCATGTATGAAACAGGTATTGCTCACACATTAGGCAAGACCGTGATTCCAATTACCCAATCACTATCCGATATACCGTCTGATTTAGGACACCACAGAGTATTGAAGTACTTACCGAACGATGAGGGCTATAGAAATTTAAAAAATGAATTATACAAACGCATTAAAACTATTCTTCAGGGTGACTAATTTTCCAACCCTAGTCCCCTGGTTAAGCGCATTATCCACCTACACTTCCACAACAACCAATCTCCAATTGATAAAGGAATATACCCACTCTAATACTCCACTATAGCCTAATACCCCACCCCAACAATAATGTTTTGCAATTACAAAAACCTACTATTAGGAAACAACTGTTGCACATAGTCATTTCCACTGTATTAGCTTGCACCACTTCTTTGTTCAAACAAGCCTGGAAGGGGACTTCAAGGCTTTTAGGGCTTTTTAATGGCTTTTGAAGTAATATCATGCTTCAAAGGACACGAAATATTGTATAAATTGCATAAAACATGCAAAAGTGAAAAGAGCTTTTATCGTTTTGTATATTTTAACCAATTTCTATGCTGTCAGTAGGGCTCAGTTAGCCGAAAGTACAATAGAGAAATTGATGACAAAAAGGGTGATTTCCTGTGCCGATATATACTACAACGTCCTTACGTTAGTTCCTGAACTGTACAATGAAGGTAAGACGGATACTCTGAATGCTATTATAGACTATGCGCATCGCAATTGCGATATATACTCTGCTACTGTCGCCTATCTCCTGCTCCACTCTATCGAAACACATACGTTCAGCGAGTCAATAACAAACAATTGTAAATACTATAATCCCGGGTCCCGTTTAGATAGCCAAACGGGCAAAGTCTATTACGAAAAGAATATTATTGGTTTTTTGAACGCGTATATTATAGGCGCAGAAAAAAGTAGAGAAGGGACGCAATATGCGGGCGATAATATTCAATTTCCTGCGGTAAATAAAGATTATATCCACTTTATAGAGAAAATGGCATTATCTCTTTCGAAAAGAAGCGATCTTATGCCTGCTGAACGGTTCATTGTAGAACTTTACGCCCACCCCGATTTCAGGAAGTTTGCTGATCTGAAAACCAAACAATACAAAGGAACGCTGCTTCAAAAAGCATACAACGTTAACGCTGGTGATGGTGGTGTAGAATACACAGTCTTTGCAGGACGCTGGCAACCATTCGGTAAACTGGCCTTACTTGGCGACCATCCAATGGTAGGTTGTTTCATTGGGAGCCGTGAAAACAAAACTGCTCTTGGGATTACCTTTAGTGTTTCTTTCAACAAATCTCCGGTGATGTACGACGTAAAAAAGAACGGTAGCATTTTCGCAACTGACCGGTTTGTACAATATTACATTGGATATGACTTCGCACAAGCCCTATATTCATTGAAAAAAACAGAGTTTACAGTCAATACAGGCATAGGCTATGATGGTATCAATGCGCTAACAAAAAATGACAAACATGAATCAAGGACAATTGGTTCCTTAAATTGGAATTTAGGTCTGGGGATGAAAATATTTCTCAAACATCGGGAGAACGAGGAAGGCACTCATCATTCCTATATTGGTCTACAAGCTAAATATAACCTGGTAAATTATAGCAACTCCGGTGGGACTGACCTTTCCGGTCAATCGGCATGTTTGGTATTGACATTTGGCGGTTTTCAGGTAAATCGTGCTACTCACTATGAAACATTCAGGCAGGCAGTGCGCTTCAGATGGTGGGGATAATATTATTACATTCTGCTATTTTCGTCACTAAATGGTCTATTTTCCCAAAGACTTGTGAACAATCAGCCTACCAAAACTGACTTTGCTCAAAACAACTCATAAAACAATTTTCTTATTTGGTTCGAAGTTTTGACTTTTCGGGCACATGAAAAAGAGAGCGAAGAGCTATGGTTGGTCTCCGCTCTCTTTTTCCCTCTTTCGTTGCTTTATTTCCCGCTCTGACATTCTCTTAAGTGGAAGCCAGTCCCTGATTGGCGACAACGTATATTGTCAAATCACAAACACGCAACTCTTTCGTTTTCTTTGGTATGTTTCCCTCGTTACAGCAACCCTGATTTGTAATTAGCTGTGTTCCTTTGCTGTAAAAGCTTATATGAATTAGCCAGCTAAGTGGAAAGTACTTTTAAAGGTTTGAAAAGAAGTTAAACAAACTTGCCAATGTATTAACTACAACCATTGGAAGCCAAAATATTATATGTGTTTTTTATATTTTTTTCACATTATAGGCTCTACTAATAGTGTTATAAGATATAAAAAGATGGTCCTAAAAATGTACAGACTACTTTTGTCTAAATAATTCAACGAAAATTTAAACAAAAAGCCAAGAGCCTGCATTTTAAGTAACATCAAATAATATTTACAAATATCAATAGTAACGGGTTTTCTTAATCAATAAAAGCAAATAAAATGAACACAATTAAAAAAATTGCGCTGTTTGTAGCAGCAAGTTTCGTTGCCGGCAATGTAATGGCACAATCAAAAGACATCGTTAGCGTAGCATCAGGTTCGAAGGATCACACAACCTTAGTTGCTGCTGTAAAAGCGGCTGATCTGGTAGCCACGCTGCAAAGCAAAGGGCCTTTTACAGTATTTGCACCTACCAATGCTGCATTCGATAAATTACCTGCTGGTACAGTAGCAACTTTACTAAAACCTGAAAACAAAACAAAGTTGGCAGGAATTCTTACCTACCATGTAGTTGCCGGCAAATTTGACGCTAAGGCGGTTTTGGAGGCTATTAAAAAAGGTCATGGTTCGCTGACTTTAAAAACAGTAGCTGGTGGTGAACTAAAAGCCTCTATAGTGGAAGGTAAAGTGGTGTTGACTGATGCGCAAGGTGGAAAAGCTACGGTGACGGCTACTGACTTAAAGGCAAGCAATGGCGTTATTCATGTCATTAACAGCGTTCTTTTGCCATAATCATAGGCTTCAAAAACAGCATTTTATCTTTACCAGCAAATTAAAGAGCCCGTTCTTCCGGATGTTCCGAAGGGCATCCGGAAGCCGGAACAAAGCTCGGTATTAAGGTATTATAATGTACTAGGTTGAAACTCAATCAACCGTTTTAATATTGCGAGTAATGGGTTCGATAACCGTCCCATCTGGAGCACGAAATAGGAGAACGGAGAGCGGTCAGAGCGAAGAGCGATGGTTGATCTCCGTTTTTTTATTCTCCATTTTAATTATTTTCCTAACTCTAAAGGACGTAGCAGCCCATTGCGACTATTGAATCGGAAGCGGGACGCTTCAAGGCCCTAAGACCAAACGAGAGGCTTGGACTAGTGGATCCCGTTGTGAAGTTTATCATTAAAATGCAAGAGCTATAGCCAAATTGCGTAGTCTAATCACCCACTCCAATTCTACCACTAAAGTGTAATACCCCACCCCAATAAAATTATTTTGTTTTGCAGGTATAAAAACCTGCGTTTATGAAAAAAATCCTGCTTTTAGCGCTTGTAGGCGCTTTCACAAGCGCCACTGTGTCGGCGCAAATGCTGCCGCCCGAGGCAATTATAAAGTGTACGGCCACTAAAAATGTGCAAGCATTTATGGAAGTGGTGAAAAACACCTGGCTTACGCCTTGGGGTCATAATAACTGGGCGCCGTCTAAAGCGGTGCGCAGCGCCTATAATCTGGCGACGCGCGATAATGCCCCCTGCGAAACTTTTGCCGGTTGGGATAAAGTAACGGCAGGTAGGTTTCTGGCGGTAAAGAATTTTGAAAACAAAATGGTACAAGTAGATCTCTCCGGGTTAGAGAAACCCGATGTTGACTCTATGCGCAAATACGTATCTGAAAATGGTTTTAAAAAAGGCTATACCACCTCGCTGGAAACCTGGGAAAATAATGATGTGGTGGTGGAGATACCCAATAAATGGGATACTCGCTATCTAAAAATATCGGTTTACGCTAAATTAGCCAAGTAGGCACAAACATCTCGCCAAGATCGTATCAGGGAATGTAGACTATACGCTCCCCGCTTAAATCTATGCCATAAACGCTGCTAATACTTTACGAATCTTTTTACAATAGTATTATTGATGCGTACATAATAGATGCCCACCGCCAAATCGGTAATATCTAACATTATCGATTTTGGAACGTTATGTCTTTCCATCAATACGCGCCCCAACGGATCGACGACAACAAGGCGCTCTATATTTTCGGTAGCTGCCACCGTAACCACATTTTGCGCAGGGTTAGGAAATAAGTTAACGCTAAATTCAGACGCAACCGGCATGGCAGATACCGGCAAACATTCGCAACCAACACCCGGTGCATATTTTGCCAAAAAATTGAGCTCGGCGCTCACTGGTGGTATTATAGACACAGAACCAAGAATAAAAGGATTAACATGTTCGTAGTCGCCCTCAAGATATACGTTACCGCATTGGTCGGTACATAAGCTGCTTAAGTCGTCGCCGCCCGACGATAATGTTAATGCGTGCAAGAAAGCGCCGCTGGGCGTCCACCCTGCCAGATACATGGGGTCGTAACTGTCGGCTGGCGGGTTAACCTCATGCCCATCTATGGTATCTACCATGGCAGCTTGTATACCGCCGGTCAACCATATATTTTGGCAAGCATCTGTGGCCAAGGCAAAATTCATAATACTACTGCCCTTCATTTGTTTTGTCCACAAAGCACGCCCTGTCGAGTCGTATTTCACCAGATATCCATTCAGCCGGGGTCCGGACGGCCGAATTGTATCGGCGCCAAAAACCAATGTATCGCCAAAAAAACTACCGGTAAAATAAACATCCTCATTAATGTCGGTAACAATGCCAAAACCATAATTGTAAGCGCTTCTGCCGCCGGCTCCCCTGCACCATTTAGGGTTTCCGTACTTATCTATTTTGGCCAAAAATGTGGCATTATGGTTTGGTACGGTACCTATATTGAACAAAGTATCTGATCCAAATATCAACTTATCGGATGCATAATAACCACCAATAAACACACTTCCCGAATTGGATACCGCAATAGAGTTGCTCAGGTATTCGTGTTTGGTACCTCCAAAAGTTTTAGCCCATAATACAGTACCCGAGCTATCGAACTTCGCAACAAAAATATCATCAGTGCGGTTAGCTGTATCAGAGTTGGTGAATGTATATGGGCCTAATATCGGGTTGCCATAAAAGTTGGCTGCTATGTAAATATTACCGGTCGGGTCTGTTTTTATACCCCCCGCTACATAGTTGGATGCAGAAACATTGCCCAAATTCCTTGCCCATATCAGCGTTCCATCGGGTGCGTATTTAGCAATATAGAGCTGATTGGGCGCCGGATGACTGTTGTGCAATAGCTGACCGCTTACGTTTACCAGCGAGTCGTAAGCGCCCAATACATAAACATCGCCAAAAACATCGGTCGAAATACCAAGTGGATAGGCTGTGCCTGCGGTAGTAGTATTAGCCCAAACCACGTTACCGGCCGTATCGTATTTTATGAGGTATGCCGATACCACACCGGGATGCCTCAGCGTAAAAGCCGGCAGCACAATATCGCCCCAACTAATGCCGGATACGAAAACACCGCCATACCTGTCTGATGAGCTGTAATAACCTTCCGTTTCGTCGCCGCCTACGCCCTTAGCCCATTTCCAGCTTTGGGCATGTGCAGCTGTAGTTATAAACAATAAATAAACGACAAATAATATAAGGCGCGGTTTCATCTGGCTAATATACATACAAAATCAATATACCATATCAGTTTTTAATCATTCATCACAGGCGCCAAAACAACCGCCTTACCTTCAAAACAAGAAAACCGTGGTAGCAGCTATTGCGACTGGCGTTATTACCTACCGGCCCTAAAATTTTTTATCTTTGCATCGTCTGTTAAAATGTAAACATCCTCTCCAACAATGGCCACCACCATACGCCCGGCAGATATTAACGATGTAACTACCGTAATAAACATAGGAAAAGTAGCGGTAGAGCTTGCACACCGAAAGAGCTGTGCAGCGGCAGATCTTGCTGAATACCTGAGCGCACACTACAGCCACGAGGCAATAACGAACGAACTTACAGACCCAAACAATCACTATCACATTATCTGCTACAATGGGCAGCCTGCAGGCTTTTCAAAAATAATATACAATACCGCACACGCCAATATAAAGGAACGCAATGTAACCAAGTTGGACCGGATATACTTGCTGGAAGAGTATTTTGGTAAAGGACTGGGCTATGCGCTGCTGCAACACAATATCAATCTGGCACGCCTGCAAAATCAGGCTGGCATCTGGCTATTCACCTGGACCGGCAACCAGCGAGCAGTCGATTTCTACAGCAAAGCATGCTTCACAATCGTTGGCACACATAGTTTCAGGGTATCGGGCACACACTACAACCCCAATCATCATATGTATTTGGCGTTGTAGGGGGAAGGTCTGACTGTTAGTAGATCATTTCCTCTCCATATCGTTTAGTCTTACCGGTCACCTGCAAATTACATAACAACGCACACGATATGTGTAACATCCTCCGCATGCGGCGCGGGTACCTTTGTGGTATAATTTATACAATTAAAACAATCACAATGAAAGTATCACGAATTGTTACAGCGGTAGCCCTCTTGGCGGTAGCCACTTTTACCTCTTGTAAGAAAAATTATACGTGCACCTGCACCACTGTAATTGGCACAGGGTCTATAGATGTAAAACACTCTATAGATGACGCCTACCAAAGCGATGCGCAAAAGTCGTGCAATAACTATCAGGATGAAGCCAACAGAACTGTGCCAGGCGGTACTACCTGCCACCTGTAAGCACAGAAAAACAATATTTCCATCAACTAAAAATAGCAAAACATGAACACGACACAACTGAAGGGCAACTGGAATGAAACAAAGGGTAAGCTGAAACAAAAATATGCTATCCTCACCGACGATGATTTGCTACTAGACGAGGGCAAACAAGACGAATTGCTGGGTCGCCTGCAAATAAAGCTAGGCAAAACAAAGGAAGAAATACACAATATTATTTCCGACCTGTAACACACATATCGGATAATAACGAAAATGCTATGAAAAACGAAGCGGATCGCAAAGGCAAAAATGCCGGAGCGGTCCGCTTTTATTTTGCACACTTTGCCAGATACAACAAGCGTTATTAAATAAAAAAGCGTTTAGTTGATTACCTTGCAATGCTATCTTATGGTTAAATCTATACCGGCGGCTATCAGGTACCTATTGGCAGTATATGGGCTGGGGCTTTGCTTTTTTACTGTATTCAGAATTGTCCTTATACTGGTCAGTATAGGTCAGTTTGCCGGTGCGCCGGGCGCTGCAGGGCTTATGGCGAGGGCCTTCATTATGGGCTTTCGGTTCGATACTGCAGTTAGCGGCTACTTCCTGGCTTTGCCGGCTTTGGTATTGCTGGTGGCAGAAGTGGCCGGCGGAGTTCACAAATATGTCTTTCGGTCTATTCATTGGTTCTTTTGTTTAGTTTATTGGGTAGCATTGTTTATCTGCAGCGCCGACATTCCTTTCTTTGTCAACTATGGCAATCGAATCAACATAACTATACTCAATTGGTCGTCGTCGCCTATGTTTATGCTAAAAATGGTACTGCAAGACCGTGGTTTTCTGGGCTACCTGTTGTTATCTGTATTGGCGGGGGTTCTACACATAGCGTTACTCACTAAGATATTCCGCAAGTACAAACCTGTATTTGCATCGCTGCGCAACCACCCTCCCCGGCGATTAGCAAAGGCGGGGTTTGGCATTATTTTTCTCGGACTGTTGTTTTTAGGTATCCGAGGCCGCACCGACGAGAAGTCGCCTATAGTGCCCGGCACCGCCTATTTCTGCGGCTACAATGCTTACAATCAGGCAGGACTCAATCCTGTATTCACTTTTGTGTGGAGCTATACCGATGGCATGAAAGATGAAAACAAACCGCTACAACTCATTGATAATCAGCAAGCTTTGAGCAGCGTCCGTAACTGGCTGCACGCTTCATCGCCCGACAGTTCGTTGCGGAGAAGTATAGCCGGACCGTCGCCGCAAAAAAACTACAATGTGATACTCGTGCTTATGGAAAGCATGAGCGCCGACTATATGGCAGCCCACGGCAACAACCAAGGGCTTACCCCCAATCTCGATTCGCTTGATGGCAAGTCAATCAGTTTCCACAACTTTTATTCGGCGGGCATTCACACATTCAATGGCGTTTTCTTTACCCTCTACGGCTACCCTGCCCTATTGGCGCAACATACAATGGAAGGCACTGTCATACCCACCTATACCGGCTTGCCGTGCTTTATGGCCGAACGGGGCTACCAGAATATTTACTTCACCACCCACGACGATCAGTTCGACAACATCGGCGGTTTTATTCGCGCCAACTGTATTACCGATATCGTCAGCCAGTCCGATTACCCTTATTCTAAGGTGCAAAGTGCATTGGGTGTTTGCGACCACGATATGTTCGATTTTTCATTTCCGGTTATTAATAACCTGCATCGTTCGGGCAAGCCGTTTCTTGCTGTATACATGACCAGTACAAACCATAACCCCTACATTGCCCCTAACAACATACCATTTACCCCAAAACATAAAGAAATAAGAGGAGGCTGTGTAGAGTATGCCGACTGGGCGATTGGCCGATTTATGCAGATGGCCGCCACCACACCCTGGTACGATAGCACAATATTTATTTTTGTAGGCGACCATGGCACTTACGATGGTCCTCCGGCCTACGGCAGCCTGCCACTGTGCTATAATCATGTGCCGTGCATTATTTATGCGCCACACATACTGCCTACACACGAATTCAAAACTCCCGGCGGACAAATAGACATATTCCCTACCCTTGCCGGCTTATTGGGAGGACCATACAACAATAATACTATGGGCGTAGACCTGATCAACGAAGGCCGGCAATGGATGTACTTCAGTCAAGACGACAAAATTGGGGTTGTAGATACAACAAATATATACGTTTGGCAGAAAAACGGACCGGAGTATTTCTTCAATTTAAAAACCAGGCAGGAGCTGCTCTCTACCCTCCGACCGAAAGCCGACAGTATGAAAAACTATGCATTCAGCATGGTGCAGGCCGCGCAATGGCTGCGTGCTAACAAGAAAACAGGTAAATAATTTTATGTATTTATGTTCAGCCTTACTTACATACCGGCGCGTTAAAAGTAATATCCTCCGAATAATTAAGTCCCCATGCTGCCATGGCTTTGAGTACAGGGCTTAGCGCCGCGCCAGCCTCGGTGAGGCTGTAGGTAACATGAGGCGGCACCACAGGCTGCGCTACCCGCGTCAGCAGTTTATCGGCTTCCAGTTCCTTGAGCTGTTGTATCAGCATTTTCTCGGTAATATCTGGCAATGCGCGTTTCAGTTCGCCATAGCGTAGCGGTTTCCCGCTCAGGTGATAGAGTATCAGCGCTTTCCATCGTCCGCCTATACGCTCCAGCGTATAGGTTACAGGGCATTTGCACAGCGATGCTTGCTTATTTAGCTGGTTGGTCGATGATTCTTTTACAGCATACATAGATACCTACTTTTTGGTTAGTACTTGTTAAAATGTTAGTACAAAGATACCTTTGTGCAACAAAAAAACAATAGCAAAAATGAAAATAGTAGTAACAGGCTCTTTGGGCCACATCAGCAAACCATTAGTATCGGTACTGATTGCCGCAGGGCATCAGGTAACAGTAATCAGCAGTTCGCAAAACAGGGTGCAAGATATCGAGGCGCTTGGCGCAACGGCAGCTATTGGCTCCCTTACCGACGTTGCATTCCTTACAGCAACATTCACTGGCGCAGACGCTGTTTACACAATGGTGCCGCCAACATGGGCCGCTACCGACTGGAAAGCGCACATACACAACGTGGGTAAAAACTATGCCGCCGCAATTCAGGCATCGGGTGTAAAAAAAGTGGTTAATCTAAGTAGCGTTGGCGCGCATATGCCTACCGGCTGCGGACCAGTAAGCGGGCTTTACGGAGTAGAAACTGAGTTGAACGCGTTGCAAGGCGTTGATGTGCTCCACCTCCGCCCAGGATTCTTCTATTACAATCTGCTTAGCAATATTGGCTTAATAAAGCACATGGGTATTATGGGAGGTAATTACGGAGAAGGTACAAATATGGTATTTGTGCACCCCAACGATATTGCCGCAATTGCCGCAGCTGCATTAAACAATTGCGATTTTACCGGCAAGAGCATAAAATATATCTACAGCGATGAACGCGCTACCGCAGATGTGGCTGCCGTATTGGGCGCCGCTATTGGCAAGCCTGCCCTTCCTTGGGTTAATTTCACCAACGAAGATTCATTAAATGGTATGATACAGGCCGGACTGAGCGCTGAAGTGGCCAACAACTATGTAGAAATGGGCGCTGCCATAGCCAGCGGCGAAATGCTCAGCGATTTTTACAACAACAAACCGGAAGCTGGACCTACCAAACTTGAAAATTTCGCAAAAGAGTTTGCTGCAGCATTTGGAGCATAACAGTATTACAGACCAAAAAGTAATGCAGCGCACCACGCGCTGCATTACTTTTTTAATGGCTCACAAGTAGAAAAAGAAACATAAACTGCAACCTCCTGTTAATCTTTGGAAAAACGCGCCTTTTTGGCCACCGTCTTTATACCCAAATAAAGATAATAGCGTATTATTTTATTAGCTTTGACAAAGAATAGCAAAGCACAAAACAGCTTGTCTACTTTATAACAACCAACTATGGCTACGAGAAAAAGAAAACCTCTGGATAAAAAAATGCCCACTTTCCGCATAACAAGAAATGAAGACAAAAATGAGGAGAATGATCTGCAAAAAGTAAAAGCGCAGGTACTGAAAGAGCTGGAAGAAAAGCAAGCCAACGATAAAGAGTGGTACGATAAAGAATACGAGAAAAACTTAAAAAACACTAAATAAAAAAGAAAACAATAATGGAAGGCACACTAAAAACCAATAAAGGCGATATTGTAATTGAGTTTTTTGAAAACGAAACACCCAACACCGTAGCCAACTTCGTAAAACTGGCCAAATCAGAGTTCTACAATGGCGTAAAGTTTCACCGTATCATACCCAATTTTATGATACAAGGCGGCGACCCGCTGACTAAGGAAGACGCAAAAATGCAAATGTGGGGCACCGGCGGTCCAGGTTATAAATTTGATGATGAGATTGGCCCGAACAACAACAATGCTCCAGGCACAATCTCTATGGCTAATGCCGGACGTAACACAAATGGTAGCCAGTTTTTTATTAACGTAGCCAATAATCATTTCCTTAATGCCAAGCATACTGTCTTTGGCCGTGTAATAAAAGGTTTCGACGTTGTGGCTGATATTGCCAATACTGCAACCAATGCATATGATCGCCCAATGGAACCTATTGTTATTGAATCAGTAGTGTTTGCATAAATAGCTCTATAAATAAGGTCGGCATAAATGCCGACCTTATTTATGCAATAAAACCAGCAACACATTACACTCAAACCTATTCTTAAGAGATGGAATGTTTTGCTTATCTTTGAGTGACACAAGGGGTATTTTGCCCAACCGGAATTGTTTATAGTGCGAATCTTTTAAACAAACTTCTGAAATGCGATTCCCCTGCCCTTCCCAAAAGGCTGCTGCAAAAAAGCAGCGGTCATCTGTTTGACTTATCATCCGATGTTCCTAATTCATAAACCGTCGGAAAATAAGAAAATTGTTTTTAAGCTGTTCTTTAGGAACGAATGGACATTATTAGACAATAGTGAGTGAGCTGGTTACCAATTTTACGGGACCAAATAGAGAATTGAATTGTATAATAGGTTAAAAAAAGCTAATAAAGTTTATTCAATGGCAAAAGTTACGTACAACAACAAAAACGCAGTTTTTTATCAGGCGCTAAAAGCCGACGTAGATAAGTACTTCAAAACCAACAACATCCGCAAGACTGGCGATTGGCGTTTATATATAAAAACCCTCACACTGATCCCAATTGCAATATTCGTTTACATTTTTCTGCTTACGCAACAATACTCCACGCTTGGCGGTATTTCACTCAGTTTATTATTGGGCATGTCGCTTGCAGGCATCGGGTTCAACATTATGCACGATGCTTGCCATGGTAGTTATTCATCAAAAAAATGGGTGAATGAACTTCTTGGGTTAACGCTCAATGCTCTTGGAGGCAACGCATTTATCTGGAAACAGAAACACAACATTATTCATCACACCTATACCAACGTAGACGGAATAGACGACGACATCGCTAAAAGCCCTGTTATACGTCAATGCCAGACCCAGGTGTGGAAACCTGCACATAAAATTCAGCATATTTACCTTTGGGTGGTTTATGCACTCAGTTCATTCCTTTGGGTGTTTGTAATAGATATGGTAAAGTACGGCACTAAACGCATCTATACAACTACCATGAACAAAATGGATGTAAGAGAACATGCAATCTTCTGGATTAGCAAGGCATTGTACATCGTATTTTACGTAGCTATTCCGGTGCACTTTGTGGGTTGGTCAGCTTGGGGCGTAGGCTTTTTGTTTATGCACATTGCGTTGGGATTGTCGCTATCTGTAGTTTTTCAGTTGGCGCATGTGGTAGAGGAAACTGAATTTGAATATTCTGGAGCCGATGACAAAGAAATAGAAAACGAATGGGCCATACACCAGATCAAAACCACGGCCAATTTTGCGCCAAGTAATAAACTGATTTCATGGTATGTTGGCGGACTTAATTTTCAGGTCGAGCATCACCTGTTTCCAAGGATAAGCCACGTGCACTACCCTGAGATCAGCAAAATAGTTGAGCAAAAATGCAAGGATTTCAATATCACCTACCATTGTATGCCTACTATGGGCGCTGCAATCAAGTCGCACTATCGTTTTATGAAGATGTTGGGACAACGCCCCCAAGTAGCTGTAGCATAATCGCTGGCGCTGCTTTAGTTTTTTATTGGTTCATACCCAATTAGTTAAATACCCAAAACCATGGTAATCGGTTGTTTGTAGAAATCATTTTTTGATTAATTTCATAGCCCGAAAGCACAAAACGTTTTATTACTCTATGAAAAAACCGGTTATCATTTCTGTTTTGGTACTACTGCTGGTTATTACCGGCTATATATACTGGTCTTACTTCAACACCTACAGCGAGGGATACCGCGAGGGGCTATTGCAAAAGTTTTCCAAACGAGGAAATATCTTCAAAACCTACGAAGGCGAGTTAGTGCTTCTTGGCTTTGGTCAGCGCAACTCGGGTGTGGTCAATTCCAATTTTTTCTATTTCAGCGTGCAAGGCAAAAACCTCGCAGATTCGCTCGACAAATGTATGGGGAAATCAATGCGCGTACATTATGTGCAATACCGCAAGAGCCTACCATGGCGTGGAGAGAATTATAATGATAAAAACTCAGAAACAGGGCAATACGTTATCGACCAGATTGACAATGTAAAAGATTCCAACGCCTATTAGGAATATTGAGCAACTGTATTATTTTGCAGGAAAATAGCTCTTATGCGTCATATGTTCTCATCCTGGAACTGGATAACCATTGTTATCGTTGTTTTAATAGTCGCCTTTTTGTATAGAGTTTTCATCAGACCTTCTGATGATTAGCCAAGGCGCATCACAAGTTAGTTTCGCATCGGTAATCAATTGCTTCACAAAACTATGCACATAAAAAAAGCTGGCTGCTTCTATCGTAGAAACAGCCAGCGATTCATTTTGATAATACGCGATATTAATTAGCGTACTATTTGAATTTTGTTATTGTAGTTGATTGATGCAGATTTGATGCTGATCATGTACAATCCTGTACCGAGGTTGTTTAGATCAAGTTGAGTCATTCCTGCGCCTTCTGCCATATTTACACTTGTTGTATACACTTCACGGCCTGTAACATCTGTTACCACTACAGCTGCAGCTTCATCTTTGTTAGTTTCCCAAGATACATTCAGTTTGCCTGTTGTTGGGTTAGGGAATGTTGCTACAGAAGAGCTAACAGATTTGATTTGACGAACGCCTACAAATATTGGTGTAATAGTCTTAGATATGGTGTGCTGTATAAAGCTTGCTGCCGACATAGATGGAGCGCCTGATGTAAGGTCAATACTTGTGTAAGCAAAAGTCAGGTAGCTCAATGCTTCAGGGAAAATCTTATAGGTAGCGCCTACAGGCAGATTGCTAAAGCTATAGTGACCAGATGCATCTGTAATAGTTTGCTGAATCAACTGATTGGTTGTAGAGTTGATAACATACATTTTCAAACCTACTGCAGGGCTGCCAGAAGTACCTTTGTTGGCGCCGGTTGTAACGTCGCCTGCGATGAAGCCAGGACCGCTGGTAGTTGTGCCATAATCCATTGCAATGTCTTTGTTGATATCGCCTACGCCTGCTACGTGATTAATAACAGTAGCATCGTGCCAGTAGAAAGAATTTGCATGGTAAGTAGGTATGTAACCAGTGCCTGTCATAATAGAATCAATAACGGCTGCTTTAACTCTGTAAGAATCTGTAACTGCAGTCGAGAAGCTGTAATGAGCGCTTGTACCAGAGCTGTAAACTGTCTGAGAATCGCTTGCAGACAACATAAAAGTAGATGGGTTGTATTTTATCAACCATACTTTCACAGCGCCGTAGTAAGCTACGCCTGTAAAATTCACATTACCAGAGATACCTGAAAACGCTGTAACTGTAACTGGATAAGTTGCTGAAGCCAGACCGCTGCAACCAGATACCGTATACGACATGATTGCTGTTCCTGCTGTTACGCCTGTCATAATTCCGCTTGTTGCGCCTATTGTAGCGATAGCTGTATTGCTGCTGCTCCATGTGCCGCCAGATACGCTTTCAGTGAGCGAAATAGAACCACCGGCAACAACAGTAGAAGGTCCGCTGATAGTGCCTGGGCTTGTTGTGGTGGTGATGGTCATAGGATGGGTAGATATTGCAGTGCCACATGGACCTGAAGTGGTAAATGTGATAACAACACTACCGCCCGAAACGCCTGTTACCATACCGCCTATATCAACAGTTGCTTTGGTGATATCGCTTGATGACCAGGTACCGCCAAGAAAACCAGATGAATCGAACAAAGAAACTGAGTCGCCTACGCAAACAGATGATGGGCCAACGATCATACCGCCGCGCGTATCATTTACAGTTATCGAAGCAGAAACTGTGCAACTGGTGCCTGTATTATAGTAGACTGTTGCATAGCCAGCCATGTGAGCAGAAAGAACGCCGGTAACGGGATCTATTGTTGCGATATAAGATGGACTACATGTCCAGGTGCCGCCGGGCGTAGGGTTAGACAGCGTGCTGGTTGTACCTGCGCACAAGGTTGTTGTACCAGAAATAGCTCCGGGCGTTGCGGCTACTGTAAAGGTAGTAGTAACGTACGTACCTAATGTATACGTTATGGTTGCCGTACCGGCCGAAATACCCGTTACAACGCCTGTGGACAAACCAACCGAGGCTATTGATGGGTCGCTGCTCGACCACGTGCCGCCTGTGGTAGTGTCGCTCAAGGTTGATGTAGCGCCAACGCATGCGCTGGTAATTCCTCTGATTGGGTCGAGTGCGAAACTCGCTGCAGACATTATTAATCCTAATAATGTCAGTGTAATTTGTTTTTTCATTTTGTTTTGTTTTTAAAAGTTAGTTCGACAAGGTTTACCCTTATGCCATTATTGACGGACTTTGATTTGTAAACGTTAGAGATTGACAATATTTTTTTTGAAACCAAAAATAAAGAATTGATCGGTAGATTTAGCTAAGACGCTTGTTCCCAATACTTTATGTAAAACTACCAACATAATACAGCCATTTAAAATATTTTTTTACTGACAAATAAATCGCCAAAAAAGCGGAGTTAATATCCTTGCGGTTCCGCTTTATAAACCAAACAATAATGCCGCACCAACGTCAAAACGAATATTCAACTACACAACTTTATAATTAAATGTGATTTATTTCACTATTTCAAGCCCTTACTATCGCGCAATTTGCCTACTTTTATAAAATTAATTCCAACAATGAACCAAGCATTTATTCTAATTGCGGAAGATGATGCCGACGATCGATTTTTGTTAAAATCGGCATTCAAAGAAAATGACTTCAACGATAAACTTCACTTTGTAGAAAACGGAGTCGAATTATTAGAATATTTACATCAGGCACAAAATGGTGCAAACGGGGCTAGTTTTCCCCATTTTATATTGCTCGATCTCAATATGCCCAAAAAAGATGGACGAGAAGCGCTGAAAGAAATAAAACTTAATGCCAACTTCAAACATATACCAGTTATAATATTCAGCACTACAAATAACGAGTTGGAGATGAATAGATGTTATGAATTGGGCGCTAATTCATATATTACTAAGCCAAATAGTTTCGAAAATCTGATTAAAACAGTAGCTGCTATTCGAAACTTGTGGTCGCCCAAATAGATCTATTGTTGAGAAAAAGCAGCAAATCGAAATTCGTGGCATGGTTTTTACATTTAAAGCTATATAATCCATCAATTTCGATTTTTAATTTGCAATAGTGTAGCAAATTAGTTGTGTATCCCATACGAAATTTCTATTTTGGGTTTTCAAATACTATTTACGAACCAAATGGAGTCGAACAAGACGATTTTGATAATAGACGACGAAATTGACCTTTGTCATTTGCTGAAAGAGTACTTTGTTCGCAGGAATTTTGATGTCGGTATTGCCTATACACTCGGCGATGGCATGCTGCAACTTACAGCGCATCAACCAAATATTTTATTGCTCGATTATAACCTATCTGATGGAATAGGATGGAGGCAAGCGCCTATAATTGCAAAAATGTACCCTGATACATTTATCGTCCTAATCAGCGCATTTAGCGCTGCGCCACCCCTAATGCCTGAAGGCGCAAAGTACAGCATTTTAGAAAAACCCCTGAGTCTTAAAGCGCTTAATGCCTATTTTGCTAATATTAATTAATACTGGCTTTCTTCCATTTGCGCTAATTGCTGCATTTCCTGATCTGTAAATACGCGCGACCTAATAATAAACCGTAACCCAAGCGGAATTTCGAGTGAAAAACTTGACCCACGACCTTCTATAACATCAAGTGTAAGCTCTGTATGCTTCCAATATTCAAATTGATCGCGCCCCATCCAAAACGGGCAGTCATGCACTTTGCCTAAACAAACGTCGCTATCACCTGTTTTAAACTCGCCTAATTCAAAACACATGGGTTGCGAACCATCACAACAACCGCCACTTTGGTGAAACATCAGCGGGCCATGTTTAGCCTTCAACTGCTCAATTAGCGCTATTGCCCTATCGGTAGCCAGCGCTCGTTCAATTTTACTCATTCGGTAATTTTTACTGGGTTAAAAAAACAGGGAGAACGTAACCTACGATCTCCCTGTACAATTTACACTATTACTCTATTAAAAAAAACCAAGTTTGTTCTTGTTGTAAGAGATCAACATATTTTTTGTTTGGCGGTAGTGATTCAACATCATCTTATGTGTTTCTCTTCCGAAACCGGACTTTTTATAACCGCCAAATGGCGCATGAGCAGGATAAGCATGGTAACAGTTTACCCATACCCTACCCGCTTGTATAGCCCTCGGCGCCTGATAAAGCTGATGGGCATCTCTTGTCCACACCCCTGCGCCAAGACCATATAGCGTGTCGTTGGCAATTTCAATTGCTTCCTCAGTTGTTTTGAAAGTAGTAACAGAGGTTACAGGGCCAAATATCTCTTCCTGGAAAATGCGCATTTTGTTATTTCCCTTAAAGATCGTTGGCTGTATGTAATAACCATTTTCCAATCCATTTTCTAGCTTGCATGCTGCGCCGCCAGTAAGGGCTTCTGCGCCTTCCTGTTTGCCAATATCCATGTAAGAGAGTATTTTCTCATACTGGTCGTTCGAAGCCTGTGCACCCAACATTGTTTCTGTATTCAATGGGTTACCCATTTTTATTGCTTTTGTACGGGCTACCACACGCTCCATAAACTTATCATAGATATTCTCATGCACCAGTATTCTGGAAGGACAAGTACAAACTTCACCTTGATTCAATGCAAAAAGCACTGCTCCCTCTACTGCCTTATCAAAAAACTCATCATCGGCATCAGCAACAGATTCGAAGAATATATTAGGTGATTTGCCGCCCAACTCCATTGTAACCGGAATGAGGTTTTCGGATGCATACTGCATTATCAGTCGGCCGGTAGTGGTCTCACCTGTAAACGCCACTTTGTTTATTCTTGGCGATGTTGCCAATGGCTTACCAGCCTCCGGCCCGAAACCGGTAACAACATTCAATACGCCCGGAGGAAGTATGTCGCCTATTAATTCCAACATCACCATAATGCTTGTTGGCGTTTGTTCTGCAGGTTTTACAATCGTGCAGCAACCAGCAGCAAGCGCTGGCGCTATTTTCCAGGTAGCCATAAGCAATGGGAAATTCCATGGAATAATCTGTCCTACAATACCCAACGGTTCATGTAGGTTGATGCTCACGGTATATTCATCGTGTTCAGACAAAGAGCCTTCTTCGCTGCGTATTACACCTGCGAAGTATCGAAAATGATCAACAACAAGCGGCAAGTCAGCTGCAAGCGTTTCTCTTACCGGCTTTCCATTGTCGATGGTTTCAACTACAGCCAGATATTCCAGATTATCTTCTAATACCTGAGCTATTTTAAGTAACAAATTGCTTCTGTATGCCGCCGATGTTTTGCTCCATGTGGTGAACGCAATTTCTGCTGCTTTAATTGCCAGATCAATATCAGCTTTACCAGATCTTGCTGCGCTGGTAAATACTTTGCCATTAATAGGAGAAACGTTATCAAAATACTCGCCCGATACAGGAGCTACCCAAGCGCCGCCTATATAGTTATCATACTTTGCTTTAAACACAGGCCATTGATATTCATTGCCTATCTTTTCCGGAGTTATTACATTCTTCGTTGCTGTGGACATAAAATATTTTTTTGTTACGTCAAAGCTATCTCCATTATCACAAATCCGATAGGTGTAAAATGGCGTTTTATAGTATTAAAGTACCCGATTGTATTTTATTTGCTTTTTAGCATTATCTTGCTCATAGAAACATACACAAACATGGGTTTTGTAAATCATATACAGCTTACAGCGCCAAAAAAACTGCTGACAGATGTTGAAAACAGAAGCGTATATAACCTAAACAATTGCGAACTCAATGTCTTTGAAACCTACCGTATAGCTGAAAAAGTAGAACTAACGTTTCATGATATGGTAATAACAAGCATGGTGCGCGGAAAAAAAGTAATGCAATTACAAGGCATAGATCGTTTCGACTACTATCCCGGTGAAACAGTTTTAGCGCCTGCAGGTTCGCGTATGTATATCGACTTTCCAGAAGCCCAACAAACAAACCCAACACAATGCATCGCGCTAACGCTTGACAAACGGATTATTGCCAGCACCGTTGATTTCTTGAATGAATACTACCCTCGCGCTACGCCTTACGAAAACTGGTCGATAAGCCACCAGGTATCGCACCTAAAAAATAATGCTGCATTGGCTGATGTGATTAATAAGATGGTGAATGTATGTACCGAGAAGAACATTACTAAAGATATACTGGCTGATCTCGCATTGAAAGAACTTATAGTAAGACTTGCACAGATTCAGCATCTCGGACAATTGGAAGGTAATTTCAAATCAATACCCTACCATGGCCCTTTTCAGGAAATAAGCATATACATCAACGCTAATTTGAGATCGAAGATAGATATCGACATGTTGTGCAAAAAAGCTTGCATGAGTCGAACGCAACTATTCAGAACCTTCAAACGCGAATATGGCATTACACCGGTACAATATATAATTAGGGAACGAATAAAGAAGGCAAAAACACTTTTGGCAAACAGCGGCCAAACTATCCAGCAAATAAGTATGGAAACTGGTTTTGATGATGTAAATAACTTCATAAAAATATTCAAGAAATGCGAGGGCGCCACTCCGGGGGCCTTCAGGTTGAAACTAACAACACATCGTTGTTAGTACGCCATTATGTTACTGTCAGCGCTGTTAACAACAAAAAATATAAGTGCTAATTAAGCTTAAAATAGACCCTAACAGAACAGCAATTGAGCAAATAGCCTTACATTTGCACAATTTGTTTTTTTAAAATGACTCCAACACACAACAATACACCGGCCTGGCTATTACTTGAGGACGGTACGCTCTTTAAAGGAAAATCTTTTGGCGCAAAAGGAACCGCTGGCGGCGAAATTTGCTTCAACACTGGAATGACCGGCTATCAGGAGGTGTTTACCGACCCGTCCTACACGGGACAGGTGTTAATAATGAACAACGCTTACGTGGGCAACTATGGTGTAAAAGAGAGCGATGTAGAGAGCGATTCAGTAAAAATCAGCGCTTTAATATGCAAAAATGTGTCTTACCGGTATTCGCGTATGGTAGCAAGCGATAGCCTTGAAAATTATCTTGTAAATAACAACATAGTTTCAATATACGGCGTCGATACTCGAGCCCTTGTGCAGCATATCCGCAGCAAAGGCGCTATGAATTGTGTGATATCTACCGAATACTCAGATCTTGAACATTTGCAAAGCGCTCTGGCAAATGTTCCTGATATGGCAGGTCTGGAATTATCATCTCAAATATCCACTAAAGAAGCATATACTTTAGGCAATCCTTTGTCAACTATTAGAATAGCTGTACTAGATTTTGGCGTAAAGAAAAACATACTGAATTGCCTTACCGAACGTGGAGCCTACCTTAAAGTATTTCCTGCGCGCACTACTATTGATGAACTGATAGCGTTCGAACCTCATGGGTATTTCATTTCAAACGGTCCCGGAGATCCTGCATCAATGGATTATGCAATAAATACGCTGAAAGATATATTGGCTACTAACATGCCCTTGTTTGGCATTTGCCTTGGCCATCAATTATTAGCTTTGGCAAATGGCATCTCTACTTTCAAAATGCACCACGGTCATCGCGGACTGAACCATCCAGTAAAGAACTTAATAACAGGTAAAGCCGAAATAACTACCCAAAATCACGGTTTTGGCGTTGAGCCAGAGTCTGTAAAAAACAGCGATAAAGTTGAAATCACGCATATCAACCTCAACGATGGTTCTATAGAGGGTATAAGAGTAAAAAACCTGCCAGCGTTCTCTGTGCAATACCATCCGGAAGCAACGCCAGGACCACATGACTCAAGATATTTATTCGATCAGTTTCTTGATAATATTAAGTCAGCAATGGCTAACTAATGTAAAAAACATCAACAATACCGCTAAAATATTAGCGGTATTGTTATTACTTTAGTAACCGTTTTAGAATTGCGATCACCTTATCCTGTCTTAAATAACAACACTACTAAAAGTTCAAATTCCTCCATTAACGGGCATCACCTTTTGATTTTCTAACAACAATGAAACAAGAAAAAATACTTATAATTGGCGCCGGCGGTCAAATAGGCGTTGAACTTGCTTTGGCTTTGCGCAAAGTATATGGTACAGACAATGTAGTAGCATCAGATATTAAAGCTGCTCACCCATTACTTAAAGACAGCGGACCATATGCTATTCTAAACGCCATGGATGCCAATGCGACACTGGAACTCGTGAAAAAAGAAGGTATAACGCAAATATATTTGCTTGCAGCCCTATTGTCGGCAACAGGTGAAAAAGACCCTAAAAAGGCTTGGGAAATTAATATGCAAAGCCTTTTGCAGACACTGGAGCTGGGCGTACAGGAAAAACTAACCAAAATATACTGGCCAAGTTCAATTGCTGTTTTTGGTAGATCAACTCCCCATCACAATACTCCTCAGGAAACTGTGATAGAACCACAGACTGTTTACGGTATCAGTAAATATGCCGGCGAATTGTGGTGCCAATACTACAATCAGCGTTGGGGACTTGATGTAAGAAGCCTGCGCTACCCAGGTCTAATCAGTTGGAAATCTGAACCCGGAGGTGGAACTACAGACTACGCTGTAGAGATTTACCACGAAGCTTTGAAAAACAAAAAATATACCTCATTCCTTTCAGAAGACACCTACCTGCCTATGATGTATATGGACGATGCCATTCGCGGGACGATAGAACTTATGGAAGCTCCATCCGAAAAAATAAAAACACGCATGGCTTACAACCTTTCTGCTATGAGTTTTTCACCTAAAGAAATTGCAGCTTCTATTCAAAAACACATTCCCGATTTCACTATCGATTACAATCCGGATTTCAGGCAGAAAATTGCTGATGGCTGGCCTAAAAGCATCGACGATAGTGCAGCCCGCGAACATTGGGGCTGGAAAAACGAATTCGACCTCGATAATATGACCGCAGATATGCTTTTAAATCTAAAAGCAAAGGTAGGTCACTAATCATACTATGTTGTATATATAAAATAAGCCGGTTTTTTGCCCGGCTTATTTTATATATACAACTATCAAAATTAATGCGACTAATGTTTGTGCTTACTACAGCACGACCTGACTTCATGTTCAGCCACCTCTACCTTCGGACTCAGGTAAGGGATACCTAGATTAAGACCACGTAAAACAAACAAAAATCCGAATGCAAAAACCATAACCGGCACCAGTTTCCTAACACTGGTAGATCGTAAGAAAACTAGTTTAGACCTTAGTAAACTTATGCCAATCAGCATAGGAATTGTGCCAAGCCCAAATGAATAAATAAGGAGTACTGTCTGCAATGAAGTGCTTGCAGCCATAGATGCCGATAGCGCCATATATACCAATCCACAAGGTAATAATCCGTTGAGCACACCAGAAAGCGTAATGGCGCCTAGTCCTGGCCGACCAACAATATTGCCCAATTGCTTTTTTACCATCTCTGCCCAGGGAACCTTAACTTTCAAAACCTTGCCGGGAATAAAGGAAAGTACACCCAATATCAGTAATACTCCTCCCAATGTAATAGATAAATACTGCTGTACCTTAGGATCGAACAAACTTCGAAAAGAGTGTAGTATCAATGCAAGGGATGCGTAGACAGAAATCCGCCCAAAATGATATAATACCATTGCTAGTGCACGCTTTGCCCCATCAAATGCCTGAAAGGGCATAATCATGAGTATCGGTCCACACATTCCTGCACAATGTAGGCTACCTGTGAAACCCATCAGGAAGGCCATAGTAAGTGTTAAAGAGCTCATTATACGTGCAGATAAATTTCAGACTCTTGATAATATGCTTTCCCATCGACGGTGAAGTTGATTTTCACAGTATACCGAGTGTTCTTCAAACTTTCCCTGGAAATAGCAATTGTGTTGCTTTGCGTATTCAAAGAGAAGTTCCTGTCCCACTCTGAATTAACGGGAGCATAAAACTGAACATTACATTCAATACTCTTGTTCTTAAAGTCGTTCGGAAAATCAATAGCAACTGTATGTTCGTTGGCATGAATCTGCAATGCGGTTGACAATGTTGACTGATTCTTTCCTGCATCAATTACCTTTTGGTAACCTATCTCAGCGTCATAATAGTTTTTAGACACCAAATCTATATGCTGACGGCTACTTGATATTACCAGAAATAATATCAAAGCAACAAATCCGCCATACATAATTCCTATTTTCCAACCCCAGCCTAATTTCATAACTATTGTTTTAAATACTTAATTGATATGGATTATATTTAATAATATTTTTATTTACCACCAAATGGACCTAAAAAAGTTGTGGAAATAGTAGTAATTTTCTTACCGCCTTCATAAACGCCAATTTTCAATGTCGTCTTTCTGTTTTTCACTTCTTTATCATTGATAAACACAAACATAGAGCCGGCAGTTATGCCATTCTGCGGAACAACAAGCTTAGTTTCACCAACCAGTTTTATAGATCCCTCAAAATTTTCGGGTTTCAATTCCAGTTCCTTTGCTTTGAATGTCTTGTTCAACAACTTATAGTTATACAGATTGCTCATCTGATTATTAGCCTGCTCCTGATATAGCTGACCGGGAGTACGAAGTATTGTAACTCCAACGTCGGTGCGGCTAGTTAGTAACCAAACCAAAATACCCAACAATATGCACATAACTACGCTGTAGGCTTTCATTCGCCATGTAAATACCCACTTCCTCTTTTTGGCAATATTGTTTTCTGACGCATATCTTATCAAACCGGTAGGTAACCCTACAGCTTCCATCATATGATTGCAAGCATCTATGCAAGCTGTACAGTTTACGCACTCCAGCTGAGTACCGTTGCGAATATCGATACCAGTTGGACAAACTTTCACACATTGAGCGCAATCAATGCAATCACCCAATGTTCTTTCTTCATTCTTGTGAAACTTACCGCGCTTTTCGCCCCTTTTGTAGTCGTATGCAACAATAATAGAATCGCGGTCTAGCAGTACGCCCTGCATACGTCCGTAAGGGCAAATAACTGTGCATACCTGTTCTCTAAGCCATAAATAGACGAAGAAAAATACTGAAGTAAACACCACCAATGAAATAAACGTACCAAGGTGCTTAGAAAGCGGCTCGCTAACCAATTTACCTAATTCATCAACACCAATAATATAGGCTAGGAATGTATTAGCAATAAGGAAACTCACCAGCCAGAAAGCTACCAATTTGGCTGCCCGCCTCAAAGCGCGCTCTGTAGACCATCCCGCTTGAGCAAGTCTTTTCTGCGCTGGTCCGTCGCCCTCAATTAAATACTCAATTTTGCGAAAAACCATTTCCATAAAAATAGTTTGCGGGCATGTCCAACCGCAAAATACCCTTCCAAAAACGACGGTAAAAAGAGCTACAAAGACTATAAATACCACCATGCCTAAGGCAAATATGAAAAAATCTTGCGGCCAAAATATCTGACCAAAAAGGATGAACCTACGCTCCAGAATATTTATTAAGAAAACCGGATGTCCATCATACTTAATAAAAGGCAGTCCAAAAAAAACTAACAGATATGCTAAGGTCGCCCAGGTTCGGGCTTTGTATAGTTTGCCGGACGGCTTGTGGGGAAACAGCCATAGGCGTTTCCCCTTTTCGTCCACCGTTGCAATTTTATTCCTAAAAGAACCTGACTCTTGTTTACTATTCGAATCGTTCATGATTTTGTTTTTCGTACAACTAATTTACTCACTTTCCCTTCTCAACCTTCGTTGTATCAGATGTCTTAGTTTCTACAGCTTTGGCGCTATCGGCTGTTACAGGAGCTGCGCCTGCTTCTATATATAATTCACCTTGAGGCGCTTTAGGTGTAGCTGGCTTCGTGCCTTTGAAAGATAATACGTAAGTAGCCAATTCCTGAATCTGCTTTGGAGAGAAATCATCTTTCCAGCTCTTCATACCTTTTTCTTGCCAGCCATACTTGATGCTCTTGAATATATCCTTGATACCTCCACCATGCAACCAGTATTCATCTGCAAAGTTTGGTCCTACAGATCCACCGCCATCAGCAAGGTGACAGGCTACGCAGTTTTTTGAAAACAACTCCTTGCCTTCTGCAATTTCTGCCGAGCCAGTCAATATAGTAACTGTGTTTTCATCTACATTGTTGGCTGAGTTGGCTAGGTAGGCAGCCTTTGCTTCCTCGCCCATTTGCATTTCTTCTGCAAATTCTTCTTGCTGACTGAGACCGTCGTGAGAGAAATGGTAACGATAAACGTATATAATACCTACAACTATTGTTAAATAGAAACCATATTTCCACCACGGAGGCAAGCTGTTGTCCAATTCCTGAATACCATCATAGTTATGGTCGAGCAAAATATCTTTTTCTTGCTCAATAGTAGCTGCGGCATTGAACTTATCCCAAAACCAGCTTTTCCTTGCTATTGCCTGACCTGCTGCTGCTAGTTCTGGTTTGGCGCTTATTACCTTCATCAATAGTCTGATGTAAATTGCCAAGGCAAAAATCACGACCAACTCTAAAGTGATCATAGACATTATGGCATAAAAATCATCTTTAGGTATGCCATTAATAAAATTTGATACCGGAGCGGCTACTTCGTCTGCCTTTGCAGCAACCTCGGCAGCGCCAAGTTGTAGCGCTGGAAGCGTTAATCCGAGCAATACTAAGAGCGCTTTTACCGTAGCTTTTGCACTCTTGTCCTTTCGGTTTTTGTCTTTCAATACATAGCTAAGCTGGCGCAGTGTATTGGCTAACATTCCTATTACAAACAGTAATATTAACATTAGTCCTACCAGACTTATCAGTACCATATTTACATCGTAAGCTGCGGCGCTTGCTGCGGCGGCGGGCGCTGCCTTTACGAGATTGGGGAGCAGTGATAATACAACTGCTAAAGTCAATGATATTTTATTATTTAAACGCATATTATGCCTTTTGTTATGGTCAATAATTATTCATTTTCATTTCCTGGAAACGGTATATACTTCATTTCCCGGATGTACTTTTTATCTGCCTTGAATACCCAATAGAGTAATGCTGAAAAAAAGGCAAAGAATATAAGGAGGGAAACAAGGGGATAGATTCCTACCCCTGTTATACGCTCCAGATAATTGATGAATTTCATAGTCAGTTATATTTACAAGTTATTTAATGGTAGATGTTGTTTTCTGCTCCAGCTTGATGTCGGTACCTACTCTTTGGAGATAAGCGATGAGCGCTACAATTTCTTTGTTGCTCTTTATTGTTATCTTATCTTTTGCAAGATTATCCTTTATCGAATTGGCTTGTTGCATCAGGTCGGCATTTGCCTTCATGTCGTAACCAGCAGCATATGGCACACCCAACGTTTGCATGGCTCTTATTTTTGCCGGTGTTATTGTAGTATCCAAATCATTGTCAAACAACCATGGATAACTTGGCATTATAGTACCTGGAGAAATGCTCGCTGGTTCGTACATATGGTTAAAGTGCCAGCTATCCGGATACTTACCGCCTATTCTTGCCAGGTCAGGTCCTGTGCGTTTGCTACCCCACTGGAATGGGTGATCGTAGATAAACTCACCTGCTTTTGAATACTCGCCATAACGCACCACTTCACTTCTAAATGGTCTTATCATTTGGCTATGACACAGATAGCAACCTTCACGAATATAAATATCACGACCTTGTAATTCCAATGGAGTGTAAGGTTTTACGCTTGTAATAGTTGGAATGTTTGACTTAACCATAAAGGTTGGGATCATTTCTATAGCCCCGCCAATTGCAACCAATACTAAGCTGAAAACAAGCATTTGTACAGGACGACGTTCAATCCATCTGTGCCAGTGTGCAGTATTGTGCTCAACAAACACCTTAGTAAGCGGAGCTGCTTCTGCAGGTTCTTCGTTCAATACGTCGCCTGCCTGAACAGTTTTATACAAGTTATAAACCATTATCAAAGCGCCTATCAGGAAAAGTACACCGCCGACGCCGCGCATTGCATAAAATGGCTGCATTTGTTTTACTGTATCCAAAAACTGATACTTAAGCGTTCCTTCCGGAGTAAACTCTTTCCACGCAAGGCTCTGCATGAAACCAGCCCAGTACATAGGCACAACGTAGAAAATGATACCTAAAGTGCCAATCCAGAAGTGCCTGTTAGCCAACTTTACTGAATACAGCTTAGTTCTAAATATTTTAGGAATCAGGTAATAAAGGATACCAAATGTAAGGAAGCCGTTCCAACCCAAAGCGCCAACGTGTACGTGAGCAATAGTCCAGTCTGTAAAGTGACTGATTGCGTTTACGTTTTTCAAGCTAAGCATCGGACCTTCAAAGGTTGCCATACCGTAGGCGGTAACCGCTACAACCATAAATTTCAATACTGGCTCTTCGCGCACTTTATCCCAAGCGCCGCGCAGTGTGAGCAGACCGTTAAGCATACCACCCCAAGATGGAGCTATCAGCATTATTGAGAATACTGTTCCCAAAGTTTGTGCCCAGTCGGGTAATGCTGTGTATAACAAGTGGTGAGGACCAGCCCATATATAAATGAATATCAATGCCCAGAAGTGAATGATAGACAGGCGATAAGAGTAAACTGGCCTGTTTGCCGCTTTGGGCATAAAGTAGTACATAAGACCGAGGTAAGGCGTGGTAAGGAAGAACGCTACCGCATTGTGTCCGTACCACCATTGTACCAGCGCGTCTTGTACGCCTGCATACCAGGAATATGATTTGATCCAGCTAAAGGGAATCTCGAAAGAATTAACAATATGCAGCATGGCTACGGTAACGAAAGTGGCTATATAGAACCAAATCGCTACATAAAGGTGCCTTTCGCGGCGTTTTAGAATAGTGCCAAACATATTAATACCAAATACCACCCAGATAAGAGCGATAAGTATATCAATTGGCCATTCCAGCTCTGCATATTCCTTACCAGTGGTAAAACCAGCAAGCAACGTAACAGCTGCTAAAACAATAATTGACTGCCATCCCCAAAAATGCAATTTGCTTAGCGCATCGCTAAACATTCTTGCCTTACACAAACGTTGCAACGAGTAATAAACCCCCATGAAAATACCGTTGCCCACAAATGCAAAAATGATTGCATTGGTATGCACCGGTCTTACCCTACCAAAAGTTGTAGCAGCTGTCCCGAAATTGAGTACCGGGTACACGAGCTGGAAGGCGGCTAATATGCCCGCAAGCATACCAACCACACCCCATAAAATAGTTGCATAAGCAAACCACTTTACGATCTTGTTGTCGTAAAAGAATTTGTCGGTCTGTAAGGGGGGAGCAAATGAACCGCTGCCACTGTGCATACCCCCATAAACGCCTTGTTCCGTTGTTGAAGAATTACTCATAGTCTACTTTATTGTTTATTAAAAAAGATTTTTATTTACTTCATCTTCGTGCAACATTCTTATTGCAGCGCCTTTTTGATCTTCGTACTGATTACTTTTTACACTCCATATAAATGCCATTAGAAAAAAACCGGCAACTGCTATGCTTACAATAACCAGAAGATATAAGGCGCTCATTTGTGCTGTTGTTTTATTACTGTGGCAAAAGTATCTTTTAACAAAAAGCTCGCTTATGATTACGCTCAATGCAAAAACTGATTATGGTCAGGTGTTTAGTACATTGCGTATTTTGTTATTTACGCATCCTAAAAACAGAAAATAATTTCATTTTCACCTGACGAAATAGCGCCTAAGAAAAAACATAAAATATAATTATATGCAAAAATGATTGACAAAAATAGAATTGATTAACAACCTGTTTTGTTATACAGCAATTAATCTTCATAGCTCATTAACAGAAGAGCCTCCAGTTCCCTTTACTATAACAGACATAAAAAAGGGAGGAAAAATCCCCCCTTTACACATTAAAACCAACCAAAACAACTTTTTCAAGGCACACCTACTGCATCAACTATTCTGTAGTGCGCAATGAAAGACCCTCTTTTTTTGCCCAAATACTACTCAAGCCACTAGTAATAAGTACAATGCTCAACGTGCTACAGGGCATAAGTATTGCTGCGATCATTGGGCTCATACGGCCCTGCATTGCAAAATACAAGCCAACTATGTTATACAGAATTGATACAAAAAAGCTCAATCCAATAATGTACTTTCCTGCTTTAGCCAATTTCATAACGCCTGGAAGTAATACCAGCTTCTTGGCGTCGAGAATCGCATCGCAAGACGGTGTAAAATTATTGATATCGTCGGCAAGGGTAATACCCACATTGCTTTGCTGCAGGGCTCCGGCATCATTCAATCCATCCCCCATCATCAAAACACTTCTGCCTTTTTGTTGCAACCCTTCTATATAGTGCAGCTTATCTATCGGCTTTTGCTCAAATAACAGCTGGCTTTTGCTGCCAAATAAATCTTCAAGTAGTGAACGTTGTTTATCGTTATCGCCAGACAATACAGAAAGCGAGAACCTGTGATTCAAAGCCGGAATAATTTGAGGTATTGAGTCGCGAAAAACAGACATAAAATGAAAGGAGGTCAATTTCTGTTCAATGCGCACATATACAGCAGCTTTATCAACTTTTATTTTGTCTTTGTGTACTCCGGCAAAATCTCCCGACCCAACCATAATCCTCGAGCCATCGCAAATAGCATCAATACCCTTGCCTACTGTTTCTTTCCAAGCCGATAGCTCAACTTTCTTGCGCGTTCCTAGCCAAGATGCCAACCACTTGCTGTATGGGTGCTTGCTTGGTGCAACAACAGCTGCCAACATATCCTTGTCGGCTTCAGTAAGCTGATTACCCGAACAAATTATCTGGCTATTACTCCCCTGAGTAATGGTGCCTGTTTTATCAAAAACAATATGATCTATTTTACCCAACTGTTCAATAACCAAAGAATCGCGCAGGAACAGACCATTGTTACTAAACAGTCGCAACAAATTACCATTTGTAAATGTAGCCGATAACAGTAATGCGCACGGACATGCAACTATAAGCATTGCAGAAACACTGCCCACAATTTTTGAAGGATCGTAAATAGCCCAATAGGTTGCCGTAATGGCTGCCAAGCCAAACAATACCCATGTAAAATACTTGCTCAACTTATGCAGCACGCTTTCTTCATTGTTCTTTACGGCTTTGTTTTGCGAAAATGCATAATGATTCCATAAAGAAGTTAGATAGCTTCCGGCTACTGGCTTTATAATCTGAATCGTCAGTTGTTCGCCTGTTTGTCTGCCGCCAGCATATACCATTTCATTTATTTTAACAGTTACAGGTTCGCTCTCGCCTGTCACAAAACTGTAGTCAATTTTGGGCTTACCATTGAGCACAATCGCATCGGCCGGTATTATCTCATCGTTGTGCAGTTGCACCACATCTTTTTCTTTAAGGTCGCTGAGCATCTTGCTCACTATTCCATTTTGCGTAACAACGCTAACAGCAATAGGGAAATATGATTTATAATCGCGATTAAAAGTAATAGACTTGTATGTGCGCTCCTGCACTACCCTACCCACCAACATGAAAAACACAATCCCGCTCATGCTATCCAGATAACCTGCGCCAGTGTTTGTTGCAATTTCAAAAATGCTACGTGAAAACGTTATAAGTATTGCCAATGCAATGGGTGCATCTATATTCAGAATTCTTTGCTTGAGCCCGCTCCATGCAGTAGTGAAAAACTCAGATGCACTATAGAAAAAAACAGGAATAGCCAGTAGCAAATTAAGGTACCTGAACAAATGAGCGTATTGCTCCTCAATACCCGCTTTAGATGACAGATACTCGGGAAAACTCATCATCATGATGTTACCAAAGCAAAAACCGGCAACACCCAACTTGAAAATACGCTGCTTATTATAATTTTTCGACTTCTTCTTATTGGTTTCATCGAGGCTTATATAGGGTTCGTAACCAATAGTGGCCAACAATTCAGTTATTTTCCTTAAGCTGATTTTGCTTTTGGAAAAATGTATGGTCACCTCCTTGGTCGTGAAATTCAAGCGGCTTTCAATGATATGCTCATTTACCTTGTGCAGGTGCTCTAACAGCCACATACATGAACTGCAATGAACTCCGGGAATGTAAAAAGTAACTATAGTATAGTCGCCATTTGTAAACTTGTATAATTGTTTGGCGATATCTTCATTGTCCAAAAACGAGTATTTATCGTTCCGGATGCTTTTTATCTGCGCCAAACCGGGATGCGACTGTAATTTGTAGTAATCGCAAAGTCCATTATTGTTTATTATTTCGTAAACAAGCTTACAACCATCGCAGCAAAACACTTTATCTTCTATTGCAATTGTTTCGGCAAGGCAAGGTGTACCGCAATGATAGCAGAGCACATCAGTATCGGTTTCAGTTATCAGATCAATAACCTCGGTTTCGGGTTCTTTAACTGTGGGCATATATTTTCTTTTGCGCTTCCGTTACTTTAGGTATCAGGTAGGCATCTTCTATAAAAAACAACTCGGTAAGACTGTTTTCCAGCAAAGCCATTTGGCTTCGCAGTATGCGATAAGCATCGGGGTAAATGGTATCTGAATATAATGGCAGACCAACCATTGATAACTTATGCAGTATATTTTTTATTCGGCTGTGCGACTCTTGCAACTCCCTGAGCTGCGTATCGTGTTGCATATGGCAAAACCCACTGCAACTGCGGCAATCGTGATTACCTGTTTCTTTTTCAGATAACTGCTTTAAATATGGAATAAGACTGTTCCGTCTTAAATCAATGAACTGGTGTATCTCACCGATCAGTCTGTTGCACAAAGCAATGTATTGCGACGTTGCAGGCAAAGCCTCCAAATCGCTCAATTTTGCCGATTGTTTTTGCGCTGCTGCACACAAACTCGCCAACACATTATAGTTATCTAGCTCTAAAGCATCTATTAGGGTTATAAGATCGGCGTTTTGGTATTGTGAGAATAGCAACTTGCCCATATGTTCCATGATTTGCATTTGTGCAAATGTATTTACGAACATAAACTAACCTTATGATGCAGGGCATTGGAAAAACTGATTATGGTCAGTTGTTATAGGAATGTTCTAGTCTGTTAATAGCTCGATGGTGTTTCTGCCCAGTTTGAGCATTTTTTTTTGTTCCATTGTTCGCAACAAGCGACTGATGGCTTCACGGTGTGTATGCAACTCATCGGCTATTTGCTGATGGGTGATGTATAATGCTTTTGTGTTGGCTGCCTTGGCGCGCTCTTTCAGATAGTGCAATGCTTGCTTATCCATATTGCTGAATGCTATGAGATCTATCACCTCCAACAATTCGGTAAATCGTGCGCTGTAGGTATTGTTGATATAAGCCTTCCATTCAGGGTATTTAAACCATTCCTCAATAAGGTTTACAGGTATTTGCAGCACTTCAGTTTTGTCTTCGGCAATGGCCTTTATCATGCTCACTTTATGAGTCTGGCAACAATTTATTGCCATAGCGCAGGTTTGTCCGGGATACAAATGGTAAAGAAACACTTCCTTACCCTCTTTGTCTTGTCTAACAATACGTAATACACCTTTCTGTACAATTGGCACAAACACTATCTTATCACCCGGCGACATCATTACAGCGTCGCGCTCCAGTGTTTTTACACGGGCAAAACGCTTTATCTCGTCCAGTATGCGGGGGTCGGTAAAAATACTATCGTTCATCGTTCTGGTTTTGAGCCGGTAATCTTGTATAGGTAATACACATAAAAAATACACCTGCAAGCTGTTGAGTAAACCGTCATAAAATTACTGTTATAAAACCGTAAAGCAAATTAAGGTCATACAGTTAGCGTAAAAATAAGGGTACTTTTGAACTGCCATTCTGAAATTGCTTGCTGCTCACTAATTTTCAAAAACAAAATGAACGAAAATAATTTTGATATTAAAGGACTTACTGCTGCCGAAGCAGAACTATCGCAAAAAACACATGGCTTCAACAGGCTAGATTACAAAAAAGAAAATGGTTTTCTTGAAGCGTTGATTAGTCTGGCAAAAGAACCAATGATTGCGTTGCTAATAGTAACTTCTGTCATCTACTTCGCAAGCGGAAAATCTGGTGACGCTTTTTTTATGCTGTTTGCTATTGGTCTTATCTCTGCGATCTCACTTTTTCAAGATTCCAGAAGCAGAAATGCGCTTGATAAATTAAAGAACTTTATTGAACCTAAGAGTAAGGTAATACGCGATGGACAAACTATAGAAGTAAATAGCGCTGATATTGTGGTGGGCGATTTTCTGATGGTTGAAGAAGGCACATCGGTTGCTGCTGACGGAACTATTGTTCATTCCAACGACTTCTCGGTAAATGAATCCATACTAACTGGAGAATCGCTGGCGGTGTTTAAAGATGCTACAAAAGAAGATAACCGCATTTTTCAGGGTACATCGGTGGCTAGCGGACTGGCAATAGCTACGGTAACACATATAGGAAGCGCTACCAAACTGGGTAAAATAGGTAAGAGTCTGGAAAACATAAAAGAGGAAAAAACTCCACTAGAATTGCAGATAGGCAATTTTGTAAAAAAAATGGTGATAGTCGGGATTGTGGTTTTCTTCATTGTTTGGGGTATAAACTATTTCAGGTACGGCAATGCAATAGATAGCCTGCTTAAGGCGCTTACATTGGCCATGAGTATATTGCCGGAAGAGATACCGGTAGCTTTTACCACTTTTATGGCGCTGGGTTCGTGGCGACTCATGAAAATGGGCATAGTGGTAAAGCAAATGAAAACAGTAGAAACACTGGGTAGCGCTACGGTGATTTGCACTGATAAAACGGGTACGCTAACTGAAAACAAGATGAGTCTCGCCCGGGTATTCGCTCTGAAAACCAACAAAATAACCAATACCGAAACACCACTGAATGACCATGAGCTCGAACTGGTAACTCTTGCTATGTGGTCGAGCGAGCCAATTCCTTTCGACCCTATGGAGGTAGCGTTGCACAATGCCTATGCAGAAAAAACAGCAACTGACCAACGACCTGAATATAAACTGGCGCATGAATACCCGCTAGGTGGCAAGCCGCCAATGATGACGCATATTTTTGCTAACTCAGTTGGCAAAAGAATTATTGCTGCCAAGGGTGCGCCCGAAGCAATAATGGCCGTATGTAATTTAACGGCGCAGGAGACCAAAAATATTGAAGCTGCAATAAAAACTATGGCAGCCGACGGCTTCAGGCTACTGGCCGTAGGCGAGGCTGAATTTGAAGGAACAGCCTACCCTGATGAACAACAACAATTCAAGTTCAACTTCAAAGGTCTGGTAGCTTTTTACGATCCGCCAAAGAAAAACATACAGTCTGTTCTTAATGCTTTTTATGATGCAGGTATAGCTGTGAAAATCATAACAGGCGACAACGCAGCCACCACTTCTGCAATAGCAAGGCAAATCGGATTCAAAGGATTCGAGAAAAGTCTTACTGGAGATGAATTAGTACAACTACCTGCAAATCAATTAGAAAAAGACGTGGCAGATGCTAATATTTTCACGCGTATGTTTCCGGATGCTAAGCTAAAAATAATAACTGCCTTAAAAGCAAAAAACCAGATTGTTGCCATGACTGGCGACGGAGTTAACGATGGGCCCGCGCTGAAGGCTGCGCATATTGGCATAGCTATGGGCAAAAAAGGCACAGAGATAGCTAGGCAAGCTGCATCGCTTATACTGCTGGAGGACGACCTTTCGAAAATGGTAGATGCCGTTGCTATGGGCAGACGTATATATACCAACCTTAAAAAAGCCATTCAATATATTATCTCCATACATATACCCATCATACTTACGGTATTTATTCCTTTGGCTTTGGGCTGGGTGTTTCCAAATATTTTTACGCCTGTTCATATTATCTTTTTAGAACTAATTATGGGGCCAACTTGTTCAATAATCTACGAAAATGAACCGCTGGAGAAAAATACCATGCTGCAAAAACCCCGACCGTTCACCACTACTTTCTTTAGCTGGAAAGAACTAACCACCAGTGTAGTACAGGGGGTAGTGATTACTGCAGGTACATTAGGCGCATACCAATATTCAGTGTACAATCAATACGATGAAAACCTGACGCGCACCATGGTATTCACTACGCTTATTGCAGCAAATATTTTCCTAACGCTCGTAGATCGGTCGTTCTATTATTCAGTGTTTACTACACTGCGATATAAAAATAATTTAGTAGCGCTTATCACTGCCATAACAATTATTATTACTGCATTACTGCTATTTGTACCGCCTCTGTCTGCTTTTATGAAGTTCGAACCGGTTACGATTGGGCAGGTTGGCATTTGTTTAGGTATTGGCTTTGTGTCGGTTATGTGGTATGAGCTGGTAAAATGGTACAAACGTAGCTCCAGAACTGACAAATAAAAATACCTACGTAACTTGCCGGCGTAAGCGCAAACAATAAAAATACTGATGAATACTTTTGGCAATCTCTTTAGAGTGAGCATTTTTGGGGAGTCGCATGGCAAATGGGTAGGCGTAACCATAGACGGCGTGCCAGCGGGCTTACCGCTTACTGCCACCGACTTGCTACCCGACCTTGCACGCCGTAAAGCTGGCGCTGCCGGCACAACCCCCAGACAGGAAGATGATTTGCCCATATTTGCCAGCGGCTTGTTTAATGACCATACTACAGGCGCTCCGCTGACAATAATATTTGAAAACAATAATACCCGATCTTCCGACTATCAGGCATTACGTCAAACGCCTCGCCCTGGACATGCGGATTTTGTATTAGATAAAAAATTTGGTGGATACAACGATTACCGGGGAGGAGGGCACTCGTCGGGAAGGCTTACGGTGGCGCTGGTGGCAGCAGGTTGTGTGGCAAAAAAGATAATACCCCACATAAAAATAAACGCCCACCTCACCGAAGCCGGAGGCATTACCGACATAGAGGCTGCAATAGCGCTTGCGGTGTTGGAACAAGATAGTATAGGGGGCATTATAACCTGTACCGTAACGGGGCTGCCAGTGGGCATTGGCGAACCCTTCTTCAATTCCGTGGAATCGGTAATAAGTCATGCTGTGTTTTCGATACCTGCAGTTAAGGGCATTGAGTTTGGTAGCGGCTTTGCGGCAGCTGCTATGAAAGGCAGCGAGCACAACGATCCAATTATAGACCAACTTGGCGCCACCCGAACTAATAACGCGGGAGGTATAAACGGCGGCATTACAAATGGTAATGCGCTCAACTTTCGGGTGGCAATAAAACCCACTAGCAGCACACCCCAAACACAGCAAACCTGGAACAACGAAACGCAAACTATTACGGATTTTACTGTTAAAGGCCGGCACGATCTGTGTATTGCACTCCGCGCGCCGGTAGTAGTGGAAGCGGTAACAGCTATAGCTCTAACTGATCTGTTAAAGTCAGCAAACGGATAACAAACAATCTAATTGTAATTAGAAGGTAACTCGCGCAAAGCACAGTTGACGTTTGTGAAAGCACGGTACAATAAGCGTACGGGCAGCTACTTGCTTACCAGCCCTTGGCAGCCAGTCGGGATTATCGTTGCCTTCGGCAGTAAATGAGTGCACTTCGGTTTTACCGTTGGCGCCATTTACGGTTGCCAACTGTATGCGCGAACGTTGCGCGTTAAAATCATTATACAAAAAAGCCAATGTACCGCCGGTGTTAAGCAGCGCATAAGACGAAAACACACCGCCATCCTCTTGCGAGTATTGCTCCTTGGGTATGTATGATCCCCAATCGCGTATGCCGTCTTTATTGTACGACAATGCCATGATGTCGTTGTAATGGTACTCATGCACCATAGAAGATGTAGTCGGACTATAAAAGGAATAATAGCCTATGCCAGGTGAATAATTGCTGCGTGTAGTAACAAAATGCACCTCAGATATCAGTACAAATCCGCCATCGTTTTTTACGATAAGTTGTTTTGCTTCATAATTATCAAATATATGACTTTTACGCCTTGCGCTAACAGTATTAATGAGGTCGGCATCAAAGGGAATATAACGCTTGTTTACAAATACGCCAGCTGTAATATCGTAGGCTGCATATATAACACCATCAAAATTGCCATTCTTTTTATCAGAATAAAATCCACCGAAATAAACCTTTTTGTTTACATTATCTATTTTCATGTAGCCGCTTGCCGCAAACCTGTCGCCAAGTTCCAGTTCTTTGGGTTCGAATTTAGTGGCTCCCGGCTCCAGTTTTAAAATCCAGTATTGATCTGCATATTTTTGTGACCCGGTAGTAGTGAATGCCGCCATATATACTGTTCCTGTGTTTGCCACATTCACCTCGCCATGTTCCACTTCATTATCGGCCTTAAAAACCGCCTTGGTGCGTTTCACTATTGTGAGATTGTCGTCTATTAGTTTTCCTTCAAACTCAACCTCTTTACCTTTATCGTTTGCGCTGTAAATAAGAATCATCTTTTTATTATCCGACACAGCCGATAAAAAGTAGGTGCGCGTAGCGCCAAATATACCGGTCTTTACGCTACTTAGTTCTACAGGCTTCCCTTTTAACCTACCCTTCTCATCGAGCAGGGCCGCATACTGCACCACCCTATTGCTCTCTAATGCCTGATACAGCGCAATAATTTTATCTGGGTAGGCTACAAACCTTACCTGATATATTTTCTCGGGAAAAAAATCGAGCAGTACTGTGGCTACTTTGTTCATGGAATCATCGTAAGCATCTAACGCCGATCCGGCCGATGAGCTAGAGTAGGTATACAATCTGTCGCCTGTGATCCCAACTACGGCATAGTCGCCATTTCTGAAATCGAATTTATCGTATTGCGAATAGACTACATCCTGTGCAGCGCTTATTACAGCGCTACTCAACATCACCAATACCGCCAACAATACCCGAAAACTATTCATAGCCCAAATTTAGACGACAAGCTGTGAATAAAAATAGAATTTATTTTCGAACCGAAGCCGATAGTGTATATGTTAGACAAAAATTATGGCGTTTACCGAGTAGTGTACTTGTGCGACTATATTACTGAAACTCCAAGCAGGATCTTCTTAAGGCGCTTTTTTAGTAGCAATACGGATTAATCTACAAATCTCGCCCTAAGTTCGGGTGTTGGTATCATGCAACTTGCTTGTTGACCAAACCATTTATATCTGTTACGTGCTATGAAATTATATACTGCGTCGCGCAAAAATACAGGTATGATAATAAATACATAAAATAGTGAATAAATACCTCCCAACTGCTTAGCTACCTGTAGCGCAGCAGAGGATTTGCTGTAAATTCTGCCATCTACCACAAGGAGCACACTATTAGCATTATTTTCCCCCCTCAATTGTACCAACGCTACACCACCTGCAGACTGTAGTGGTGCAAAACGAAATATCTTTTTCTTGTCCTGTTTTATTATCCATTGCACGGTGCGGTTGCAAAGGTTGCACACACCGTCAAAATACAATACCGGTCCGTTTTGGTCGGTAATAGACATGGTTAGGGTTGTTGGGGCAGTGTTTTAATTTTAGCGGCAGTATCCGGATGCACCTGCTTGCTGCGAGCATTTAATATGGAGTCCGCTTTTACCTTTACTTCAATTCTCATACGGTAATCAAGATCACGTGCCGCCATTGCCGATGCTTCCTGGATGCGAACTTGAGTAATAGAATCTATCGCTTTCTTAATCTGCTCCTTGGTCAATGGTTTAGGTTCTGGCGTTTTGCTGCAAGCAGCAAAACCCAATACCGAAATCAACATAGCGTTTAATACTTTTTTCATAGATACTCCTGCAAAGTTACCGATAAGCAGTGTGCAATTATAATGCCCTGATCAACTCAGGACTAAAAATTAACATTTTTAAAAAGCAATTTTCGGTGCTTTTTAAACGTATTATTCAGATAAAATGTCGGAAATTTACATAAGGTATGTATAGATGGCTATTGTTGGTGGTTGTTGGTGTGTTGCTACTGGCAGGTAACTTTGCCTGCGCACAACAGTCGACAAACGATACCATACGCCTCGGGGTTGTTACCGAACGCGGCCACGAATACCCGATGGTATTTTTGCCAGAAGTAAACATCCCCGGCTTGTTTATGAACGATGCCGACCGTAACAAACGCAACAGATTGAGACGCGATATATATGCTGTATACCCCTACGCGCTAACAGCCTCCTACATATTAAAAGACGTGCACAGCACGCTCGAAACCATGGATGCCCGTCGCGACCGAAAAGCATACCTAAAGACAATAGACAAGCAACTGGATAATGTATTTAAGGAGTCGCTCAAGAACATGACGATTGATCAGGGGCATTTGTTGATAAAACTAATTGACCGACAAACCGGACAGAGCTGTTATAGCATAATAAGAGAGCTGAAGGGCGGCGTGTCGGCATTGATGTGGCAGTCGTTAGGCGTTTTCTTCAACAACAATCTGCGAAAGCCCTACGACCCTGAAGACAAAGACAAAGAAATAGAAGGAATAGTTAAGGATCTGGAAGCGTCAAACCTGTATCGCTACCAACTAATTCAGCAAGAAGCGTTGTTGCGTAAATTGGCGCAGACCGGTAGTACCGGCAAAAACAAAAATTGATCGCTTTTAATGACGACCAATAGAAAATATAGATAAGAAGCACAAATAAATCACTGAGTCAGTGTTTGTCGTAAGCTAACAACAACTCTTTTGCTGAAACATGCTTGATTTCGCCATTTACGCAAATCACAACGGTTTCGTTGTTCGCAGCTTTTTGCTCGTATAGCTTACGTACAGTAAGCTTAAATCCCGTTTCAATCTTACGGTACAATTCTATGTTGTCGTTGTTAAGACCCATACTGTTGCTGCTGAATTATGTTCCAAAGGTCTGTATTTGTTATCACATTTTCAAATTCTTCTTTGTGTGCCACCGGCGCCAATGTACCCAATGAATTATCGGCAATTGTCCAGAAGTCGCAAATGGGCATAAACAACTTAAAAAAGTTCTTTATCCCTCTGTAATACCTTCTTTTCACTACTTCTATTGGTATATTATGGCCTCCATGGCGTACGCGCTCTGCCACACGATACAGCGCAAGTTCGGGGCTATTGAGCCATATATAAATAAGCGACACCTTGTATCCCATTGCTTTTGCCCTGCGTACCAGCGATACATAACTGCGTGTAGCTAGTGTCGTCTCTATAGCAAAATCATCGCCCATAGCCAATAACTCCTCAATACGCTGCAGCATTATTTTACCGGCTTCTATAGCCACACTCTCTACATTAAATGGCGATAATCCGTAGGCAATGTTATCTGCGTTTACAAACTGCTTGCAGTCCAGTATTTCAGGTAAAATAGTAAAGCTGGCCGTAGTTTTACCGGCGCCATTACATCCTGAAATTATATACAGATTGGGCATACCCGACAAAAATACGATAATCGTAGCGAGGAACCCTGCAAACTATTATCTAAAGTGTGTTAACATGAAGTTCATTTTGGCTTCACATTTTGATAATATAGCCGTAACAATGCCGCCACATTGCAATTCTACTTTTGCAACAAAAAAAACATGCACAAGTTTTTAACAACAATTTTATTAGCCATTTTATCTTTGAACACGTTTGCCGGGAGTATAAAGGGCAGCGTAAACGACTCTAAAAACACTACACCGCTAACGGGTGTAGTAATAGCGCTCAGCGGCACAAGCATGGGTACTGTTTCCGACATAGACGGTAAATATGAAATCAATGGCATAGCAAAAGGCACTTACGAACTAGTATTTCAGTATGCTACCTACACTACATATAAACAAAGCATAACCATAGCCGGCAACGAAGAGCTGGTTATAGATATGAAGTTGATTCCCGAAAACAACGAGCTAAAAGATCACGTGGTAAAATCGGGTAAAGTTACCAACACCGAAAACTCTGTTATTAACGAGATAAAAACCAGCTCTACGATAGTAAGCGGCACAAGCGCCTCACAAATTTCTAAATCGCTAGACAGGAACGCCGCTGATGTTGTAAAACGCATACCAGGCGTAACCGTACAAGACGACCGATTTATAGTGGTGCGCGGATTGCCCGAGCGCTATAACAGCGTATGGCTTAATGAGGCAAGCACTCCCAGCAGCGAAGCAGATAAAAAGGCTTTCTCTTTCGACATTATACCAGCGGGTCTTATCGACCGCGTATTAGTATTTAAAACGCCATCGCCAGAGCTGCCCGGCGACTTTGCCGGCGGTATGGTAAAAGTTTTCACCACATCTCTTGCAGATAAAAACCAGCTTACCGTTAGCCTCTCAACATCAAGCCGCGAATTCTCTACAGGTACTAATTTCAACTATAACGCCCCCTCTCCTACCGACAAATTCGGTTACGACGACGGAGGCAGAAGCCTGCCAGCATCTATACCCGGCAAAATTGTAAACACAGACCCTAACTATAAAACAAACATAGGAGCATGGTCTAAAGCTTTTAGCAACGACTGGGCAGTAAAAAACAAGACCGCCAGCCCCGACGCTCGCTTCTCGCTGGCATTGTCAAATGTTTGGAAACTGAAAAACATTAAAATAGGCAACACACTTGGTTTGGCTTACTCAAATACATTTACCAACATAACCAGTCATCGCCAAGACTGGATAGACAGCGCAAGAGACTATAACTACAACGATCAGAAATCGACGAACAATGTATCGGCAGGATTGATGGATAATGTAGGCGTAGCAATTGGCAATACTAAAATCGAATTCAAGAATCTCTACAACCAGATTGGAACTTCAGCGCTAACTGTAAGAAATACAGTACCAGATTCTACCAATATCTCACAGCCAATAGAACGCGCTTATGCTATGGGCTATGAGAGCCGCGCTACCTATGCTACACAGCTTACAGGTAGCCACAAAAACAACAGAGACACCAGAAAATATAACTGGACTTTGGGCTATACCGACCTTTTCAGAAACCAACCAGATCTGAAGCGTATTAAGTATGTAGAAGGAGCCGATTCAGTATACAAAGCACAGATATCAAACAATACAGACCCAGTAAACGGCGGTGGCAGATATTACGCTACACTTTACGAAAAAACATACAGTTTCAACCATCAGTTTACGCAAAAAGTGAAGATCAACGACAATTTCAGCTTTGATGTAAGCGCAGGCAACTATCTGGAATACAAGGAAAGAAATAATAAGATACGCCAGTTTAGCTACATCATAAAGCCAGGTAGAATCGCACAGGAATTGAACAAATTGCCAATAGATCAAATATTTCAAGACTCTATAGGCGGAACAAACACATTCAAAATTAGCGAAGGCACTAACGACTATGACGAATATACCGGTAAAAACAAATTGATAGCCAGTTTCGTATCATTCAAGATTCCGGTTACCAAGCAGTTTACCATCTTCGGCGGCGCTCGTTACGAGTTCAATACTCAGTCTATCAATACATCAGTTAACTACAACCCAATCAATCTGGATGTTGAAACTAAGTTCTTGCTGCCTTCTGTTAATGCTTCTTACAACTTTACTGACAAGAGCCTTGTGCGCGCAGCTTACGGTAAAACCCTCAACCGTCCTGAATTCAGAGAGTGGGCGCCCATATTCTTCTACGATTTCGATGAACTGGCCGGAAACAAAGGTTCATTGTTCCCAACTACAGTTACCAAAAACATCAACGTAGGCGATACACTAAAGGTTGCAGAAATTCAAAACTTCGACCTGCGTTACGAATTGTACCCTTCATCGGGTGAACTGGTGCAGGTGGGCGCTTTCTACAAATCTTTTACAAATCCTATTCAGCGCATTATTATACCCGGCAGCAGCAGCGGCGACAGTAGAGCGTATACATTCATAAATGCCAACGAGGCCTATTGCTATGGCGTAGAACTTGATATGCGTAAAAACCTAGGTATTGTAGACAATCAGTTAGGAACTGACTTCTTCAAAGACTTCACGCTTGTAGGTAATCTGTCTTTGGCAAAAAGCGAAATGAAAATTGATACTACAAGAGTAAAAGCGGGTATACCTAAATCAACCATTCAAGGTCAGTCGCAATATGTTGTAAATGCCGGTATATATTATCAGAGCCTGCAAAACGGTTTCCAGGGATCATTGTTGTATAATGTGTTTGGCTCACGCCTTTATGCGCTCGGCACAAACGACGTAGGCGGCGAAAGCATAGGTGAACTACCCTTCCAGTCGCTCGATTTCACTGTTTCGAAAACTTTCCACAAGCATTATATACTCACATTCGGCGTACAGAACCTATTGGGCTCAAGAGTATCGTTCGTAAAAGATACGAATAGAGACAATGAATTCGATTCAAAAAACGACAGAGACTACCGCAGCTACTATCCTGGACGTTATTACTCTTTAGGTATCAAAATAAAATTCTAAGGGTGTTAACATTGGCGTAATCCACGAATAACCTTTTAGTAATCCGGCGTTCATATTGGCATAACATACCCATTCTACTTTTGCAATAAATAAAAACAAAAACAAACAATTATGAAAAAACTTTTTCTTTGCTCGGCCTTGGCGATTGCAGCATATTGCAAATCCTTCGCCTACACAACCATTACAGTAAAGGACAGTATCTCAACAAACACTACCTGGTCTTGCGACAAGCAGTATCTTCTGAAAGGATATGTGTATGTTACAGCAGGAGCAACGCTTACAATTGAGCCAGGCACTATCATCAAAGGTGATAAAGACACAAAAGGAGCTTTGATTATTGAGCGCGGCGCAAAAATCATGGCAGCAGGTACCGCTGCTCAACCTATTGTATTCACATCTAACATCGAACCAGGATCAAGAACCTACGGTGACTGGGGTGGTGTAATTCTTTGCGGTAAAGCGCCAACCAACTGGACTGCAGGTCAGGCTCAGGTAGAAGGTGGTCCACGCTCTTTCTATGGCGGAACAGATGCACACGATAACAGCGGCACTATGCAATATGTACGTATCGAATTTGGCGGTGTAGCATTCTCTCCAAACAACGAAGTAAATAGCCTTACTTTCTGCGGCGTAGGCGATGGTACAGTTATCGATCATATCCAGGCTTCTTATGGCGGCGACGATGCTTTCGAATTTTTCGGCGGTACCGTAAACACGCACCACATGGTTGCTTACAGAACTTGGGATGACGATTTCGATACAGATGCAGGTTACCAAGGTAAAAACCAATTCTTGTCTATTATCAGAGATCCATATTCCGCTGACTTAAGTGGTTCAAAAGCTTTCGAAAGCGATAGCTATCTGGGTGGCACCTATTCTGGTATACCAGCCGATAACACTAAGATGAACAGAAGTATCTTCTCAAATTGTACGGTAATAGGTCCATTGGTTAGCCCTACCTCTACAGCATATGATCCTAACTTTGTTGCAGGCGCACACATTCGCCGTGGTTCTGGTATCAGCATTCTGAACAGTGTATTTGCAGGATGGCCAGCAGGTTTGTTGATCGACGAATCTTCATCTGCTTATGGTTCAACTGTTGCAAACATCATGACAAACGAACTCCAGTTCCGTAACAACATTGTCTGTGGTTCACCAGTATTCCCATCTACTACCACTCGTAAAGATGTATTTTTTGTAAAAGATGGCGCACGCTCTTTGACTCCAACTACTACAATGGGCGATACAACTTCTACTGGTACAGATTGGTCTACGCTTACAGGTTTCTCTGGTCCGGTTGCTTTCCTGAACAATCCTTCGTTCAAAAACAAAACCTATGCTTCTATGTCAGGTTCTGTATTCTTGGGTAACCCTTTCAACCTTTCAAATCCAAATCTGGTCCCAAACAGTACTTCACCAATTTGTTTCAACTCTGCTCATCCGTTCAATCCAAATCTTCCTTTGAACTATGATACTACCAGCAGCTACGCAAACTACAATGTACCAGCAGTTCCTCCAGAATTCACTACATCTAAAGCAGCTGATGCTTTCTTTGAAAAAGTAAACTATGTAGGCGCATTTGCAGGTACAGGTAAAACATCTGACAACTGGATGAGAGGTTGGACAAATTTCGACCCAGTTAACGAAAACTACGATCTTACTTGCTACGTTGCTCCAGATCCTTCAAGTGTAGCTACTGTAAATGCAGATGCTAACTTCAGCGCAAGAGTATTCCCTAACCCAGCAAACACTGTAGCAACAGTATTGGTTGACGTAACAACTGGCGGCGCGATGACTATTACGCTGAGCGATATGACAGGCAAAAAAGTAAAAGAAATAATGAATGGTGAAGTAAGAAGCGGCGAACAAACATTCAGCTTCTCTACTACAGACCTAAGCAGTGGTTTGTATATCATCAACATCAATACTGTAAACAAACAAAAATCATTGAAGATCAGCGTTATCAAATAAGCTGTCTTTCTAAAGAGGTGTATGTTTAATTAAAGGTCGGTTCGGATAATATCCGGCCGACCTCTTTTTTATGGGTATATGATTGCATATTTATGCTCAATATTCAGCATAGAATTCAGAAAAAGGTCCAACAGCATTGCAATAAGTGAATTGCAATATCTAACGGCCTTATCTCATCATTGAAGACTAAGTTTACACTGCCCCCTAAAGACCAGCCGATTCAAAACTGATTTGTGTAGCCAATAATCAGATTAAGGTCTATTACGGTTTGATTATATACATTGGAGGTTGGGGGGGGCCTTATACCGATTGGACATTAAAAATCGCCATGCAGGCATTGTGGCGATCCTACGGGGCGCAACCATAAACAATACATAACTCAACTACAAACCTGTAGCGCCTAACTGCGAAATGACATGCGTCGGCGCCGAATTTTAATCGATTTGGTATCAATCAATAATTCCAAGGCAGCAGCTCCAAACCAAAGTACACGATTCCCACATTGCCTAAAATAAGAATAGCGTCGACAAAATATAAAGAGTGTTCAATGCCAAAGCAATCTGTTGCCAGCAAAAAAGGGGTACAAAGAATCATCATTTCAGCGAAATATCCCGATAAGAAAGTACTGAAAAACAAATAACCCACAGTTTTTGCTGCGGGTTATTAAGATTATTGTGAATTTTGAACATTAAATTGGTTTACACTTCTTACTTAGAACTTTCTTATCTATCCAGCTATTAAGTTCTTTGACAGATAACTTCCCCGCTTGTTTTATGCCGCAATCGCATACTTCTGTTACCGGACTTTTGTCGGCTATCATTTTGTACAATGCTTCGGGCGATGGAGCTGCTTTTAGCTTACCATACTGAGTATAACTCATTCTGATAAATGCAGTGTTCTTGTTTACACCGCGTTTGTCGAGAAAATAACCTTTATGCAATAAAGCAGGAAGCGCTGCTGCGCCTCCTGCTTTTATATCTGCCGGATCGGGATACGAAACGACTGTTTTTTTATCGTCAGATAGTTGCACAGGCACTAGTAATCTGTTGCTTGCTTTTGTTTTGTACACAATCACATGGGGTTGTGCACCACTTTGCGCTATACTAAAATCTGCTTTTGCAATAAGGAAGAGTGAAAATACTATACTTACTTTCCTCATTTTGCTACTACTATTTGTTTAGTTACTGTTTCTTCGCCTGTTTTTACCTGAACGATGTAAATACCATTAGCATAAGCGCCCAATGAGATATTAACAAAAGACTGGCCTGCTTCTGGTACGATGCGATTCATTTCACGGCCTTGAATGTCAAAGATGCTGATTTCGCTGGCCACTGCGCCTGGAGTAAGTACATTCAACATGTCGGTTGCAGGGTTAGGGAAGATATTCACTTTGTCTACAACAGGAGCTGGCTCATTTACACCAACGCCGCCATATACCGAAATGAGTATTGGATTTTCGTAAGGGCTGATGCTACCAGTAGTAGTCAGTGAGCCAGATGTTGGCGTATGCTGAATTGCCAACACATACATACCACCTGGCATAGTCATACTTGTATTTGAAAAAGTATATGGTTTCTGCATCAAAGCACCAATTGTCACGCCTGAAATTGTCTGCACTGGGTATGTAGTGCCAGTGTTAATATTAATAAGTGAGGCTTGCAGAGTACCATTAAAAGCAGATCCTCCATTATTAGCAACTCTAGTGGAAACTGTCATCGGTTGCCCACTTGTGCGAATGTGCGCGCCAACATGTAATGAATCGTATAATTCTATGTTATTATCCAACACAACGGCCATTGCATTGTAGTTGTAGTAGGTCGTAGCATTGTTGGCAACTGGCGTCCAAGCTGCAGAACTACTATTGCGGTACATTACTTGCATGTGGTAGTAGTTCATGGGAATCATACCATACAATCCAGACGTAGTGAAGTTCAAAACAGCAGAACTATCATTAGCAGGTATAGTAAGCCCTGTAAGAACTTGAACAGTACCTACGAGCACGTTTGCAGTATCAAATACCTGTACGCTAACGTCGCCTGTAAAAGAAGTTGCATTTGAGTTGAGCAATTTAGCGGTGCAAGTAAATCCTGCTTTGTATTGCATAGCAGAATTGTTGGTGCAACTCAGATGCGATTGCATTTTAATATTGCCGGTGCCAGTTGGATAAGTATCAGGTTGGATACCGATGATAATTTGTTGGCTTGAGTTGAAGTTACCTCCCCCTCCACCTGTTCCCAATACCGGCGGCGCAATAGCATCAACCGAGTAGTAACCATCCGGACCAGAACCACTCCAGCCCCAGTTGAAGTGCATTTTGTTAGTTGCATCCCATCCGTCGCAAACCCATGCGTGACCACCGCTCGTACCCTGACCAGAATACAACAACGGACGACCTGCATTCAATTCGTTTTTAAGTAACGTAATCCAGTTTGCAGTAGTATATGCCGGAGTGTTGATACGCGGGGTGGAATTACCACTGCGTTCTACACCTCGTAGGCTACGTTTGTAATGAAAATATGTTTTGAATGCGAACTCTGCACAGTTTGTGACGGGGCTAGTTGCCTCGATTACATAAGCGCCGCTCAAAGAAGATGAATAATCCATGTCTACAGCAATACCGCAATGCAGCATAAGCGTACCAATTGCAGCATTGTTTGAAGTGATTGAGTTTGGCATAGATGTCCATTGGTAGTTTGTATTACCGTAGTTGGCTGCCAAAACCGTAGTAGGATATGTTGCATCGGTATAAGAATGATAACCTGTACCTGTAGAAGGCCAGTTCCAGAACTTCATTATTTGCGCCATGGCGGTAGCCACACAACCCGTTACTGCCTTACCACTACCTGTGCCTGGGCAAAGATAATTGTAAAACGGAGCCTGATCCCAACGTGTAGCAACGAGTGGCGTAACAACAGTAGTACGTGCTAGTTCATTTTTCTTGGCCACTTTTAGATCTGCCCATTGCTGTGGCACACCTTCGTTAGCTGGCAAATTGTGCTCCAATACGTAAGTTATCTGGTTTTGATAACCTTCAATCCAGTCTTTAGCGCTTGGGTTGATGGTATTGATATCAAAGGGATATTCGTTAGAGTAGGCAAGTACAGGCAGAATAACATCATCGCCAGATACCATCACAAACCCCTTGCCATTATTAATATTAAAAACGTAATAATCAACTACAGTTTTACCATTTACTTTTGCAGTGGCAATATAGGTTGTTGAAAGATCTGAAGCGCTGTTAACGCCTTGTACGTGATTGGTAATCAGGAAGTTACTACCAATTACTTTCGCGGCGTTTTCATCTACAGCCTTTCCGTAAGACAGAACGCTTGCACTGGAGGCCAGTAGCAAAACGCTAAAAAACTTCTTTATTTTGTTCATAAAAATGGTTGTGTAATTGTTTATTTTGTTCGGTTGTGTCTAAAAAAAGATTAGTATAGCAAATTTTGTCTGCAATATACGTCATCTGAGATTAAAATAACAAAAATCCAATACTTTTTTGTTCGTTTTTACCGTGGTTATACAAGCGCTTGAAATAGGAAGAGTATCATGCATAATTCACCTGCTCCACCCCTCAAATTAGCACAAAACTGCAAGTGAATTTTGTTCATGACTACATAAAATAAAGTCTAAGGTTTGCCGATATTGCAGGTATATATTACCTTCCGCAATTGAATGCATATTTAAACCGGAACAGGTATTATCAACACAATTTCGCAACCTGCCAAGCATGCATTAATACAAATTTATATGGATTTAAAGAGCAACAAAAGCGGCAATGTTTATTTTCCAAATCTAAATTCGGTCAGGTTTATTGCTGCTTTTTTGGTTATTATTCACCACATAGAGCAGTTCAGGTACATTTTTGGCCTCAAGTACATTAACAGCGGTTTTATTAACATTATTGGCAAGCTTGGGGTTGTATTGTTCTTTGTACTCAGCGGGTTTCTAATCACCTATTTATTGCTTGTAGAAAAAGAAATAACCAACACTATAGGTATTAAGAAATTCTACATCAGACGCATACTTCGTATTTGGCCATTATACTATCTCATAATTCTTACTGCTCTTTTCCTATTCCCGCATATCAGTTTTATACAGCTGCCCGGCTTCGACTCAAGCAGTTTATATGAAAACTTCTCGCTTAAGGTATTGTTCTACCTGCTTATATTTCCCAATCTGGTTATCAGCGCGCTGGGTGTTGTTCCTTTTGCAAGTCACACATGGTCTATCGGCACTGAAGAGCAATTTTATATTATCTGGCCTGCATTGATGAAAAAAGTCGAGAATAAGTTTGTGCTTATGTTAGCGATAATTTCATTGTATATTGGCATTAGGGCGATACTCAACCACTACCCTTCCAATACAACGCTTACTGCAATAAATAACTACCTAAAAGCAACGCCCATCGACTGTATGGCTATCGGCGGAATTTTCTCGCTCATTGGCTATAGCACTAATAAATGGATGCAAATAATAAAAAAAGCGCTTTTCGATAAACGCCTACAGATAGTAGTTTTCTTAGCCACAATAACGCTAATGGCTAAAGGAACCGACTTCCATTACTACCAATACGAAATTTATGCAGTTCTGTTTGGCATTATCATTATTAACCTTGCGCTAAACAAAAACTCATTTATCAATCTCGAAGAAACCTGGCTCAACTATCTGGGCAAAATATCCTACGGACTATATATGTTCCATCCTTTGGTAATTATCGTTTCGATAAAAATACTTTTGGCTGTGCAACACACGAGCAACGCCTATCTATACCCTCTATCTATTTTGCTAACTATTGGGTTGGCAGGGCTTTCTTACCGTTTCTTTGAAAAACCTTTTATTTCCCGAAAAACAAAATATACAACTGTTGTAAGCGGAGAAGAGGCAAAAAACAAATAAACGGCGATCAAAAGCACCCCGAATTCTTCAGTTGCTGCTTCACTTTGTTGGCCCATTCCTCCTGCTTTTCACGTATGATTCCGTGATTAGTTTCTGTGTCGTATAGTATTTCCTCTTCCTCCGATTCTTTTGCAATCGCTTTGTGCATTTGATCTAATAAAGTTGCGAAATCATCTTGTTTGTATTTACCCTGCTTAATGCGCTCAACGAGCTGACATGCTTTTATGGCAGATATATCGAAGTGTAATTGCTCATGAGCCAATATGCGTGCATTTTTACCTTCAAGTCTGAACCATGACTTTGATTTATCAAAAAATGCGGCAATTGTTACATTTACAACAATCTGGCTATTTTGGGTTAATGTACTGTACCTCATGCTTACGCCGCTCATTGTTGCGGCCATTTCTTGCGCTGCTCCAGTTACCGGCCCGGTAAAATCGTTGATTTGCAAAGGCTGTTTTGGGTTGTAAACAATGAAGTTCACCTGTTCTGGCGTTGGGCTTAAAGTTACATTCACCTTAACTTGCTCCTGTGTGGCTACCGTGCCTTTATTGGTAGCCCACCATTCATCAAAAGCCTTAAGATCTGCATCTATTGCTTGCTTAATAAAATCCTCTATGTGCGCGGCAGGATCTTCGTAGAGCGTTGCTGTGCCTTTAGCTACATAATCTACAAGGTGTTGCTTACCAACGCTAAATGCTATTGTAATTCTTGAATTAACATACCACGCGCTGCCACTCTTCTTGCCATCTATTTCTGTTTGTTTAATCTGCAATATTACCGGCTGTAGTTCCTTATTTGCTTTACCATTACCATTGACATATGATAGTACCGCCTGTGTTGTACCAGTATTAAACTTCAAACCCTCTATTTTACCCGATTTCTTTAGTCGGGCGATATAGGCAGTATCGGATCGCTCATCTACAACTTCAGCCACGTATGTATGACGCGGTATAAACTTACTTCTATTTGGTTTTAGCGAAAGTGACTTTGCACTCTGCGAAAACAAAGAACCACCCCAGAAAAGCAAAAGGAAAAACACAAAACCAAATCTCATGAAAAATAAAAAATTGAGTAAGTAAAGATAATGCCGTCGTATAAAGCACAGAACATATTTTTGGCAAAACACGGGGTTTAGCCATCTTTTAACAACAACAATTCTTAACTTTATAGACCAATAGCACATGGCAGGCGTGCGGGTTATCTATCAGTATTTTTTGGTAAAACAGGTTGATTCATTACCCAAACAGCAACTATAAAAATCAATTTTACAGTCTGCTACGCACAGCTTAAAGGATTGCCGCTATATTAATTTTTAAACATTGAATATGCAAACAGCTTACATAGTTGCAGGTTTTAGAACTGCTGTCGGAAAATCAAAAAGGGGGGCATTCCGTTTCTTCAGACCAGACGATCTTGCTGTCGAAGTTATCAAGGGATTGCTTGGTAGTGTTCCTCAATTAGACCCTCAGCTGATAGATGACGTTATAGTAGGCAATGCGGTACCTGAAGCAGAGCAGGGTTTACAAGTTGGGCGAATTATTGCCAACAAAGCGATAGGCGAATGGGCAGCTGGCGTAACCGTAAACCGCTACTGCGGTTCGGGTCTGGAAGCAATAGCAATAGCAACTGCCAAAATACAATCGGGCATGGCGCAATGTATTATAGCAGGTGGAGTAGAAAGCATGAGCCTTTTACCTACTGCCGGATGGCGTACTATGCCAAACTATGAATTTGCCAAGGCCAATGGCGACTACTACCTGAGCATGGGGCTTACTGCCGAGGAAGTAGCTAAAGATTATGGAATAACACGGGAACAACAAGATTTATTTTCATACAGATCTCATCAAAGAGCCATAAACGCCATTCAGCAAGGGTATTTTAAAAGCGGTATATTACCAATAAAAATTAAAGAAGTATACCTCAACGATAAAAACAAACGGGCGGAACGCGAGTGGATCATGGATACCGATGAGGGGCCAAGGGCCGACACATCAATCGCAGCGCTCGCTAAGTTACCGGCAGTATTTGCACAGGGAGGAAGCGTTACCGCAGGCAATTCTTCGCAAACATCAGACGGAGCAGCTTTTACTATTGTGATGAGTGAACAATTGATGAATCAGCTGGGACTAAAGCCAATAGGTAGATTAGTTTCATGCGCAAGCGCAGGCGTAGATGCCCGAGTTATGGGTATAGGCCCAATAAAGGCGGTACCAAAGGTGTTGAAAAACGCTGGAATGACGTTGAATGATATAGACCTTATTGAACTGAACGAGGCTTTTGCATCTCAGTCTCTTGCAGTCATCAAAACACTGGAACTTGATGAAGATAGAGTTAACATCAACGGTGGGGCAATCTCTTTGGGCCACCCTCTTGGGTGCACCGGCGCTAAACTAACGATTCAAATTTTGAGCGACCTCAACCGACTTAATAAAAAATATGGCATTGTAACTGCCTGCATAGGCGGAGGACAAGGTATAGCCGGGATCATAGAGCGATGCTAGTTCAACATTTTATAATCAGGCATTAAATTTCCAATTCAATGCCTGATTATAAAATAGTTAAGAACTGAATTATTTATTCAGCATAAATACACAAAAATAAAAGTAGCTAATGAACAAAATGCTCAAAAGCTACTTTAATATAGTTATAACAGCAACCTAAAATGCAATTAATACAACTCGCAGGTGGCGGTCCAATATTCCAAAATTAATGAATCACCTGTTTTGCCAACAAAATAGGTATCAACATAAGTATTCTGTCTGATGTGCAAATTTTTCATATCGTCAGTAAACTGACAATGGTTGCCTTCTCTTACAATGTGGTGTGGTTGGTTATAATAAGCAACAGTTGACACCATTGAATCATTATAAACACATGCATAGCAATTTTGTCTTTCCGGATTTTTTCTACAAGCGGCAAAAATCAGTGCAACCGCGGTGATAAGAAGAAGTGTGTATTTCATAAATGGGATTTTATATTTTTAAAGTAAACTTTCATTTTCAACCCGAAAACAGTCGCCCTTGTGGTTATTACCGTAAAGATGCCTCTGTATTACGTACTCAAGAAAATGAGATTTAAAAGTTCTGACGCAAATGTAATAAAATTTTCTTTTCTGCGCATACATCACATAGAAAAGGTCATTTTTTTTAATTAGTTAACGTAGAAGGCTAAAATTGAATTGATTGACTGCCAATCGGTCAATTGAGATTATATTTGCCGTATGGTCAACGAAAATGATATTGAAGATGTTTGGGATGAAGAGGAACCGGAAGAAGAAATTAATGAGGCAGATGCCCAACCTATAGAACGACTAAGACTTACCACCGATAAACGGCAAGACCCGTTGCGGATTGATAAGTTTTTGATGAATAAACTGGAGGGGGCTACACGCAACAAAGTACAACAAGCTATTGAGCAAGGTTTTATTCTTGTAAACAACGAAGTCGTAAAGCCCAACTATAGAGTAAGACCAAACGATACTATAGTAGTATTTGAAACGCGCCGACCTGAAAGCAAGGAAATTATACCGGAGAATATTCCGTTGAATATTACTTACGAAGATGATGCGTTGTTAATTGTAAATAAGCCCGCCGGTATGGTTGTTCATCCTGGTTGTGGTAATTATTCGGGCACACTTGTCAACGGGCTTTCATACTATTTGAAACAAGAACAGGTGGATATTGAAAACCTATCTCGTGTTGGCCTGGTGCACCGGATTGATAAAGACACTACCGGACTGGTGGTGATTGGCAAAAAAGAGCAAGCCATGTCGCTACTTGCAGCTCAGTTTAAAAAACATACTGTTTATCGGCGGTATATAGCGCTGGTTTGGGGCGACCTTACCGAAGATGAGGGAACTATTCATGTAAATATTGGTCGAAATCTGCGGTTCAGGAAAATAATGGATGCATTTCCTGACGGCGATTATGGCAAAGATGCAATTACCCACTACAAAGTACTAGAGCGTTTTAATTACGTAACGCTTGTAGAACTCCGTCTGGAAACGGGCCGCACACATCAGATAAGAGTGCACATGAAATATATAGGGCATCCGTTGTTTAACGATGCCACCTATGGCGGCGATAGAATTGTGAAAGGAACAGTTTTTAATAAATACAAACAGTTTATAGACAATTGCTTTGGCATACTCACTCGTCAGGCATTGCATGCCAAAGAACTTGGGTTTATGCATCCTGTTACAAATGAATGGATCCAGTTCAATTCTGAAATACCAGACGACATGAAGCAGGTAATTGAAAAATGGCGTACTTACACGGGCGGAATGACCAAACAAACAAAGCTATCGCTCGACAGTCAGTAGGCAATATAAAACACAACGATATTGTTTGCTTATTCCAAATTGAGTGATGGGTATTATTCGTCATAGATAGGTTAAAAAAACAATAAACTAAGCGTAATGTAACGCCTAACGCTAATTATTAGCAAAAGGCGATCAAAATGAATTAGCTTTGCATATCTAAATAAGCAATAAATATATACATGATTTTGTCCGTAGTCGCATATGGTAGTTCCGTATTGCGTAAAATATGTGAAGACATCACACCGGAATACCCGGGATTAGATAAACTAAAGGCCGATATGTGGGATACCCTTTACAACAGTAATGGCGTAGGCCTTGCTGCTCCCCAAATAAACAAAGCTATCAGGTTGTTTGTTGTTGATACCGTGCAGATGGTTGAAGATTTTAACGATGAAGATAAACTCAGATACCCAAATGAGCAACCCATAAAACAGGTTTTCATAAATGCGCAAATGCTTGATGAAACAGGAGAAATGTGGTCGTACAATGAGGGATGCCTGAGCATACCTAAAGTTAGGGACGATGTGCAGCGCCACAAGAAAATTAAAATGCGCTACCTTGACGAAAACTTCGTGGAGCAAATTGGCGAATTCGACGGCATCACTGCTCGTGTGATACAACATGAATATGACCATATAGAGGGCAAGCTATTTATAGACTACATGAGTCAATTGAAGAAACGACTAATCAAAAAGAAACTTGATGATATTATGTCGGGTAAAGTAAAAACAGATTATAAAATGGTATTTTCCAAATAGTATAGTATTACGACAGTAACTGCATATATAAACAGTAAAAAACACACCCGTAACCAAACCCGTAATTTGAACGAGTTTACTACATATAACGAAGAAGAACTGATACTACTGCTTAAGAACCAAAGCAGAGAAGGTTTCAATTACCTGTACCGGCAATATTCACCGGTATTATATGGCGTAATATGCAAAGTAATATATGACGAACAAACTGCGCAAGATGTACTGCAGGATGTTTTTGTAAAAATATGGACGAACATTAACCAATACGACGCTAAGAAAGGAAGACTATACACCTGGATGCTGAATATAGCCAGAAATGCTGCTATTGATAAATTGCGATCGAAAGGAGAAATCATGAATTCGAAAATCCGAACGGGTGAAAATGTCGTAAATGATTTGGAGCGCACTGGTATGGTGGAACAAGTAACCGATGGCATCGGGCTAAAAAATATGGTCAACAATCTAAAACCTGAATTTGAAAGTATAGTCAACATGGCTTATTTTCAGGGATACACACTAGACGAAATCTCCAAAACACTTGAAATACCACTAGGCACCGTAAAAACACGGATGCGCAACGCTATAAAACAACTAAGAGAAATATTTAACAAATAGGTGGACATTAAAGAATACATAGCATCTGGCTTGATAGAAGCTTACATCCTTGGCGGCCTTTCTGCAAAAGAAAGCGCCCAGGTTGAGGCCGACATTGCCGCTAATCCCGAACTTGCTGTTATTGTGGCTGAAACAGAAGCTACAATGCAGCAATATGCGGCAAGTTTTGCTAAACAACCACCACCCAATCTGGAAAATAAAATCTGGAATACGATTCAAGAGCACAAGACTTCGAAACGAAATACAAATACGGGTAGCGCTGAGACAGAAATACTTCCAAAAACAAAACACATTCCCTTTGAACCAGAATACCGTAAACCGGTACAATGGAAATATGCAGCCACTATTGTAGCGCTTATTGGCAGCGTGGGAGTCAACATGCTGCTATGGAACGAAACTAAGCAGTTTGCTTCAGAAAAAACAGCGCTAACTGATCAGATTAACCAAGTAAGAGCCGAACAGCAAAAAATAGCATCGGAACTTGAGGACTATCAGAAAGGCAAAAATATGATGGCCGACACAGCCATGCAAACAATTGTGATGCATACTGCTGTGGCTGGTCACCCAATGGCAGCTACCATATACTGGAGCAAAACTGATGGCGCCGCTTATGTTGCCATGAACGCACTACCCGCACCACCAAAGGGCATGCAGTACCAATTATGGGCCATAAAAGGCGGGAAGCCGGTAGATATGGGCACGCTGCCCAATAGCATGGCCAACAGTCCCACTATCCAAAAAATTGCTATGGCTATAACATCAAGCGAAGCATTTGCCATTTCGCTCGAAAAAGAGGGCGGCAACCCTACTCCTACGCTTGTTTATGTTTTAGGCAAAACTACTTAACAGCGTCCTTCTGTAACTTAGTATTTCTGAATACCGATTTGCTGCAATGGCGGTATTTGCTCCTATGACTCTCACTTTACTCAACTGCCAATGTCGGCTAAGTCCTTTTTATTCAAAGTAAACTTGCAGACTTTCGGAATAATTATTAGAACTTATTGAAAAAAAAGCGGAGGTTGTTTTGAAACAACCTCCGCAAATCCTTTAAATAATAACTGAAAAAGGTACTAATTACCGCCTTCAGCTTCTGTTTCTGCCTGAGCTTCAGCTACCTGAGCACGTGCAATATTTTTTTCTTCTATTTTACGTACAGACTCCTGCATAGTTTCGTGGCGTTTATCGCTCTTATGCTTGCGGTGAGTTTCTTCGCGACGTGCAACCAGTTCTTCATGCTCGCCATTCCATTTTTCAAATTTCTCCATTGCAGTAGCCTCGTCGAACAAGCCGAGAGATACGCCACGCATAAGATGTTTGAGGAACAACACGCCTTTGAAAGACAGGATACGACGACACGTATTAGTTGGTAATGCTCCCTTATCGAGCCAATACAACGAACGCTCACGGCTGATGCGCACTGTAGCAGGCACAGTCAACGGATTGTAGGTGCCTAATTTTTCAATAAACTTACCATCGCGGGGAGCAGTAGTGCTGGCCACAACAATAAAATAGAATGGGCGCTTTTTCGACCCATGTCTCTGTAAACGAATTTTTACCGACATAAATAATAGAAATTATTTTGCGTTAAACAATGATTTTTTTCGGATGGCGAAGATACGCTTGTTTCTCGAAAATCCAAAACCATTTACCTGATTTACAATATCTTTTTTACATTTTAGCGATTGCATGACCACAATCACCGCAGTAAAATAAGTTAAATAAAGGCGTAATTGTAATTTTGTAGTAGCGCTTGTGCTTTGTGAATAAATGAAGAAAGCACAAAAACGAGCGCATCTACTTTTGAATTCAAAAGTAGCTTTTTAGTGTAAGACCCCAAAAAACAATAACTATGGAAAAAATTGATTTCAAAAAACAACTTTCTTATTACTCCACAAAAGCAGGCAAACCACAGATTGTGGAGGTACCTACTATGAACTATCTCATAGTAGACGGTAAAGGCGACCCAAACACTTCCACAGCTTTCACAGAGGCAATTGAAGCGCTGTACAAGGTATCTTACACGCTGAAATTTATGATAAAAAAGAGCGCTAAAGGCATTGACTACGGTGTTATGCCGCTCGAAGCCCTATGGTGGGCCGATGATATGAACGATTATCTGCTTCGCAATAAGGACAAATGGTTGTGGAGCGCAATAATCATGCAACCAGAGTATGTAACAGAAGCTTTATACAAAGAAGCTTTAGCGATCGCAGCAGATAAGAAAGACCTACCTGCACTCAGCAAAATGCGCTTTGAACCAATAACAGAAGGCTTGTGCGCACAGGTAATGTATGTAGGACCATATGATCAAGAAACCGAAACGATCAGTCAGCTACATGCATTTGTAAAAGAAAAAGGGTACGGACTAAACAGCAAACATCACGAAATATACATGAATGATATGCGTAAAACAGCCCCCGAAAAACTAAAGACAATAATCAGACAGCCAATAATAAAAAAGTAGTTATGCTATCAATTACACTAAATATCATAAACTACACCGATTGACTTTGGGGTGCAGATAGTTTTACTTTGATTTTGTTGTCTAATTGACGACCTATATCGACACCTTTTTTTTCAACCAACAAATAAGAAACGATTCCCAATGCTACTGAAAAAATAAGCGACAGCGAAACGAACAAATAAAAATTAATTGGGCCGGCAATACTATAAATCGTCTGCTGCACAACAAACCCCCATAAATACAAACCATAAGACATATCGTATTTTAAGTGGATTTTTAGCGCAAATTTATTTTGCGCTAAAAGCAACATTAGAAAACATACCGATGCATTGAAAAAAATTTCGTTGATTATGGGTGTGCGCCAAGCTAATGCTGTAATTGCCGCAAGCGCTAAAAAAAGCTTGTAGCTTATATTGACAATATGCTGGTTGACGCCCAAAAAAACGCCCAAAGCAAACGAAATAGGTAAAAGACTATGTTCTGGATTTTCACCTCGTCCAATAAAGTGTAATTGTAAAAAAGCATCTATGCACACAAGGGCACATACAATATTAAAGACTATTCTATATTGCCTAATGGTGTACTTGCAGGCAACGAAAACAGCCAATAATGCTATATAACATTTAACCTCGTAGCGTAGCGACCACAATGAACCATTAACGCAGTTGTAATAAAAATTCTTTAGATAAACGCCCGGTAATGTATAGTGTGTACGAAAAACCATATTCGACAACACATGTACATAGGTCATTTTAGACTTAAAATACACCAAAGGACTAACCACTGACACCAAAGGACCTATAATAAATGCCGTAACAAGCAACACAAACAACAGCCCCGGCATCATTCTGAACAACCGCGAAATAACAAAGCTTGCCTCCGACTCTTTGCGCAACAAACTATTGGTAACCAGTAATCCACTTATGAAGAAAAACACCTTTACTGCAATAGAACCATAGTAAGTAAAGCCAGTAAAGGAAAGCAGCCAGTCGCCCTTCCCATCGGTAGGGTTGAGGAAGTAGGCATGGCCAATAATAACTAAGGATGCACAAATTACCCTTACAATATCGAGGTTATTGTTTTCTTTTTTTAAGAATTGGCTCACCAACATTTACTAGTACGGGTATTTAGTGGACACAAAACTAACAAAATTAAATTCAGCTTAAAATACTGATCATATTTTCTATTCACTTCTTTGGTACTCATCACAAAATGGAATCTATTAGTTGACGTAATAAGCCGCTGTATCTTTATTGTATTTATTTTTGCGCCCCTTATACCTCGCCATGAAAAAAATAGCTACACTTTATAAAGAGGCCTACAGCGGCTTGTCGCCCGATATGTGGTGGCTATCGCTTGTGATGCTTATCAACCGTAGCGGCACCATGGTGGTGCCTTTTATGACCCTATACCTTACAGAGTCCTTGCACTACACCATAGCACAAGCCGGGATGATAATGGCGATATTTGGGGTGGGCGCTGTGTGTGGCGGCTTTCTGGGCGGTAAGCTAACCGACACGCTTGGCTTTTATAATGTACAACTTGGCGCTTTGGTGTGCGGAGGTATTATGTTCATAGTCCTAGGCCAGGCGCAGGGATTTGTCATGATTGCTGTTTGCACCTTTATGTTGGCGTTGCTTAATGAAACTTTCCGACCGGCAAATGCCACCGCTATTGCTGTATATAGTAAAGCAGAAAACAGAACGCGATCTTATTCGTTAAACCGACTGTCTATAAACCTTGGTTGGGCAGCCGGTGGCGCGCTCGGTGGTTTTATAGCCTCTAAGAACTACCATCTGCTATTTTGGATAGATGGGCTGACCAATATTGGCGCCGCTTTGCTACTGCGCAGTGTACTATCGCCTGCAAAAAATAATAACACACCAAGTAGAAGCGACAAGAAAGCAAAAACACCTCAGGCAAAAACCCCATACAACGACAAACTATTTCTGGTATTTACAATGCTCACCATCTTGTTTGGCGCTACATTTTTTCAGTTATTTGCCACACAGCCGGTATTCTTCAAACAAAAACTACTTTTAACGCCTTTTTTTATTGGAGTAGTAATGGCTGTAAATGGCCTTTTGATAGCGTTGTTTGAAATGACAGTAGTATTTAAGCTGGAACAACGAAACAAAAACATGCTTTATATATCGATTGGCGCTTTTCTTGTTGGCCTATCGTTTATGGTTTTCAATATTCTGCCCGGAGCAGAATGGCTGGCCCTGGCAAGTACGGTAATTGTAACAGTAGGCGAAATGTTGTCTATGCCATTTATGAACTCATTCTGGGTGAGCCGCACCAACGATAATAACCGTGGCCTATATGCCGGTTTATACACGGCATCATGGTCGGTGGCGCAAATAGGCGGCCCGTATGTAGGGGCGCAGATTGCACAACACTTTGGGTTCTATGCGCTTTGGTGGAGTGTAGGTTTCGCATGCACAATTAACGCATTAGGTTTCTGGTGGCTTGGTATAGAAGCCAAGAAAGAAATGGATGCTAAACAAGTAACAACCGTATAGACTATAATATATTTACCCCAAACCGCCACCCTACCCAACCCACTATATGCGGCGCAAATGAATGGTTATAAACCGCATCATGAGGCGGCAGGCCAAATAAATAACCTTCAATGCCACTTTGCGGCGCTGATGGACAAAATGCAAAACTTGGCCCAGCAAACAGCCCAACCAGTTTTAATAACCGAAAATTGAGCGTTGGTTCCAGCCTCACCATAGAGGGCGCAGTTTCGCTATTGCCCATGTACAAATGCGAGGCTATCAGATCTGTGGTCAACGAAAGTCGTTTGCCTAGCTTTGTTTCTGTCCCCAAGCCGTAGCCGTAAGAAAATGCGCTTTCATTAGCTCGTGTATTGAATCCGAAAAACAAAATACTATATAATCTACGGTTGCCAGCTTTGTAAGCAATGTTGGCATTCAATAATTCGCTGCTGTATAAACTAATAGTGTGGTAACCGCTTTTGATGATATTAATAAAACCAAGGCTATAACCGTCCAATGTGTCGGTTATGTTCACGAGACCTATCTGCAGGCCACGTAAATGCCTTGCTTTGTTAACAACGCCGCTCAACTGCACTCCCGTAAAGGTTTTGCGGCTTCTATTTGTTATTCCGGCAAGTTGCATGCCCTGTCCGTTGGCTTCTAAGTTGTTGGTTATGCCTGCTATTTGCATACCCCTAAAGCCCGATGGATGCACATGGTTATTGTAAATAAAATTTACGATGCCCGATATCTGCATCCCTTTCAAACTATCGGCAACATGACTGGTAATACCAGCAACTATAACTCCCTTTGCCTTACCATGTATATGGCTGATGATACCTGACACCTGCACTCCCATGCAACCACCATTTACCGAATTCATAATGCCCGCCACCTGCACACCTTTCACATCTCCGCTTACTGCATTGAATATACCAGCGATCTGTGTATACTTTACATCCTTTTTATTGATATTGAAAAGTCCGCCAAGTTCAAACCCATCTACTCCTGCAGTGTAACCACCTAACACATTGAAAGAGAATTTGTTAGTAACCTGGCCACTCATTTTGCCGTGCGACCCCAAGCCCGGTGTCAAAGAAACCTGAACGGGTTTTTCAGTAAAAAATTTACCAAGGTTGGCGCTTTGCTTAAGTATTTTTTTCGATAAGAGAAACTTACCAAACCAAGACTTCTCTGTTGCTGAATACTGAGTTATTACCACTCCAGGCAATTCAAAATCGTTCGGGGTAATCGTGGCTAATATTTGCTGATCGAAACCCTGACCAAGTAACATGGTTGTGTCTCGGTAAAAACCCTTACTCACTCTGATAATCAAAGCCTGGTATTTTTCCCTGTCTTTGAGTCTCAACTTAAAATACCCGTTTTCATCAGTGAGTGTTGCTACCAATTGTTGCTGTTCATACACACTCGCTTCAGCAACCTTCAAGCCTGTCTTCTCATCAACTACATAACCACTTATAGTAAACCATTTTTCTTTTTCTACAGGCTGTATAATAATATGATTGTCAGTAACTTTAAATTGCTTATCCTTACCCAACAGATTAGTTAAAATATCGTTTACAGACTGTTGTCTGGCAATTATAGTAACCAAACTGTCATTTCGTAGAAGGCTGCTATTGTAAGAGAAGTAAAACCCGCCCTGACCACTAATTATTGTTAGCGCTTCTTTTAGTGGTCTTTTTTTAATGTCTACCGATATCTTCTTGTCCAGTAAACTCTGTGCTTGCACAAACTGACCAAAAAATACAAGCGCAAGGATAACCAACGCTATGCAACAATTTCTTGTTTGTTTTTCGAACTTAAATAACATTACTTGCTATACAATTTTATTTCGTTGCCGTTTCTAACACTGCGCAAATTGAATGTTGCACAAATCACGTCCAGAATATTTTCTATTGGTTCGTTGTGAAAAACCGTAGTTATAGGCATATTTCTAATGCGCTCATCAGCTATTACAATATTCACATCAAAAGCGTCACTCAATACATCGGTAAGCCTACATAGTGGAGTAGCATTACAAACAAATTCTTTTGTACGATAATAATTATACAACTCATCCGTATTTTGTTCTAACACCGGCACTGTTTTGTCTTTTGTTACTATTGCTTTTTGTTGTGGTTTCAGTGTCACGCCTTTATTTACTTTCGATACCTCCACTATACCCGTTTCAACAATAACTTCGGTTCTTGCGGCATTTGTTTTTACGTTAAAGGATGTTCCCACTACCTTTACCACAGCTTCGTTAGCATCTATGATAAACGGTTTATTCTTATTTGGTGTAACTATAAAAAAAGCTTCCCCTTTTAGCGTCACATTCCTCGTTTTACCTAAAAATCTCGACGGATAAGAAACAGACGAATTTCTATTGAGCGCAACAACCGACCCATCAGGAAGAGTTTCTGTTACCGCCACTTCGTTTGCCTGACGGGTTACTTGCCAAGAAAAATTGAAAACCATCCATGCACTGCCTAATAAAACTAACAAGGCAGCCGCCAAACGCATCCATGTGGTTCTATAAAATGGGATTACACGTCCGCTTGCTTGTACATTGATATCATTTGAAATTGTATCTGATGCGGGTTCATTATTGATTCTATTTACGAATTTATTCCATGCAGCTTGCTCATCTACCGTAGTAGTCTGCACCAGTTGCTTGCTTTGCTCCCATATCAATCTAAAATCGCTGTAGTATTTTTTATTACCCTCGCTATTCTGTAGCCAATCTTCAATAACTTTCAGATCATGATGGGTAGCCTCCCCCAATAGCTGTTTCACCAGCAAATCGTCTATTATATGTTCGTTTTGTTTGTTCACCGCTCACAATTTAAAAATTAAGCAATAGCATTAGAATGATAGGCAAAAAATCATGGAGTTGCTCGCGCAGCAACCGCAAAGCCTTACCCATTTGGTTTTCCACCGTTTTCACAGATATACCCAATTTATCGGCTATCTCCAGATATTTCAGCTCTTCATACCTACTCATCTGAAATATAGTCCTGCATTGCTCAGGCAAGGTTTTCATGGCAATATCCAGTCTTTGCTGCAGCTCTTTGAGCTTTAGTCCATCGGTGGCATTATCTACCTGATTCATGGTCTTTGCAGCATGAGATTGATATTCCGAACGAACCTTAAGGTGCTTGATATAATTTAGCGATTCGTTGTATACAGAGCGATACAAATAAGAAGTCAACGACTGACTTACCTGCAAGCTATCCTTCGCCTTCCATAATTTATAAAAAACGTTTTGCACCATTTCCTCTGCCATATCGCTATCTTTTAGCATAGTATAGGCATAGGCATGTAGCCCTTTATAATGCTCTTTAAAGGCCATTTCAAACTCAATCGAAATTTGATTTTTGTGCAAGTTTACTGGTCCGAAATCATTTTCCATCTTGAAAATTTGATTACTGAGACCAAAAGTAAGTCCTTCTTTTAATGCATACATCGTATGTATGACAACTCAACTGCACGACACCCCTATTAGCAACAAAAAGAAAGTTTTCTGGTATTTAAACCGCTCATTTTAACATAGCCATAACAGTATATTTCCTCGCATACGCTATTAGTAATCCGCGTTAACAGATAATTCAAAAAAAAGCTGGATACAAGGTATTTATTAATAGTGTGCCATAGGATACCTAAAACTGAGAAACCAGCTCTAACAATTCATCTTTCTTTCTACGGGATACATCCAACGCTATACCATCGGCCATTATAACCTGACCACCCTCGCCGCGCAAGTATTTCTTGAGATGCTTAAGATTGATTAAAAACGACTTGTGAATCCGAAAGAATCCATAGGGTTGTAGCAATGTTTCAAAATCGCCCAATGTACGAGAAGCTACAATCATTTTTTTGTCGTTAAGATAAATCTTAGTGTACTTATCTTCCGATTCGCACCTAATAATATCATGTAAACTAATAAACTGTAGCCCTTCCATGGTAGGCACGGCCAAATTGTCGAATATCTTCTTACCATTGTTATGGCCTACTACCTCGAGTGGCCGTTCAGCAGGTGGTGAGTTCAGCCTTTTTTTCTCCGTGAAACGGCTCAAAGCTTCTTGCAACGCTGTAGGGTCTATCGGCTTAACCAAATAATCGAGCGCTGAAAAACGAATAGCCCTAATAGCATAATGATCATGGGCTGTTGTAAAAATAATATCGAAATTGATTACCGGTAGTTTTTTGAGCAGGTCAAATCCGTTCATTCCAGGCATCTCAACATCCAAGAAAACCAAATCAGGTTTTAACTCCTTTAATTTCTCCAAACCCAATAAAGCATCGTTGCAAATAGCTACAATTTCTATTTCCTTTGAGTTTCTGTTGATCAAATCTTTCAATTGAAAACAGGAAAATGAATCATCGTCAACAATAATAGCAGTTATGGGGTTTTGTTTTTCCATGTTATAAAGGTATAGTGTTTTCGTGTTAGTATAAGGAACGCTGGAAAAAAACATTGGTGTTTTATAGCCATTGTAAAACACTGTTTTGCAGACCCAAACGACTAATATTGGAACAAAATAAGCGCAATTACAAATTGACAAGAGCAAAATAAAAACAAAAATTACATAAAAAAATTTCGACCTCAAAAAACACTATATTCAAACTCTTTTTCCATACCTTTACACCAATAATACTACGAATCCTGCCGTTCACCTATAAAAACCCGCCGATCGCTACTTTGCGATTGCAGATCTCCAACAGTTTGCCGAGGTTTGTTCAAAGAAATTCGCTACAATCGGGTTTGACAGCAAAAAAAGTAACAGAGCCATTACTTTATTGCGATATTCCACCATGAAAAAAATGAAACAACCGTTCCCATACCGGGAACGGTTTTCTGTTTACATAGAAATGAAATTACGTAAAGCAACAGATAAATTACTTAAATACTTTATCCATAATTTTTGCTGAGTTCAGACACATGGGTAGCCCTGGACCTGGATGAACGCTCCCCCCAACGAAAAATAGACCTTTTATTTTTTTCGAAAAATTAGCGTGGCGAAAGAAGGCGGCAAATTTACTGTTGGAGCTATTGCCGTAAACTGCCCCAAAAGCGCTCGAATAATTATCGCGTATCATAGCAGGTGTGAGCATATCCTCGAACTCTATATGTTGTTCAATGTCGGTATGTAATACGCGATTTATCTTAGCAATTGTATTTTTTCTGGTTTCCTGAAGCAGACTATTCCAATCCTGCCCCTGATCATTGGGGGCGGTAGTGAGCACAAACCAGTTTTCGCATCCTGGAGGTGCGTCGCTTTTTACATGTTTAGATGTTATGAAAATATAAAGAGTAGGGTCTCTATAAATCGTTTGATTTTCAAACACTGCATCGTATTCATCGCGCTCTTTAGCTGAAAACAACATACTATGTATTCCCAATTGCGGGTGTTCTTTGTTAACGCCCCAATAGAAGGCCATTATTGAGCTCGACTTAGGCTGATTGATAATTCGTTTGGGCAATTTTACTTTAGGTAAGAGCTTTTTGTAGGTAAAATAAATATCCATATTGCTTACCACGCGATCGAATGGTATACAACTTTCAACGATGGTTGCTATACCAACTACCCTATTCTCCTTTGTCACAATTTCAGTAACTCTGGTGTTCAGTCTAAAACTAACGCCCACATCTTTTGCCAGCCTCACAAGGGCCTCTACCATCGAGTAAATACCCTTATCCGGCATATAAGCGCCCAAGTTGATTTCAAGGTGCTGAATAACATTGAGCGTTGCAGGAGCCACATAGGGATTAGACCCCACATATGTAGCATAGTTATTAAATATCTGCAACATGTGCGGATCTTTAAAGAACCGTCGGTTGCCTTCATTCATTGTTTTGAAAGAGTCGATTTTATGAATATTCAAGAAGCCGGAAACCATTTTCCATGATAAATAGTTCTTGAATACATGCAACGAATTCTCGATAAAAACGCCGCTTGTTATCCTGTATTTTTCTTCTATATCTTGCCTGTAATTATCAAAATCGGCCTTTGTGTCTGTAGTTTTCGACTCAATCTCCCTACCAAATTTTTCTACGTCGGCATAGGCATTAATGACTAACCCATCTTCAAAAAAATATTTGAAGGAAGTCTCAATTGGGGAATAGGAGAAATAATCGCGAGGATTTTTATTATGAAGAGAAAATAACTCGTCAATAAGGTTAGGCAACATAAGCACAGAGGGCCCCATGTCGAACCTGTAACCCTTGGCAAATTGTTGTCTTATTTTGCCACCCGGATAACTATTTGCCTCAAAAACAACAACTTTATACCCTTTTGCAGCAATCCTTATAGCAGCAGCAAGACCTGCAATTCCAGAACCAATGACAGCGCAAGTTTTTTCCATTTAAAATTTATAGGGCGTATGCCTGGCAATAGCAGATAAGCCAGACATTGCATTCAACATAATACGCATACATAATATTCATATTGCGCAGTCGCCAAAGGTAATAAAAACCATTTAAGATGAAATACCTGTATTACCTAAGTGTTACGAAGGCGTTAGCGCTACTTCCTCCTATAATACGGGCATGTAAAATAGTATCTTCGGGGTAAATAACTAATTTTGGAAGTTTAACAGTAATTAATGAGCAATCAAAGCTGCATAACCATATCAAAAATCACTAAGAAATATAAAAATAGCGCAACAAACGCATTGAATGAGGTTGATTTTGAAATTAATGACGGCGAGATTTTTGGATTGCTTGGACCTAATGGCGCAGGAAAAACAACGCTGCTATCCATACTTTGCGGATTGGTTAAAGCGTCGGGCGGAGGTGCAACTATTTTTGGACATTCAATAAACGATAATCCAGAACGGGTAAAAAGGATACTGGGTGTCGTTCCTCAGGACATCGCGCTCTACCCAACACTTTCGGGAAGAGACAATCTGATGTTCATTGGCCGAATGTATGGCCTGAGCGGAGCTGTATTAAAAAACAGAGTCGATGAGTGTCTGGATAAATTTGGATTTGATACCAATGCAAATAATCAGGTAAAACACTACTCGGGCGGTATGAAGCGCAGAATCAACCTTATTGGCGGTATACTGCACAAACCCAAAATTCTGTTGCTCGATGAACCAACTGTAGGTATGGACGTGCAAACCCGCACTTCCATCATTGAACATCTGCGCCAGATCAATGAAAATGAGAAAATGACGATTATTTACACATCACACTACATGGAGCAGGCCGAATTATTCTGCAATAGAATAGCCATAATGGATAAAGGCAGGATATTATGTCTTGGCACGCCGCAGGAACTAATGATAAAGGAGGAAAGGGCAGACCTTGAAGAAGTATTTTTAAAACTAACCGGCAGGAAAATAAGAGACTAAATGCTTCGATTAATCGCAACTTTCATAAAAGAATTCAAAATACTTATTGTCGATCGCACGGGTATTACCGTATTATTTATCATGCCCGTATTGCTTGTGTTTATAATGACGCTTATACAACACGAGGCCTACAAAAGCCTGACACAATCGGGCATACCGGTGTTGCTGGTAAATAAAGATAATGATAGCCTGGGGCTGGCAATTGAAAAAGGATTTAGCAAGTCATCTATTTGCGAACTAACCATAGACAAAGGCGCCCAATACAAAACCACAGCCGACATTAAGAAAAAAATGGTGGATGGAAAATTTGTAATTGCTTTGGTGATACCAGAAAATGCCACCAACGCACTACGCAATGATGTGGAGGGAATAATGAAAAGATTATTTGATAAAAATGCTGCAATAGCTTCAGATACCGGTAAAGTAAACATAGAAGTGGTAGTAGACCCTACGGCCAATAGATCGTTTATTATGGCCATTACTAGTGGCTTAAAAGAGTATATTGCCTCGATAAAAACAAAAGTACTATTTCAGATAATGGGCGAAAAAATCGGCAAACTGATGAATATTGACCAAAAGGTAAACATGCCCGATCAAGATTTTTTTGTGTACAAAGAAGAATATGCACTAAGAGAAGGCAAAACCTTTTATCAACCCAATGCTGTGCAACATAACATACCGGCCTGGGCCATTTTTTCCATTTTCTTTATAGTGCTTCCGCTCGGCGGCAGTATCATTGGCGAGCGATCGGAGGGATTGTTTATTCGTATGCGCACTTTCCCGGGTTCCTATTTATCTATCTTATCAGGCAAATTATTCGTCTACTTTCTGGTGGCAATACTCCAGTTTTCAATTATTATGGCATTAGGTAAGTTCATATTACCGCTATTGGGTTTACCCGTATTAGATATTGGTAGTCATCCGGTGGCGCTTATCACGCTAACTGTATCATTATCATTAGCGGCAATAAGTTATGGTTTACTGGTTGGCACCATATTCGATACTCCGCAACAATCGGCGGTGTTTGGCGGTATCAGCATCCTAATTATGTCGGCTCTGGGGGGAATATGGGTGCCGCTGAATATAATGCCGCACTTTATGCAAACTATCAGTTCATTTTCGCCGCTCAACTGGGCATTATTAGGCTACTACGAATTATTTATAAAGGGCGGAGACTGGCATGCGATACAATATCAGGTTATGAAATTGTTTATATTTTTTGTATCAGCATTACTCATCTCTTACCGTGTATATAAATTTAAAACCAGACTAAACTAATAACAATGAGCTCCATAACTGAAACCCAAATTTGCGACGAGTTAATAGCTTTTATTGAAAATAACATTCTCGATGCCGGACTTAAAATGGATAAAGACACTCCTTTTGCAGATGCCGGACTGGATTCTATGTCTATCATTCAACTGATTTTATTCATTGAGCGGAAGTTTGGGCTAGCTATACCCGACACTCACTTGCTGCCCGAAAACCTGGTATCGGTAAGCGCTCTTGCGAAGTGCAGTTATAATTTACTGAGCGATTAAACTTAGTGTATTAACGGCTTCTCCTGCTTTTGAACTATCATTTTTTGCAGGCAAACAGGACAGAAACAGTCGTAGGAGCCGCTTAATGGCATAATGGGCGGCAAATGGAAACACCAGCAATCGCCAGTGGGATTACAGTTGAAGGAAACGCCGCAGGAGTTGCATATTTTTGTGGTACCAACTGTTTTTGGGTCCATGATAAATGAATTGATTGTTCAACTAATTACGGTTTAGCCGCGCAATGAAACTGATATTAATAACAGAAAACGGGCACAGACCAAACGAAGCTGCAATAATAAACGAATTATTCAGTAACGGCTTGGAATGCCTGCATGTTAGAAAATACGGCTATACTGTACCTGAATTGTGCACATACATAGACCTGATAGCGCCGCAATATCGAGAAAAATTAGTCATTTGCGATCACTTCAATATCCTTACAAAATACAATTTACAGGGCGTACACTTAAATAGCCATATCAGAAACGACGAAAAAATAGGGAAAGAAATCAACAAATTTCAGCCTAAATCTATCTCCACATCATTCCATGTCTGGCAGGAATTTACTGATGTATATTTCCCATACAGCTATGCTTTCATCAGTCCGGTTTTCGATAGTATTTCAAAACAAGGTTATAAAGCGGCTATAGATTTGAATGGCGCAAATACTTTAAAAAAATCTCATTCAGACTCAGACCGGGCTTTGCCTGAGATTATTGGCTTGGGCGGTGTAGATGATAGTAACATTGCCCTATTGCACAATCATCAATTTGATGGCGCTGCAGTACTTGGCGCTGTGTGGCAAAATCCCGACCCTGTTTCCGCATTATTATATATCCAAAAAGAAATCAGCGCTTTAAAAGCTCGCTGACGCCATTGTTTAGATTAATGATTTTGGTAAATCCATTACCCTGAAGCAGCCTCGCAGCATGCATACTACGTATACCGGAGGCGCAATAAACTACAACTGTATTGTCTTTATTTAGCTTATGTAAAAGCTGACTAAGCCTTGACAAGGGCAGGTTGATACCGCCTATGTTACCCAACTGATGTTCTTCAATTTCCCGTACATCTACCAATTGTGCATCTTTATCAACGCTTAATATCGATTTCAGATCGCTGTAGTCGATGGACGTTATCGCCTCCACCTTGCAGTAATCTTTGCTCTCCGCCAATGCAGTTATCTTTAGGTTATTGGGGTTCAGCTTAAACTGAAATGTATTTGTCGCCATGGTCAGCGTATCCATCACCAGCAATTTCCCCGATAGAGGTTCGCCAATACCTGTTATTATTTTAATTACCTCGTTTGCCTGAATGGAACCAATAATACCGGGCAATGTAGCTATTACGCCGATGTCGGCACAGTTTGGCGACTCGCCCTCCCCCGGCGGGTCCGGGAATATACAGCGGTAGGTAGGCCCGCCCTTATAGTTAAACACCGAAACCTGCCCTTCAAATTTATAGATTGCTCCCGAAACCATGGGCTTATTAAGCATTACACAGGCGTCGTTTATCAGGTAGCGCGTGGGAAAATTGTCAGACCCATCGATAATGATGTCATAATCTTTTATTAACTCCAATGCATTTGTGTGATTGATAAATGTCTTTACGGGAAACAATTTGACATGAGGGTTGAGCGCGGCAATTTTTTGCGCGGCAGTATGCGCCTTACTCTTTCCTATATCTGCATTATTGTACAAAACCTGACGTTGCAGGTTGCTCAGCTCTACATTATCGCCGTCTATGATACCCAACGTACCTACGCCGGCAGCGCCCAAATACTGCAATACCGGACAACCAAGACCGCCTGCGCCTATCACAAGCGCTTTGGCAGCAGCCAATTTTGTTTGGCCGTCTATACCAATCTCCGGTAGAATGATTTGCTTTCCGTACCTGTTTTTCTCTGCTACACTTAGCATTGCCCCAGTGATTTAATCTATCAAATATAAGAATTACCTATAAAAATACAACTTTCAAACAAACTCACTAAATCACTCAATATCAACAAGTTCTACATCAAAAATCAGGCATGAATAAGGCGGTATTTTTGGCGATGGGCTTCGTTCTTTATAGGCCAATGACGAGGGAATAAAGAATTTGGCTCTACTATTTTTGCGCAACAATAATATCCCTTCATCCCACCCCTGAATAACGGCCCCACGACCTAACATAAATGTGAATGGCTTAACATGGCGAAACAAAGAATCGGTATTGGAGTCGAACTTTGTGCTGTCGAGTAATGTACCAGTGTAATTTACTGAAACAACTTGCCCGCTAATTGCCCTCGGCGTTGATTTACGATGCTCTACAGTATAGTATAGTCCAGATCCTGTTTTTGTAGGCTGTAGGTTGTTCTTCCTGAAGTAATCTTGTAAAATGGAATCATCATTTGGCGGCCTAACGGGTATAGGAGCAGTATTAATAACAGGTTTGGGCGCAGCAACGCCCTCCTTGGGAAGCATTGTAGCCGTGTAGCTATTACTGACCAGCATATACGTTGCTCCTTTAAGAACAACCTCAAGCCAACCGTCGGCGCGATATTTATTTTCTAAAACCGTAAGCGTATTATGACTCGCCTTAACCGAGCCTTCTGGTGTGATTGCAGAATAGGTTATGACGCTGTCGGTTCTGAAATCTGTAATTTTACCATCTTTTTCAATGGTCATCCATCCTCCGGTTTTAGTGCAAATTACAGCGCTGTGGTACTTTATTTTTAGGTACTCGTCGCCACCTTTATGGCTGGTAAACTCTGTTTCAATGGTAAATGACGTCAGTTCGAAATAATTATTTGATGCGACGTTGATGTCGCGCATTACAATTTCCCTCAATTGTTGGGTCTTATCGGCTGCGAAGGAAAAGGATGTTAGCCCTGCTATAATGGCTACAAAAACAAAAAAATGAGCCGCAATAATCTTTTTCATACCAGAAAACTACTGTTGATATTTTGATATTATAAAAATAGTAAGGCGCGAACTATTGAGTTCTTACAGCAAATCTATCCCAGTCTTTCCACACCGGCTTGTATCCCTTGCTTACTATCATTTCCTTTACTTCGTTAACCGATCTGCTGTCATCAATCTCAAATTGCTCCAGCGACTCCTCTTCTATGGTATATCCACCCGGGTTGGTTTTCGAACCCGCGCTCATGGCTGTTGCGCCGAGTTTGATGATGTTATTCCGGAACACCTCGTTTTCGCGCGTAGATATGGAAAGCTCAATTTCCTCATTGAAGATACGCCAAGCGCATATCAACTGCACCAATTCTTTATCTGAAATCACCACTTTAGGCTCTATAAGCCCCGTTGCTGGGCGTAACCGAGGAAACGAAATACTGTAGCGCGATTGCCAGAAATGCTTCTCCATATAGTTTACATGAAGCGCAGTAAAGAAATTGTCGGTACGCCAATCTTCCAGACCTATCAGCACGCCCAAACCTATTTTGTGCATACCCACATTACCCAATCGGTCGGGGGTGGCAAGTCGGTAGTCAAAGTTTGATTTTTTACCCTTCGGATGATAGGTCTTATAATTATCCTTATGATACGTCTCTTGATATACTAAAACGGCATACAATCCTTCATTAGCCAAAAGTTCGTATTCGTCCTGCTCCAAAGGCTGCACTTCAATAGAGATATTGGCAAAATACGGGCGAAGCAATCTAATAGCGTCGCGCAAATATGCTACCCCAACTGTTTTTGTAGCCTCGCCTGTTACCAACAACACATGCTCAAAACCTTGTTGTTTCAAATGTTCGGCCTCTTGCAGCATTTCCATTCCGGTTAGCGTTTTGCGCCTTAACTTATTATCATAGCTAAACCCGCAATAAGTGCAGATATTCTGGCATTCGTTAGACAGATACATGGGGGCATACAACTGCACCGTTTTCCCAAAACGTTTTTGGGTAATCTGGTGGCTCAACTGCGCCATCTGCTCGAGATAAGGCGCTGCGGCTGGAGATATAAGCGCTTTAAAATCCTCTATATCGCGCTTCGTCTTTCCCAATGCCCGCGTTACATCGTTGGCCGTTTTGGCATAGATAGACGCCTGTACTTCATCCCAATTGTATCGCTCAAACTCCGATTGAAACATAACTTTGATTATTACTTGATTATCAACACCTTAAACCAACTACCTATAAATTTTTCAAATGGTGAGATCGTGATCAATTCAAAAAATCAGTGAGCGGGCTGCTGCTTTCAGCATGCATCCGCACAGCTCCCAATCTGGCGTTAAAAGCCATACGGCCTGCTTCAACTGCCATTTTAAATGCCGCCGCCATTTCCACAGGGTTGCCTGCTACAGCTATTGCAGTGTTTACCAGCACAGCCGCTACGCCCAGTTCCATGGCTGCCGCCGCATGGCTCGGCGCCCCAATGCCGGCATCTACAATCACTGGCACCTTACTTTGTTCTACAATTATTTGTAGAAATTCCAGTGTTTTTAAACCCATATTGCTTCCTATGGGCGCTCCCAATGGCATAACCGCAGCAACACCCACATCTTCCAGCCGCTTACACAATACAGGATCGGCATGAATATAGGGCAACACTATAAAACCCATTTTCACCAGCTTCTCAGCAGCCTTGAGTGTTTCTATCGGATCGGGCATCAGGTATTTAGGGTCCGGATGAATCTCCAGTTTCAGCCAGTTGGTTTGCAAAGCTTCCCGCGCCAGCTGCGCAGCAAATACAGCTTCCTCTGCATTCCGCACCCCCGATGTGTTAGGGAGCAAATTGATATGGTTGTGATGCAAATGCAGCAGAATATCGTCGTCGTCGCCATCTACATTCATGCGTTTTAAAGCAACAGTAACGAGCTCAGACCCCGATGCCAGCAGCGCTTCCTCCATTTGTCGGTGGTTGCCAAATTTACCTGTGCCGGTAAATAATCTGGAAGTAAACACTTTATCAGCTATAATCAGCGAATCATTCATTGTTTGGTGTATTCAATTATTAAAAACTAAAAAAACTCTTCAACCGCGTTGCCGCGGTTGTTACATCGGCCGCACTGGTAATAGCGCCCGAAACTGCTATGCCATGCAGTCCTGTCTTCAACAGATTTGCCACATCATCTTCTACAATACCGCCTATCCCTACTATTGGAGGGGTAGCAATCCCTAATTCCTTTAGCTGGGCAAATACCTGCATGTAGCCTTCTATTCCCAATACCGGACTTAGATTTTGTTTGGTAGTGGTAAAGCGAAACGGCCCTAAGCCGATATAACTGGCCTTGCGTTCGGCAATATGCAAGATATCATCGATGGTATTTGATGTGCAGCCTATTATACCGCCGCGTTTCTGCATTTCTGCAACACTATCTGGCGGCAATGGGTCCGTTCTACCCACATGTACGCCGTCGGCGGCAATATCCAGTGCAAGGTCTATATTATCGTTAATAATCAATGTGGCATTATAACTCCTGCATACAGCAAGCGTAGCCATCGCCACGGCCTTATAATCGGTGTAGGAAATATTTTTCAAACGTAGTTGTATCCAGTCTACCCCACCCTTGCATGCCTGTTCTGCAAGTTCGGGACTCGTAGTGATGTACTGTAGCTTGCTTATCTGCCTCATTGACCCCACATTTGATGGTAACCTAATAATGTTTCATTGCTTTTTAAAAAAACCTGCATATAGCTATTGGCTTGTTTTGCAGCGAGTTGTATATTATTACCTAATGCAAGGCCAGCAGCTATAGCCGACGATAAGACACAACCGCTACCATGCTTTTCGCCAAGCTGTATTTTATTGTTTACAAATGTTGTTTCGCCATTACTGGTTATCAACCTGTCTATTATCTGCATACCATCACCATGGCCTCCTTTTAAATAAATTGCCGCATAACCGGCATAGGGCTGCAGATTATTTAGTGCATCTTGCCCAAACAATAACGCAGCTTCCGGCAAATTTGGAGTAAGACACGAAATTGCCTGCATTAATTTTGTTAACTGCCACGATGTCGTGTCATGAAACTTAAATCCCGCGCTTGCTTTTAACACAGGGTCGTAAACTATCACAGGGTTATCTATGCGGTTATGCAAAAAAGCAAGTAATGCCATCAGCGTTTCCCAGTCTTTTACAATACCTATTTTTATATACCTGATGGCAAACCGCTGCAGCAACACATCTACCTGCCTCATTATTTGTTCCAGAGGCGCCCAATCCACTCCAGCAAAATCAACATCGTTCTGATAAGTAAGCGCTGTTACAACCCCCATTCCATATACTCCCATAGCTTCCATGGTTTTAATATCGGCCAGCACGCCGGCTCCGCCCGATGGGTCGAAGCCGGCAATACTTAGCGCATATGGTCGAGTTTGGTTACTCATATTTCTTTACAAACAACTTCAATTACAGGTAAACTTCGCTGCCAGCCTCCACAAACTCTTTCGATTTTTCTTGCATACCTTTTTGCAGCTCAGCTTCCTTCTGCGAATAGTCGCGTATATCCTGCGTAATTTTCATAGAGCAGAAGTGAGGCCCGCACATGGAGCAGAAATGGGCAATCTTTGCGCCTTCTGCAGGTAGTGTTTCGTCGTGAAACGAACGTGCTGTTTCCGGATCGAGCGACAAATTGAATTGATCTTCCCAACGGAACTCAAAACGTGCCTTACTCAGCGCATTGTCTCTGTATTGCGCTCCCGGATGCCCTTTGGCCAAATCGGCGGCATGGGCAGCAATTTTATAGGCTATTACGCCGTCTTTTACATCTTTCTTATCCGGCAAACCAAGGTGCTCTTTTGGCGTAACATAGCAAAGCATAGCCGTGCCATACCACCCAATCATAGCAGCGCCAATGGCCGATGTGATGTGATCGTAACCGGGAGCAATATCGGTAGTGAGCGGACCAAGCGTGTAGAAAGGCGCCTCTGAGCAATACTCCAATTGTTTCTCCATGTTCTCTTTAATCAGGTGCATCGGCACATGACCAGGCCCTTCTATCATTACCTGTATATCATGTTTCCAGGCTATTTTAGTTAGCTCTCCAAGCGTTTCCAGTTCAGCAAACTGCGCAGCGTCGTTGGCATCGGCTATGCAACCTGGCCTTAATCCGTCGCCCAGTGAGAAGCTCACGTCGTAAGCCTTCATAATCTCGCAGATCTCTTCAAAATGCGTGTACAGGAAGCTTTCCTTGTGATGAGCCAGACACCATTTTGCCATAATACTACCCCCGCGCGAAACAATACCCGTAACTCTTTTGGCAGTTAGCGGAATATAACGCAACAATACACCGGCATGAATAGTAAAATAGTCTACACCCTGCTCTGCCTGCTCAATCAATGTATCTCTGAATATCTCCCAAGTCAGGTCTTCGGCCTTGCCGTTTACTTTTTCCAGAGCCTGATAAATAGGCACTGTACCCACCGGCACCGGACAGTTACGAATAATCCACTCACGGGTTTCGTGTATGTTTTTGCCAGTCGACAGATCCATAAGCGTATCGCCACCCCACCGGCAGCTCCATACCGCCTTTTCTACTTCTTCTTCTATACTTGAACTTACTGCGGAATTACCAATATTGGTATTGATCTTAACCAAAAAGTTACGACCTATTATCATAGGTTCTGTTTCCGGATGGTTGATGTTGGCCGGTATAATAGCCCTTCCGCAGGCAATTTCATCGCGTACAAACTCCGGAGTAATCTTCTTCAATGGCGTATTAGCGCCAAAGCTGTGACCGGGATGCTGGTTCCACAGTTCATTATTAGTCTGCAGTTCGTCTATGCGTTGATTTTCTCTGATGGCTATATACTCCATCTCGGCGGTAATAATGCCTTTGCGAGCGTAGTGAAGCTGACTCACGTTACAGCCCGGCTTGGCGCGCATCGGTTTTCTGATATGTTCAAAACGCAACGAATCCAGTTTTTTCTCCTGTAGCCGTTCGTTGCTGTAGTGCGCTGTAAAATCTTCCAGTTGGTCTACATCGCCTCTGTTTTTTATCCACTCCTCGCGCAAACGGGGCAATCCCTTTTTTATGTCAATAGTTACATTGGGGTCGGTATATGGGCCGCTTGTGTCGTACATAGTTACAACCGGGTTAGGGATAAGCTCCTCCAACCCAAATGAACGTGTCACTGTGGGGCCTACCGCTACTTCGCGCATTGCCACTTTTATGTTATGCAACTTGCCTTCAACAAATATCTTCTTCGATGCCGGGTAAAATCCTGACTTTATGCTGGAGCTTTCCGGAGCTTGATCTTTCTTCATATATGCTGTTTGGTTTTTATAATATGGCTACTAAAAATACTAAATCTGAATAACTAAATGTTCATTCGTTACCCGCCTTGGGTAGCTTTAATCAAGGTAACTTTATCGCCCTCAGCTATAATGCAGGCGCTCCATTCGCTGCGCGGCACCACATTGTTGTTGATAGCCAATGCAACTCCTCTATCGGATATGATGTTCATTGCCTGCAATACAGCGGGCGCCGTAGCATTTTCGGGCAATTCGTAGGGGATATTGTTGATGAGTACGTTCATGTATTTTTGTTTTAAAACAATGACAGCAACCGATTTCAATACAAAAGCCGGGCGCTACGTGAATACAATAAACTTTTAGGAGATGGAATACGGGAATATTACTATCTGCTTTTTCCTTACGCAGGCATTATCCTGATCAGGTACAAAGGGTATAATCTCAGCCATAATCGGCACCCCTAAAGTCTGAAACAAAGATAAGGTATTATATCTGATACACTGCCAACTTTAATTTTCAAAACAATCAATTACAGGGTGGCAATCTCGCATTACTCAAAACCCATATTAATTAATAAGTAACAATCGCAAGTGTAGCCAACTGGTCGGGAAATAGAAAAAATGCGGTAATTTGCGCCCCGAATGAGCATAAAGGTTAAGATAGTCAACGATCCAGTTTATGGTTTTATACGTTTCGCAGAACCGGAACTAATCAAGATTATTGACCATCCGTGGTTTCAACGGCTTCGGAATATCAAGCAAATGGGACTTGCTCATTTGGTATATCCCGGAGCAGTACATACGCGCCTCGCCCACTCACTAGGAGCATGCCACCTGATGGGTAAGGCGCTCGACGAATTGAAAACAAAGGATATTACACCCGATAAAGACGAATACCTTGCAGCCCGGGTTGCCGCGCTAATGCACGATATAGGCCATGGCCCGTTCTCTCATTCGCTTGAAAACACATTAGTTGGGGTTCACCACGAATCGCTCTCGCGCATGATTATGCACCGGATGAACGACCAATTTGGTGGATTGCTATCGAAGGCTATCCAAGTCTTCGATCATTCCTACAAAAGCAAGTATTTACATCAGCTTGTCAGTAGTCAGTTGGATGTTGACAGAATGGATTACCTGAATCGCGATAGTTTTTACACCGGCGTAAGCGAAGGTGTAATTGGCTACGACCGTATACTGCAGATGCTTACTGTAAGGGATAATGAGCTGATGGTTGAAGAAAAAGGCGTGCATTCGGTAGAGAAGTTCATTATTGCACGCAGGTTAATGTATTGGCAGGTGTACCTTCACAAAACTGTATTGGGCGCAGAAATGCTGCTCATCAACATACTCACCAGAGCTAAGGAACTTGCCCGCTATGGGGAGGAACTATTTGCTACACCTGCACTAAAATACTTTTTATACAAAGACCTTACTGCAGAAGATTTCCAAGAAAACCCCGAACATTTGGAGTATTTCTGTCAACTGGACGATAACGACGTAATGGCATCCATAAAAGTATGGCAATCGCATAGCGACAAAATACTATCTATGATGTGTAAAATGCTAATTTTAAGAAAATTGTACAAAGTAGCCCTGAGTTCAGAATCTTTGGCAAGCATTTTGGAGGAGAAACAAGCTAAGGCCAGGGAGTTGTGGAAACTGAACGACAACGAGTTGAAATATTTTGTATTTGCAGGCGTTACTTCAAATAGCACCTACAACATAAACGACGAGCTCATTAAAATAGAAACAAAAAACGGAACAATAAAAAACATTACTGAAATAGACGATTCACTTGTTAATCAAACACTTGCCAGAGCTGTGCGCAAAAATTACATTTGCTACATTCAGTAATTAGCAGGACATTTGAAAAGAGGGCATTACCATTTGCGCTGTTTTAAAAATACTTGATAAACATTATGAATTTCAGAAATTAATCGCCAATGCAGTTTACAGCCCACCAGATAGCGACCTTAATACAAGGCAAAATAGAAGGAGACCCAAACGCCAAAGTAAGCGGTGTAGCAAAAATAGAAGAAGCCGTAACGGGTTCGCTTAGTTTTATTGCCAATCCAAAATACGAAGAGTATCTATATACATCTGGGGCTTCTATAATTATTGTAAACGAATCGCTGGCGCTAACCGGACCTATAACTGCAACTTTGATTAGAGTGCCCGACGCATACAGCAGTTTTGCTTTTCTGTTGGAAAAGTATAAAGAAATGATATCAGGAAGCGGAAAAACAGGTATTGAACAACCGAGTTTCATTGCTCCGTCTGCCGTTATTGCTTCCGATGTTTATATTGGAGCATTTACCTACATCGGCGAAAATGCCCATATAGCCAGCGGCGTTAAAATATACCCCGGTTGTTATATTGGCTCAAATGTTACAATTAAAGACAACACAAAACTATTTGCTGGAGTAAAAATATACGACGACTGTCACCTTGGGTGCAGAGTTGTTATACATTCAGGCACTGTTATTGGCGGCGATGGATTTGGCTTTGCTCCCCAAGCCGACCATTCTTACAAAAAAATACCTCAGATCGGCAACGTAATCATTGAGGACGATGTAGAAATAGGTTCAAATACCACCATAGATCGCGCTACTATGGGGTCGACGGTAATAAAAAAAGGCGTAAAACTTGACAACCTGATACAAGTAGCTCACAATGTAGAAATTGGTGAGCACACCGTAATAGCTGCTCAAACCGGTATATCCGGCAGCACAAAAGTGGGCAAATACAATACTATAGGCGGGCAGGTAGGCATGGTAGGACACATTCAAATTGCCGATGGCACAAAGATCAATGCTCAGAGCGGTTTGTCAAAAAACGTAACAGTACCCAATAGCGTTTTAAACGGTAGCCCCGCCTTCGATTATAAAACTTCGCTCAAAAGTCAAGCCATATTCAGGAACCTCCCGGATTTGCAAAGGCGACTACAAAAATTAGAAGAAACCATTGAAGCGCTAAACCAAAGATTATCTGCACAAAACAATAATGGATGATCGCTGTATGGCAATTAGGGCCAAAAATGAGCCTAGAATTGTTGTTAACACCTGAATTGTTTCGAAAAAATCGTAAAAAGTCGTGCAATTTTCTCAAATTTGCTAAACTATTGGTTTTGCAAACCGTAAGTACTGTTATCTGAAAATATAGCTTATTCGTTTTCTAAACCGGAAGTACACAATTGATAGAAGAAACTATTTTAAGAATCGAGAACATAAAAAGAACCGATACGTTGCACTCCACACACAATAGTAAGAATCAACAGACACTAAAAGGTTCTGTAACCCTAAACGGGGTAGGACTTCATACCGGCGAAAAAGTGACGATGACCATGCGTCCGGCCAATCCTAACTACGGCATCAGATTCCAGAGAATAGATCTTCCGGAACAACCAGTAGTTAAGGCCGATGTTGACTTCGTTGTCGATACATCGCGCGGAACAACTATTGAATACAATAATGCGAGGATCAGCACCATAGAACATACGATGGCTGCATTAGTGGGCTTGGGCGTTGACAATGTACTTATAGAACTGGATGGCCCAGAAGTGCCTATCATGGACGGTAGCGCCAAATATTTCATGGAGGCTATAGAAAGCGCCGGAATATTGGAGCAAGATGCAAAACGCATCGTGTATTCTATCGATACAAATATCCACTATTACGACCCGGTAAAGAAAGTGGACATGTTGGCTTTACCATCGCTTGAATATCAGGTTACGGCGCTGATCGATTTCAATTCGCCGGTATTGGGCACGCAACATGCTACCCTGAAACATATAAGCGAATTCAAGACAGAAATTGGCCCATGTCGTACTTTTTGTTTCCTTCATGAGTTAGAGTATTTGCTGGATAATAACCTAATCAAGGGCGGAGATCTAAGCAATGCTATTGTGGTGGTGGATAAAGTGGTTCAGCAGGAAGAACTCAACCGTTTGGCCAAAGTTTTTAACAAGCAAAAAATAGAGGTAAAGCAAGAAGGGATATTGAACAACATTCAGTTACATTTTGCTAATGAACCAGCTCGACATAAATTGCTCGACGTAATTGGCGATTTAGCCCTTTGCGGTCATTCTATCAAAGCTCACATCATTGCCAGCCGTCCGGGTCACGCTTCAAATGTAGAGTTTGCGAAAAAAATTAAGCAATACATTAAAAAGAACAAGCACTTAGCGGATATTCCGCACTACGACCCTTCGCAAACAGCTATTTACGATGTTAACCACATCACTAAAATACTGCCGCACAAATTCCCGTTCTTATTTGTAGATAAGATCATTGAATTGAGCGACAGCCATGTAGTGGGTGTAAAGAGCGTGACATTTAACGAGCATTTTTTCCAGGGTCACTTCCCCGGCAATCCGGTTATGCCTGGCGTACTGCAAGTGGAAGCGCTCGCTCAAACCGGTGGAATACTGGCTATGCATAGCATCAGCGACCCTGAAAATTACGATACTTATTTCCTTAAAATTGACAAAGTAAAGTTTAAGAATCTGGTGCGCCCAGGCGATACCCTTATTCTTAAATTAGAGCTACTTAGCCCAATACGCAGAGGTATTTGCGAGATGAAAGGAACTGCATATGTTGGTAATAAACTGGCTACCGAAGCTGAACTGGTAGCGCAAATCATAAGAAAAGATAAAAAATGATTCACCCGCTTACATACGTCCATCCGGACGCGAAGATTGCCAATAATGTGAAAATCGACCCGTTTACCACCATTCATAAAAATGTGGAAATAGGCGAAGGTACTTGGATTGGATCTAATGTTACCATTATGGAAGGAGCGCGCATTGGTAAAAACTGCCGCATCTTTCCAAGTTCAGTAATATCTGCTATTCCACAGGACCTGAAATTTAAGGGTGAGGATACCATCACAATCATTGGCGATAACACAACTATCAGAGAGTGTGTAACCATAAACCGTGGCACATCTGATAAAAATGCGACCAAAATAGGCAATAACTGCCTTATTATGGCTTATACCCATATTGCCCACGATTGCGAAATTGGCAACCATTGTATATTTTCTAACAATACCACACTCGCCGGACATATTGTAGTAGGCGACTGCGTAGTGCTTGCCGGCCTTACCGCAGTACAGCAGTTTGTGCGCATAGGTTCCTATGCATTCGTTACCGGCGGTTCGCTGGTGAGGAAAGACATTCCACCATATGTAAAAGCCGCTCGCGAACCGCTATCGTATGTGGGTGTAAACTCTGTTGGCCTTAAAAGAAGAGGTTATTCAATAGAAAAAATCAATCACATACTGGATATTTATCGTATTTTGTTTGTACGTGGCTACAATGTTTCTAAAGCATTGAGCATTATTGAGACCGAAATACCAGTATCGGATGAAAGAGATGAAATTATCTCGTTTGTTCGTGAGACAGGCAGAGGCATTATGAAGGGCTACAGAAGACATAACGAAGACATGCCATAAGCTACTATTTTTATTCCTTTCGAAATAACCACCAATACTATTCTACGATAAAAGGATAATTGGTGGTTTTTCATAACAATACGGGTATATAATTGGATGAAAATTACGCTGGAGCATATAAGCAAGAGGTTTTTACGGTACTGGATATTTAAAGATATCAATTACACCTTTACGCAACCGGGAGCCTATGCAATTCTTGGGCCCAATGGTTGTGGTAAATCTACTGCATTGCGCATTATAGCAGGTATGCAACCGGCATCGATGGGTAAAGTAACCTACCAGAATAATGAAAAGACTATTGCGCCTACAGATATTTTTAGCTTAGTAAGTTTCTGTGCGCCGGGTATGGAACTTGTGGAGGAACTTACTTTACGGGAGTTTTTAGATTTTCATTTTTCTTTCAAACGTCCCCTACCCGGACTGTCAATTGAGAAAATCATAGCCCTTACCGGACTGCAAGAAGCCGTAGATAAGCCGCTTGCCGACTACTCATCTGGTATGAAGCAGCGAGTAAAACTCGCACAGGCTATTTGTAGCGATACGCCCATATTATTGCTGGATGAGCCGTGTACCAACCTGGACAAAACCGGTATAGCGCAGTACCGGGAATGGATGGAACAGTACAGCAAAAACAGACTGGTAATAATAGCATCGAACGACGAACGCGAGTACGACTTTTGTAAAGAGCATATAGTGATAGAGGACTACAAATAGCGGGTAGAAAGCGTTAGATCTGCGTCAAAATAGTATCCTATTTCGTTTAGTTTGTGTTTTATGTGCCAATCAGGGAACAGTAAAAACAAAACCATAACAATAAACAATTTACTTTTGAGGTAGTTTTTTAACTGCCGATTAAGATGTACACGTCTACAACACAAATTCGGGTTCGCTACGGTGAAACCGATCAAATGGGTTACCTATATTACGGAAATTACGCATTATACTACGAAGTTGGTAGAGCAGAAGCAATACGCGAACTTGGATTTACTTACAGACAACTGGAAGAGATGGGCACTATGATGCCGGTAAGCGATTTGCATGTACAATACTTCAGGCCAGCGCTATATGACGACCTGATAACCGTAAAAACACTACTCAAAGAATTGCCCGAAGGATCAAAAATTCAATTTCATTCGGAATTGTATAACGAAGCCGGACAATTGCTGAACAAGGGCGTGACTACGCTTGTGTTCTTTGACCCAAAAGAAAAAAAGCGAACCATTATGCCACCGGAATTGCATACTCGTCTTGCGCCATTTTTTAGCCAGGCAGATGCTCCGAGATAATGCATAAAGAAAACGCATAGTAAAACAGTAGACTTTAAGCACAGACGCCAACAACACATAAAACATGAGCAACATAAAGGCATCGATAATAACCATAGGCGATGAACTACTCATTGGCCAAACAATAGATACCAACAGCGCATGGATAGCGCAACGGCTAAACGAATTGGGTATAGATGTATTAAGGCGTGTGGCTGTAGGCGATAACCGAAACGATATTATAGATGCCCTTGATGCGGAACTTGCTTCGTCGTCGATTGTGCTTATTACCGGTGGACTGGGCCCTACTGCCGACGATATTACAAAACCGCTGCTGAATGAATATTTCGGTGGAACAATGCGCATACATGAGCCAACTAAAGAGCATGTCAGAGAGCTTTTCACAAAGCGCAACCGACCTTTTTTAGAGCGCAACCTAAAGCAGGCTGAACTGCCGGATAATTGCATTGTTTTGTTCAATCAGATGGGCACTGCGCCCGGTATGTGGTTCGAAAAAGACAACAAAGTAATTATCTCTATGCCCGGCGTACCATTCGAAATGGTATCTATTATGGAAAACGAGGCGCTAGACCGAATAAAAGAGAGATTTATTACCGGCTCCATAATACACAGATCTGTGATAACCGCCGGCGAAGGTGAGAGTTTTATAGCAGATAAAATTCAAGATCTGGAAGAAGCGCTACCTGTGTATATAAAGTTGGCGTATCTGCCAGGCGCGGGTATGGTTAAACTTCGCCTTACTGCCAAAGGCGCCAATAAAGAAAAACTGATTACCGAACTCGATTATTGGCAAAATAGGTTTGCAGAACGACTCAGTTACATAATGGTATCCCTTGAGGACATACCTATGGAACAGATCATTGGCGACTGGATGAAAACACACCATGCTACCATAGGGCTTGCAGAAAGCTGCACCGGAGGCAACATAGCGCACCATTTCACTCAGGTAATGGGGGCTTCCACCTACTTCTGCGGCAGCATAGTGTGTTATCAGGTCCCTGTTAAGGTAAATGTTCTGGGGGTTAACGAACAAACTATTGACCAATATGGATCTGTGAGTGAACAAACCGCGACGGAAATGGCTAAGGGCGCCCTGAACGTTTTCCATTCTAATTATTCCTTTGCTATTACAGGCTTGCTAAGCCTGGGTGGCGAAAGCGACAAAAAACCGGTGGGCACCGTTTGGATGGCTGTCGCAAACAAAGACAGAGTGGTAACAAAAGAATTTCATTTTCACTATGACCGACTAAGAAATAAAGAAATGGCCACATCAATGGCAATGTTGATGATCTGGAAATTTATTACCAACCGAATATAAAATACATTTAATCCTAACTTTCTACCAAAACCTTACTTCTATAATGCCTCATTCTATCATTTTTTTAATAGGTATGCCTGCAGCAGGCAAAACATACTGGGGACGAAAAATTGCAGCTGCCTACGATCTGCCATTTATAGATATGGATAAATACATATCGCAACACGAACAAGCCAGTATTCCAGCCCTTTTTGCCCAATACGGCGAAAAAGGATTCAGAGAGCGCGAGCACAAATATCTGAACCAGCTAATAAAGAACACAAAAGAGGTGACCGTAGTTGCCTGCGGCGGCGGCGCCCCTTGCCATTCAGGTAATCTGGAATTAATGCGAGAGGCCGGTGAGGTAGTATACCTTGAAACGCCAATTGCCACAATAGAAGATCACCTAAAACAAAGCGACGAAATCCGTCCGCTGCTTAGAGGACGGGCAAATCTTACGGCATACCTCGAAGACTTGCTTTTCAAGCGGTTTAATTATTACATGCAGGCACACCACATTTTACCCTCAAAAGACATAGAGGTAAGTACCTTTGCACAAATCATACAAACATGCACAAACCAGCCTTAGCATTGGGCGCAATTTTTGCTGCATTAGCAGTAGTATTAGGCGCTTTCGGAGCTCATGCACTAAAAGCCATTATGCCCCCCGATCAGATTACCATTTTCGAGACTGGTGTGCGGTATCAAATGTATCATAGTTTCGCGCTGCTGTTCGCAGGAGTTATTCATTTTGCTTATCCGGTAAAACTACTGCGTACAGCTTCTATTATGTTTACCACTGGCATCTTGTTATTCAGTGGGTCGCTGTATGCTATGGCTATGCTAAGTATCAAAGGCGTAGGCATAGGACCTGTGGGCATTATAACACCTATTGGCGGACTGTTCTTTATTATAGGCTGGTTATTTTTGCTATTGGGCATTTTAAAAAAATCATAACATGAAGGTTGTAGCACTTATTCCTGCGCGGCTTGGCGCAACACGATTTCCATCAAAGCTACTTGCTCCGCTCAAAGGCAAGAGCGTTATCCGCCGCACCTACGAATCGGCAGTAAAATGCGGCTTATTTGACGAAGTTATTGTTGTAACCGATAGCGATGAAATACTGGAAGAAATAATAAATGCTGGCGGCGCTGCCAAAAAAAGTAAAGGAACATATGAAAGCGGAACCGACCGCATAGCTGAAATAGCGACCGATATGGACGCCGATGTATTTGTGAATGTACAAGGCGATGAACCGTTTGTTCAGCGAGAACCGCTTGCTCAATTACTACAGCTATTCGAAGGGGAAGATGGAGAAAAAGTTGAAGTAGCATCGCTAGTTCAAACGTTAACAGACTTTGCATTTATACAAGATCCAAATTATGTAAAGGTGGCGCTCGATCTAAAAAACAATGCGCTGTTCTTTTCAAGAAGTATTATCCCATATCCCCGTAACAAGGATATTTCTATACACTTTTACGAGCATATTGGCGTATATGCCTTCCGCAAACAAGCGCTGCTCAATTTTACAAATTGGCCAATGACGCCATTGGAAGCGGCAGAGAAGGTAGAATGCCTACGCTTTCTGGAACACGGAGTACCAATTAAAATGGCGGTAACTCAGTATATGGGCGTAGAAATAGACACACCGGAAGACATTATTCGCGCAGAGGCGCTTATGGAAAAAAACGGATGGGAGTAACTGTAAAGAATCAGGAGGGATCAGCAGATTGTTCCTGATTCTTAGTTTTACGTTTATTTATCAGGTATTTTATGCCCTTGTAAGAAAGCTCTATGGCTTTCCATTTGAGGTAACTAAACGCTACGTCCTTAGCCGCCGAAACAACCTTATTTTTCAAAGGAGATGCTTCAGATCTCTCTTTGGGCTTCATGACACGTTGCATCAGCTTTGCTTTCAGCAACTCAACCAAACCTTGTACAAGTGGATTTTCAGGCTGAATCATGTCGAGCAAACCACCTCCACCCTTCACTTTGCCATCATGATCATCTTTGCCAGTCAAAGCCGACAAAGAAAAGAAACCATCCTCTTCCAACGCCTTGCGTTCCATAAGTAGTCGCTTACGCTCCTTCTTAAGTTTCTCTATGTTCCGGAGTTTTTTGGGATAAAATTTCATAATACACTAAATGACCATTAATAAGCGATAACGGCAAAAAACAGCAAATCACTCGTCTTCGTCTTTCGGTTTTTCTTCGTCGCCTTCTGTCAACACATCTATTGTCTGGTTTGCAAAAAACATGGTTATTTTTCCACGCAAACCCATTACCAAGGCAAGCAACAGAATATAGCTGCAAATTGCAAACAGGAAGGAAACAACGCGTGAAAACCCTGCATTAACGAAAACCTCTACAAGACAAAAACCAATAAACAGAATTATGCAAAACAAAATGCACAGTACAATAATCGTAAACATAAAAAAACTCAACAGATTGGACGCTCCTTCTATAAAATTGATTTTAGCCAATTTTATATAGACGTCAATGTATTGAGTTATTTTATTTTTGAGTTGTCCGAATATACCGAGCATGTAAAAACTAAATGATTATGAATGATAAATCTCTTCTTCTATGTCGATACCTTTCTTGGCAAGTTTACCTTTCAGGTTGTTCAAACCTTTTTTAAACTTTTCCATATCTTCCTGACGTGTTTCTTTGTCAGTTGCCAATACGTAGCCTACTGCTACCCCTACTGCAGCGCCCACTAATAATGTTGCGATGGTGTTTCCTATCTTTGCCATGTGAATATGATTTAATAAAGTAAATGATAAGGCCTTTTTGCCTACTTTAATTATCTATATCAAAGGTAAGCATTCCCGCTTTTACATCGCTGTTATATATCGGTTTTCAGCCAGAAACCAACTTAAATTAACCTTTTTTCAACACTGCAATAAATCAGTAAAGTGGTTTGGTTTGAGCTATTTAGTATAATACTTGTTTGCGAGTATATACTGTTCCACCGCTTCGGGAACTATATATTTTATGCTACGCTTCTCCTTGATTTGCCTGCGTATAAAGGTTGACGATAAGTTGAGCAACGGCGCATCAAGCAGCGTCACATCAGCGCCATGCGTTTCGGTTATCTCAAATCCCTCCCTGTTGTATACCACAAAAGAATAGCGGGATATCAGTGTTTCAAAATTTTTCCAGCGGTGTATGTTCTGAAAACTATCGGCTCCCAAAACCACAGAAAAACGCTCTAAAGGAAATTTCTCGGTAAGGTAGGCAAGCGTATCGATGGTATACGAGGGCTTAGGCATACTAAACTCTACATTGCTGCCTCTGAATTTATTGTTGCCCTCTATTGCCAGGTTAACTAAATGCAACCGGTCATACTCATTGAGCAAAGAATGCGAATCTTTAAGTGGATTGTGGGGAGAAACAACAAACCATATTTTATCTATATCTGTATGCGCTACAACATGGTTAGCAACAATAAGATGACCTATATGAACGGGGTTGAAACTACCAAAATACAGTCCGATATGCATGATGGCAAAACTAAGAAAATGTACACAGATAACAACCTTGTTTATTGATTTCCACTCGCTAATTAGCTGTTATTACTGTCAAAAATACTGCATTGCCGCCACTGAATATACTGTAAACAAGCATTCAAAAAAGCGCTGCTGTTATCAAGAAAACACCGCTGTAATTTATTATTAAAACAAAGAGGCGCTACCCTATTGAGTAGCGCCTCTCTTATAAAATCTAAACTATCAATTATGCATTTACAGCTTCCTGAACCAGCGCTGCAGCTTCGCTCAGCAATATGGCCGACTTCACTTTAAGGCCAGAGTTTACGATCAGTTCTTTTGCTGCTTCAGCATTAGTACCCTGCAAACGAACAATGATTGGAATAGTGATATTACCCATTTTATTGTATGCCTCGATAACGCCTGCAGCTACCCTGTCGCAACGTACTATACCGCCAAAGATATTGACAAGTATCGCTTTTACATTGGGGTCTTTCATTATAATTCTAAAACCTGCTTCTACAGTCTGCGCATTAGCGCTACCGCCTACGTCAAGGAAGTTAGCAGGTTCGCCGCCGGCCAGTTTAATCATATCCATGGTAGCCATTGCCAATCCAGCGCCATTCACCATACAGCCCACGTTACCATCCAGTTTCACATAGTTCAGGTTAAATTCACCTGCTTCTACTTCTGTAGGATCTTCTTCGTTTGTATCGCGCATGTCTGCGAGATCCTGATGACGCATCAGCGAGTTGTCGTCAATAATCATCTTACAGTCTACAGCAATAATCTTATCATCAGCCGATTTGAACAAAGGATTGATTTCGACCTGCGTACAATCCAAACCAACATAGGCATCATAAAGATTAGCTACAAATTTCACCATGTTTTTGAAGGCAGTACCGCTCAAACCCAGATTGAAAGCTATTTTACGCGCCTGAAAACCTTGCAATGGAAAGCCGGGTTGCACCCACTCTTTATATATTTTTTCCGGTGTATGGTGAGCAACTTCCTCAATGTCCATTCCGCCTTCTGTGCTATATATAATCACATTCTGCTTCTTCGCTCTATCCAGCAACACCGACATATAGAACTCTTTACGCTCGCTCGGACCGTCGTAATACATATCTTGTGCGATAAGTATTTTGCCAACTTTCTTACCGGCAGGTCCGGTCTGAATTGTCACCAACGTATTGCCTAAAATGTTAGAAGCTACGCGTTCCACATCTTCTGCGCTTTTCACTACCTGAACCCCACTCTGATCGGGGGCCTCTATCATGCGGCCTTTACCACGCCCACCGGCATGTATTTGCGCTTTTAAAACCGCAAACTTAGTTCCGTTGTCTACCGATATTTGTTTGTATGCGTTTACCGCATCGTCCACTTTAGAAACTGCAATGCCTCCCTGAGTAGGCACGTTATAACGCTTCAGCAGTTCTTTGGCCTGGTATTCGTGCAAGTTCATCTATAAAAATTTGGGCGAAGATAGTATAAAATGGTTCAAAGCGCAATTGATTAACTATTCAATTTTAAGAAAATTAGACGACTAGAAAATTGCCCGCATTACATCCCACTTAATAGCTAACTAATGCAATTACTAAATATTATAGGGCACACCAACATAATTCTGAGGTGTAATGTTCAACAACTCTTCCTTTACCTCAGCGCTTACTTCAAGCGTACCAATAAAGTCGTGTATGTCCTGTTTTGATATATCAGTTTTGCCTCTTGTCAACGCTTTCAGCGCTTCATAGGGTCTAGGATAGTTTATTCTGCGAAGCACTGTTTGAATGGCTTCAGCTACAACCGCCCAGTTCTTTTCCAGATCGGCATCCATTTTAGCGCTATTCAGCAACAGCTTTCCTATTCCCTTGTCTATGCTGCGAAGAGCGAGGTAGCTATGGCTAATAGGCATACCTATATTGCGCAAAACAGTGCTATCTGTGAGGTCGCGTTGCAGGCGGCTTATCGGCAATTTGGCGCTCAAATGCTCGTACAGGGCATTTGCAATACCCAAATTACCTTCAGCGTTCTCAAAATCAATTGGATTTACCTTGTGCGGCATAGCGCTGCTTCCCACCTCGCCTTCTTTCACTTTTTGCTTAAAATACTCCATGCTTATGTATTGCCACACATCTCGGCAAAAATCAATCAGTATTGTATTTATGCGCTTAAGGGTATCAAACTGAGCTGCGATATTATCGTAATGTTCTATTTGGGTAGTAAATTGCATACGGTGTAGTCCCAGCTTATCGTTTACAAAAGCGTTTCCGAATTTTACCCAGTCAATCTTATCGAATGCTACATAGTGTGCGTTAAAGTTACCGGTGGCGCCGCCAAACTTAGCAGCATACGGTATTTGAGCCAGCAATTTCATCTGACCTTCCAGACGCTCTACAAATACCATAAACTCCTTGCCCAACGAGGTAGGCGATGCGGGCTGGCCGTGGGTACGGGCAAGCATAGCAATGCCATTCCACTCATTGGCCATTTTGCGTATCTTACCCGTTAGCTGTTGCAACATGGGCAAGTAGGTATCTGACAAGGCTTCTTTCCAGGAAAGTGGAATTGCAGTATTGTTGATATCCTGCGATGTGAGCCCAAAGTGAATCCACTCTACGCTGTCGCCTGCACCCAATTCGGCCAGTTTGTCTTTCAGAAAATACTCAACAGCTTTTACGTCGTGGTTGGTAACCTGCTCTGTCTTCTTTATTTGCAGGGCATCATTTTCAGTAAAGTCGGTATAAATAGCCCGTACTGCCTCCTTATCTACAGTAGCAGGCAGACTAATCACGTCCATCTCAGCCAAAAACAAAAAATACTCGACTTCTATCCTTACCCGATACTTAATAAGCCCAAACTCTGAAAAATAGGGCGACAACACAGCAAGCTGGTTTCTGTAACGCCCGTCGATGGGGCTAATGGCGGTAAGTGCATTCAATTCCATGCAGCAAAGATATAAAATAGACCAACCCACCGAACCAGCATTTATAAAACTACTTATGCCAGTATGGCAAATCAACGCTAACTTTTCATAGCCTGTAGGCCTATTCTGCTATTTTTATACCCATAAATAAAATACACTAACAGACCGGCAAGCAGCCAAATGATGAACCTACCCCAATTTGTTGCGCCTGACTCGCACAGTAAATAACTGCATGATAAGAATCCTAATACGGGAATAAGCGAGTACTTGTGAATGTATGCATACATAGCTGTTACCAGAAAAACTAAGCCAAAGCCGATCATTGGTATTTTTTCAGAAACATTAATATGAACAAAAGGACCTACCCTATCATAGAAAACAAAGAAATGCTGCAGACCTTCGTAATTAAATGCAAAAGTGAGGGCAATAGTTAATATCAATAGTCCTGGTGTTATCCATTGACCATTTATGTATGGTGTTTTAAACTTGCTCTGCAACCTGTTTTCATCATTTTGCAACTTGAGTATCCCTCCACAAACAAGTACAAAGGCAAATAAAGTACCAACGCTTGTAAGGTCTACCACTACACTGAGATTTAAGAAAAGAGCAGGTATACCAACTATCAAACCAGTGAGTATAGTGGAGAAAGACGGTGTTTTGTACTTCTGGTGTATCTTAGCAAATACCGGAGGCAATAAGCCATCGCGACTCATACTCATCCAGATACGTGGCTGACCTAACTGAAAAACCAGCAACACGCTGGCTGTCGCTATCACCGCGCTTATAGAAATAACGCCTGCAATCCAATCGGTCCAGCGGCTGTTCATCAACTGAAATACATGAGCCATCGGGTCGCCAACATCAAGGTTTTTATAACTTGTCATACCGGTTAGTACCAGCGTTATGAGCACGTAAATAATTGTGCAAATAATGAGGGAATAAAACATAGCTCTCGGCAAGTCTTTCTGTGGATTTTTACATTCTTCGGCAGTGGTAGAAATAGCGTCGAAGCCAATGTAGGAGAAAAAAACCGCTGATGTGCCAGCAAGTACGCCACCAATGCCGTTTGGCAAGAAAGGCGTCCAGTTTTCGGTGTGCACATAAAAACAGCCGGCTATCATTACCAATAGTATTATGGCTATCTTCAGAATCACCATTATATTCGTAGTTCGCCGCGACTCCTTAATACCAATATATATTATCCATGTGATAATTACGGTTATAAGAAAAGCCGGTAGATTACAAATAAACTTGTAGGCGCCAAATGTCGGAGCATTTGTCCACGCCAGTTTAGCCGCTTCACTTGCTTGATCTTTGGCCGTCCAGTAGTCGGTGGCAAGATATTCAGGTATATGCGGATGAAAGTTAACAGCCCAATGCCAGCTACCAATGCTAATAGTATCTATCCTAAGACTGTTGACCAGCGACGTAAAGTAACTACTCCAGGAAATAGCAACAGCAATATTGCCAATGGCATACTCCATGAGCAAATCCCAACCGATAATCCAGGCAATTATTTCGCCAAAGGCGACATAAGAATAGGTGTAGGCGCTACCAGAAATAGGCACCATGCTTGCAAACTCGGCATAACAAATAGCAGAAAAACCACAGGCAACTGATATAAACAAAAACAGGAGGATAATACCCGGCCCGCCATCGAAACTGGCTTTGCCAATTGTAGAGAATATGCCGGCGCCAACGATAGCGGCAATACCCATATAGGTAAGATCGCGCACATTGAGCGTTTTGTGCATACTGTAGCCGTGACCGTCATCCAGCCCGGCGGCTACTTCTTTGTTTATATTATCCAGCGTTTTTTTACGAAATATATCCTGCTTCATTCAAAACCAAAAGTAACGTTCTCAGTTTGTATTTTCAGCATTATTTCGATTGGCTATTCCTGTTTTCGCCAGGCTGTAATTGTGTCAATTTGTTTTAAGTGTAGCACCCTTAATTGCAAGATACTGACAAAGCAATTTCTGTAACGCTATGCAGGTTCTTTAACAAGCATTTTTGGCTCCAGTAAATTCAAATGTTCCGTATTAACAATTTGCAACGCCAGAGACATTAATGATGGATACACTAATTTATACACCCCTCGTTTACTTTCCGACACATCTGTCTCTTGCATAGCAACGAGATAAATAATTGCCTCAGGAATTTCAAGTACCTGACAAACTTTTGCAATCGTTTTTTGACTGGGTGTTTTTACTCCGTTTTCAATAAGCGATAGGGCAGATTGTGAAATAAGACATTTTTCTGCGAGTTCGTGCTGTGGTATTCCTAACTTTTTTCTGATGGATTTAATAGCCAGACCAATGTTCATAATGATAATTTTATTACTATAACCTTTAATTCTTGTGATTTTAACCCATAAAAATGGATTCTCTCAATACTGACGTAAAATTGCTTCCAATACTTAGATTTCTTGTTGCCTTTAACAATTATTTAAGACTGCATATTTTAAACACAACAATCATTAATACATTAATATTTGAATGCAAATAAAATTTACTACTACTATATTTTACCTATATTGAAATCAAAAACACCGGCACGAAAAATTTCCGGCATTTTATGAAAAATCTAACCAGCCAAAATCGAGCCAAAGTTTCCAATTCGTCTGTTTCTTTACAATTAAATTTTGATTAAGAAACTAATTTCGGTCAGGATGCTTCTTACAATTAACGCTTCATTTGTTAAATTTTCGAGGTCTGACTATGTTAATTTTAAATTAATAGAGATATTTGTACCCTAAACACATACTTATGCGTCATACAGAAGGTTATGTAAATCATGAGATAGATCATGGCATAGCAACCATTGAATTCTTTCATCCGGCATCCAACTCATTGCCTGCCGCAATACTTAACGATCTAGCAAAAACTATTAACGATATTGGCATAGATAATCGCGTAAAAGTTATAATACTACGCAGCGCAGGCGACAAAGCATTTTGTGCTGGAGCATCTTTTGATGAACTTATGGCTATTACTAACGAAGCTGAGGGGAAAAAATTCTTCAGCGGCTTTGCAAATGTTATCAATGCTATGCGCAAATGCCATAAACTGATAATAGGTAGAGTACAGGGCAAAGCAGTAGGCGGCGGCGTGGGTTTGATAGCTGCTACCGATTATGCTATTGCTACTACAGAATCATCTGTAAAATTGAGCGAACTGGCAATTGGCATTGGCCCATTCGTTGTAGGGCCTGCGGTAGAACGTAAAATAGGCGTTTCCGGACTTTCACAGTTAGCCATAGATGCTACTGAGTGGCGTTCTGCAGAATGGTGTAAAAGACATGGATTGTATGCCGAAATGTACAACACAATTTTAGGCGTAGACGATGCTGTGCACACACTTGCCGAAAAACTAGCCCACAGCAGTCCGTTGGCTATGGCTCAGCTTAAAAAGACCTTTTGGCAGGGTACTGAAAACTGGGATACTTTACTTTCAGAGCGCGCAGCTATCAGCGGTCAGTTGGTGTTAAGCGATTTTACAAGAAACGCTATCAATAGCTTCAAGGCTAAGAGCGCCAAATAATAATTACTCAAATATAAAAAATCGAGTATTGAAAAAATGATTGGAAACAGTCAGTATGTCAATACTCGATTGTTTATTTAATCATCACTGCAATAAACATATTATCAGCGGCTATTGCCAACCCATTGATCAGTTGCATTTCTTGCGTCTTTAGCCCTGTAGCCCGCTCTATCTTAGCCACAACGCCTTCGTTCTCTGCATTAAATACCGAACAGGTAATGTAAAATAGCTTACCGCCGGGTTTTAGGTATTTCGAAACATTTATAGCAATTTGCGACTGTATATCAGGAAAGTGCCCTGTCTTGTTATCATCGGCAAAATACAACGCTTCCGGTGTTCTTGCCCATGTACCCGAGCCGCTACAGGGTGCATCGCATATTATACTATCATATAGTTTATTACCCAATCTCTTTTGCAGCGTCGCATCATTTGCAGCATCGGCTATTACTGCAGTTGGCAAAATGTGTCGATATAGTCTAAATCTTTGTAGCAAGTTATGAACGATACTATCGCGTTTGTCGCTCACTGTTAGCCGCACACCAGGCTCCAAATCTTTGAGCAATAGAGATTTCCCCCCTGCGCCAGCGCAGCAATCATACCATAGTTCATTTTTCTTTGGGTGAAAAAAAGCGCCAGTAGCTTGTGAAGATGCATCCTGAACGACATAACTATCTGCCGGGAGCAATTGATCAATCTTTGCACCATTAGGAAGTGAAATGCAATTTTCGCCAATTAAATTGATAGGTACAGCTGCGTTGTTCAATAGACTGATTATCTTACCTTTATCCTTCCTGACTCTTATAAATAATTGAGGCTGATGCAGCATGGAGTTTAGCCATCCCTGTACGGTTATTCCCTCTGACAATTTCACATTGCCGCCAAACAATAAATCTAATCTAAACTCAGGTACAAGAGAAGAACTGACCAATTCATCAATTCTGGCCTTCATAAATTCTGGTACAACAGCGCCGCATTGGATCATGCAAAACCCTATCCTATCTGCCATAGTCAATTCTGCTGTCCACTCACCAAAGCCTTTACTGCATCTATACCAGCTATAGGCCATTGAGGAGATAACTCGACGATCTCGGCTACCTAAAATTGGATACTCCTTAAAATAATTCTTCAAATAATAGGCCAATGGCAAACTGCCATCGTAATGGTCTAATATTCTATTTATGTGTTGCCAGATGAATTTCATTCAATTGAATTAAATGACAAAATTGGCAGCGCTTAGCAGCAACCCAATATTTGTCCTATATAAAAAGAGCGGTTTGTAACTGATACAAACCGCCCCTTAACAGTACTTTCAGTTATTTCAAGATTGCATTATGCCGTAGTTGTAACTTCATCTGCCAATCCTTTCTTCTTTTGCATTTTAGTCCACACAAAGAAACCTGCATAAATAAGAAGTCCGACGATACACAAGTACACACCCTTCATAAAATACCTGAGTTCGTATGATAGCTCAATGGTGTGTTGACCCTTTGTAAGCGGAATACCAGTCATTCCAGCATTCAAAATTATCTTTTTACGTGCCTGTCCATCTACTTTCAGGGTCCATCCGCCATCAAAAGGTACCGACAAGAACATTATTTTATCTTCCGGCAGGTTTACTTTGCCTTGTATCAGTGTTTCGCTAAAATGTGTAAGACTGAGCGTATCCTTCCGCAACCCATCTACATAAGCCCTATATAAATCGAAATTAAAGCCTTTAACCGTATCGGATAGAGGAAATTCTTTAACAGATCCCAACTTATTCAAATCGGTATCGCCAACTACGCAAGCGCGAAGGCTTATATAGTCTTTTTGATCGTTAGAAAGTGTGCGATAAATACTGTCTTTAATATAGTAATCGTAGGTTGGTCCAAACGGAATAACATACTTATTTTGGTAGATGCGCACGTCGCCAAAGGAAGTCAACGAATCGCAGGCGGCGCGCTGTATGGGATTAATTGGCCCCTTCGCCAAAATGTATTTCACTTGCAATTCTGATTCCAGAATAGGACGATATGCAACGCCAATTGCCCAACGCGACTGCAGCTCATTCTCTTTTCTTGAAATGCCGGTTTGCTGCAAATAGAGCACATAATATACCTGATTGAACGGGCTATAGCTACTTGTACCCATGTAGCTCTGAGCCATACCATCGTTGATGGAGAAGTGCATTGCCGGCGAAGAAGCGTACACCTTATCAATACGATAGAAAGATTGATCCTTTTTGTGCAGATAATCTACAGCCTCTACCGTGTAGTCGTTGTAACCTTTTTTTTGCGTCAGATTGGCCGCAAGCTCAGTATCGCGATCGTTTACAGAAATACTCGACAAAAACGCCAATTCGAGCGCCACAGCTACCATGTAGACATATTTCAGGTATGCGGGACTATCTTGCCTACCCATAAGAAAAACAAGCACGCCATAAATCATAAGCATTATGCTTACAAACAGTAATATGCCATGACTGATAATTTCACTATCCGGAAAATAAGGATAATTAAGCAAGGCAAACAAAGCAACCATGGTGCCAATCAAAACTATCAGATTGACTTTCTTATGCTTCAATATTAGATCGAGCGCTACAAGGGAATAATACATAAAAAAGAACCCAAGTATCGCTGAAAATGCCCTGAAGTAGTTGCCGGTAAACAACCAGAAAGCGTAGCGGAAATAGGGCAATATCAGCATTACAATCCATATACCGATTACCACAGCAAAGGTTATTTTCACCTTGCGCGACAGGAACTGAAACACCTGCGGCATCAATACTAACGATGATAGTCCGCAATAAAACATACCTGCCTCCAGCGTATTGCCCCACCCCTTGTATTCATTACCGGTGCCTAAAAGATCGCTCGAGAAGAAGCGCATAACACTTGTACCCAATTCGGTGATCTCAGATACGGCAAACATTGGCGCGTTTGAAAACAGATTGGCATAAGAGTTTACCCCACCGCCGCGAGGACTTTCCAACAACTGTACACAGTTTTCTATTAAAAATGGCGCACTGATCAACATAGCTAACAGTCCAAGCCCAATCATCTTACCAAATATCAAACCAATATTCTTAGCGGTAAACGTGCCGGTTTGAAAGTGTCTCAAGAACACATAGAATATGAGGAAGACGCCGTATATAAACAAATTGAACGGTTGCGAAATGCAAATAAGGAAGATAGACAAAACAAACAATTGCCACTTATTGCTGGCAAACAATTGCTCGAAAGCCAGCAACATTAAAGCCATATTAAATGCCTCAAACGCAAAAATATACCAACCGCTACCCACGATCATGAAACCGCAATAGGCAAAAGTAATAGCGCCGATAATAGCAACATAATCGCTCAGTTTCAGCTCTTTGAGGTAGTAGAAAAATACCAATCCACCTAGAATAATCTTTAAAAACTCGCGATAGAAAAACGCGCCATATAAATGATCTTTGCCGGCTATATAGACAATAATATCGAACGGATCGCGCAAGAAAAAGGGGAACAAGTTTTGACCAATACCAAAATTGAACGACCACTTTGGGATACCATGTTTGGAAATATACTCTGCTACATTGTGGGCATACGGATAAGCATAGTTAAAGGTATCGCTACCAATGTCTTTAAAAAGATAAACTTTATCAAACAATATAAAATCCTTAAATACAATAAACCCAATCAACAGAATTAAACCCAATGTCACTAATGGAGCTTTGTTGCCTAAGTTGGTAAAAATATCGGGAGTAACAGGCTTGACTGCTTCATTTGGGGTTTGAATAGTAACTTTGCCGGAATCTGGTTTTTTCTTTGTGGCCACGTTCAATTATTTTGAATAGCGCCAAAATACGAATAAGGCGTTAATCAACCAATGGTTTGATGCTTTATTTGCACGTTATTAAATCAGTCTTATTTTATTTGCATAAATTGCTTGTTTAAAACTATTCTACTATCTTGGATAATTTTTTGAAAACAGATATTACATTTAACCCGCTTATGGACCACCGTCAACTACAGGGCAAACTTCGTACTAAGATTCTTGGGCTACATTATATGGCAAATTCAGGCCATATAGGTTGCTCGTTGAGTTGTATAGATATAATGGTCAGTATCCTTAAATTTAAGGAGGCCGACGATACTTTTATTTTATCAAAGGGCCATGCAGCTACAGCGCTCTACACGATGCTCAACGAAATAGGCGAGATACCCGACGAAGCCATGTCGTCGTTTTATAAAGATGCTACTACCCTGCCAGCACACCCGGCGCCGCAGAAATACAAAGCTATACCATTTGCAACTGGCTCGCTTGGGCATGGTATGCCATTGGCTACCGGCGTTGCAAAGGCAAAAAAACTTGGCCGCAAGGGCGGCATAAGCTATGTGCTTATGAGCGATGGCGAAACTAATGAAGGTACAACCTGGGAGTCTGCTCACTTTGCAGTAGCTAATAAACTGGATAATTTGATAATTTTTGTTGATAAAAACGGACTTCAGGGCTTTGGGAATACCGCCGATATACTGGGCGATACAGCCGCTAAGTCTGTATGGGAAGCAATAGGGTTTGATGTTGTAGAAGTAGACGGTCACAGCATTAGCGCTATGGTAACGGCTAAGGAGGCGTTTATAAACAACAAAAACGGCAAACCAAAGCTGATATTGGCAAATACTGTAAAAGGTAAAGGTATTCCATATATGGAAAACAAAATGGAATGGCACTACTTACCCATGAATGAAACTCAATATACTGAAGCCATAGCCAAAATTAATATCGATTACAACCTCTAAATCAGTCTAATTTAAAGTAATGAGAAAACATTTTTCTTCATATATAGAAAAAGTAGTTCAGGAAAACGACGACATTGTTTTTGTAACAGGCGATCTTGGGTATAATGCTCTTGAAAACCTGGGAATAAAAATGGGCGATCGTTTTATAAATGGCGGCGTAGCCGAACAAAGTATGATTGGCATTGCTGCTGGTATGGCATCGCAGGGCTACCGTGTTATTTGTTATAGCATTGCGCCATTCGTGGTGTACCGCTGTCTGGAGCAAATTCGTAACGATGTCTGTTTTCACAACCTACCGGTTTTTGTGGTAGGCAATGGCGGCGGTTACGGCTACGGCATCATGGGTTCATCCCACCACGCCATAGAGGATATAGGCGTGCTCAGCGGTTTGCCGAACATGACTTGCTATGCCCCTGCTTTTATTGAAGACATGGTTACTTCGCTCGATCATATGTTTACACGCAACGGTCCGTCTTACTTTCGTTTAGGATTGGGTAAAAATATGCCCCAATACCTATCGCTGAAAGAATATGGATCGGGCACAGCAATAAATCCTAATGCTAAACTAACGGTGATCGCGCAGAGTCCGGTAGCCAACAATATGACTGCCGCAATAGACAGTAGCGGTCATAAAAGCGAAACCGACATTTTTGTTATCAATAAAATGCCGCTTACTACCCTACCCGACGACGTAAGGCAAAGTATTGCTACTACAGGCAATGTACTGGTAGTGGAAGAACATATTTCTATTGGCGGATTAGGTAGCGCCGTATCGTTGCTTATTAACGAAGCTGCCTTACCTGTTAAAAAATTCACTAGTCTCCGCGCCGAAGGATACCCCGGCGGACTGTACGGCAGCCAAAGCTACCATCAACGCCTGAGCGGTATAGACCAAGGCAACATATCGGAAATCATAAACGCTTACTTCTAATTTTTCATGATAAATTACTCGGAATTACAAGAGAAAATAAAAAAACTGGAAGGTCCGATACTCGTTTTTGGAGCGAGCGGTTTTATTGGGGCAAACATTATGCGCGACGTGTTTACCGTTCGTACAGATTGTTATGCCATGACTCACGACGCCAACAGCGCCTGGAGGCTAAAACTTTTGAATATACCCTCTCAAAATATTCTTCATTGCGACATTACTTCTGCAAACTCTGTAAAGCACATTTTTGATGAATACCAACCCAAAACGGTATTCAACCTCGCTGCTTATGGAGCTTACAGCAAACAAAGCAATGTAAAACTCATTTACGAAACCAACGTAAACGGCACAGTAAATATACTGGATGCGTGCGCCGATGTAAAAGCGTATGTGCACGCCGGTAGTAGTTCGGAATACGGCACTAATTCTGCGGCGCCGCAAGAAACAGATACGCTTGAACCCAACAGCCATTATGCTGCGTCAAAAGTATCGGCTGCTTATATCATTCAATATTATGCCCGTTTCAAAAATGTTCCGGCGCTCAACCTGCGTCTGTATTCTATATATGGCCAATGGGAAGAACCCGACCGTCTGATTCCGGTAATGATTGAAAAAGCGCGCCAGGGAGGTTACCCTAATCTGGTGGAAAAAGATATTAGTCGCGACTTTGTATATGTTACAGACGCAGTAGAGGCGTTTGTAGATGCTGCGCTCAATATGAATCCGAAGCTGTACGGCAACTCCTATAACATTTGCACGGGCAAAAAAACAACGCTCGAGCAATTAGTTAATTTGGTGCAGAACGAATTTAAAATATCGGCTGCTCCAGTGTGGGGCAATATGCAAAACCGCAATTGGGACCTTAAAGACTGGTATGGCAATCCTGAAAATTCAAACAACGAATTGGGTTGGAAAGCTAAAACCTCGCTAAAGGACGGTCTTCGCAGTACCTATACCTGGCACGAACAAGCTGATTATACCGATACTATTGTAGCTGCATTTAAAAACCCGCGACTCAACGCAAAAATTAGCGCCATAATAGCTTGCTACAAAGACGATCAGGCAATACCGGTAATGTATGAGCGACTGCTAAAAATGTTCAATGAAAATAAGTTGCGCTACGAAATCATTTTTGTAAACGACTGTTCGCCCGACAACTCCGAACAAATCATTGCTGAAATAGCCGCTCGAGACAATAACGTAATAGGCATAACCCACTCTCGTAACTTTGGTTCTCAGTCTGCTTTCCTGAGTGGTATGGAAATATCTACCGGCGATGGCGTGGTGCTGATGGATGGCGACCTGCAAGACCCACCAGAAATAATACCGCACTTTTATAAAAAATGGGTGGAAGGATATGATGTGGTATATGGTAAAAGAGTGAAACGCGAAATGTCGTTTTTCATGAACCTTGTATACAAGGGCTTTTATCGTTTATTCAGTTCGCTTTCTTACATAAAAATACCCGTTGATGCAGGCGACTTCTCGCTCATGGATCGTAAAGTAGTGCGTGAGCTGATCAACCTGCCCGAAACGGAAATATTTGTAAGGGGGTTGCGTGCGTGGGTTGGTTTTAAGCAAGTAGGCGTAGACTATGTGCGGCCCGAACGTATGTTTGGCAAGAGCACCAACAACTGGCGTAGAAACATAGGTTGGGCCCGCAAGGCTATTTTTTCTTTCAGTTTTGTGCCGCTCGAAATGTTAAGCTATGTGGGTTTTATCCTTACGGGTGTTTCGTTTTTGGCAATGATCATTCAGATTTTCGCCCGGTTTATGTATCCTAACGTGCCACAAGGTATGACCACACTAATCGTGCTCATCTTATTCTTTGGCGGCGTGCAAATACTGGCAGCTTCTATACTTGGCGAATATTTGTCGAAGATATTTGAAGAAAGCAAAGGCCGTCCGAAATTCATTCGCAGATCAGTGATATACAAGGGCAAGAAACTAAATTCATCGAGCGAGATAGAAAATTTCAAAAAAGACAATCAGATAGCAAAATAGACTTTGATAGTGTCTTGTTTTAATCTGCGCACTAAAATAATGCCAATGGAATAGAGAAATAGTTATAAATACACTACCCCAAATGCAATTGGAGCCTATATACAGGCCTTCCAATTGCATTTTTGGGTTACTAAAAAAAAATGCTTTTGTAGTACAATTTCAGACCGACAGTATTATTGAATCTGACAACTTTCTATAGTATGAAAATAAGACTTCTTGTATCCCTATCTCTTTTATTATACACATTGTTTTGGTGTATTCCTTCGCCCGCACAGGAATCTCGGGAAACCTTTACTGATACTGCAAAGGCAATTCTCTTGTCTAAACAGGCCCTTGCATTGCAAAATGAAGGAAACTATGAAGAAGCTATTACGATACTTAATAAATCTATAGCTGTAAAACCCAATCCAATCTCTTATTACCTGCTTAGCCATATTTATAACACTCAGCAGAAATATGCTGAGGCTGTCGTAAACGCAGAAAAGGGAATTAAAATTGATCCTAATTTCACTGATACCTATCCCGAACTATTTACTGCATACTATGGCGCAGGGAGGTGGAAGGATGCACTGGAAAGCAGTGAGCGATCTATTAAGACAAACGGACAAAATCTGGATGCTCAACTGACCTACATTGGCTACGCAATGATTGCCGAAAAAGCGTCGCCAATAATGGTTTCGGCAATATTGGTTGTGTTAGCTATCTCTGTATTTTACAACTACTTCACTAAAAAGAAAAATGGTGTTTTAGAAGCAAATGATGACAACAGTAATCGTTTTAGAGAACTATTGTTAATCAATCTGGCAATCAGCTGCGGGCTTTGGGCAGCGTTTTTTGCTATGGCCAATTGGCTGCGATCATTCAATCCCACTATTTCAGCAGCTGATTTTGTCATTTATTTCAGAACATCTATATATGAGCGCGATGGCTACGAGAGTTTTGCATTATATGCACTTCAGTTCCTCAACTTATTGCTTGTAGCCGTTGTTTCGCCTCGTGTATTAAAGATCAATCAAAACAACAAACTGCACCTACCGGTTTTCGGTCTACTATTTGCCGTTTCGGCATGCTACTTATTTTGCATCGGGTTCTTACCGCCTGTATCGGCCATAAGTCCTGCAAATTTTGTATTACCAGTAGTTGCCGGAGCTTTCGCTTTAGGGCTATATATAGCCTACCAGAAAAACAAGTACCTATCGCTTGTCGCTATCGGCCTTGTTGCTGCTTATGCGGGGTTGATTGCAGTAGGTCCGCCGAGTGAAACAGACCTCGCTTACATAGTTGGTCCTGCTTTACGGCTGTACCATGGGTTTAAGATTTCTGAAATTTATTTTCAGTACGACTACTACCTGTCGTTCATTGCCCTAGCATTTATGAAACTAAAATTCGACATTGCCACCTTCGCTTATCTGGGTAATGTATCCTTTTTCATAAGCTTCATTGGGTTACTTTTATTTGGCGAAAAATATTTTAAAACAAAAGGATTGGCTCCCCTTTTCCTCTTGTCGCTTATCATCGTCAGGTTTTATTGTATATGGTCCGATAATCCAAGTATATTACAATGTACGCCTATCCGTCTCGATCTCTGGATAATACCGTTGATACTTGCGCACAGAAACGGCATACGTCACTATTCGGTTGGTACAGCGCTAGGTTTACTGGTAATTTTCCACCGCAACCTTGGCCTTATATATGTGGGCGCATACACGGAAATTCTTGTCGCCCTGTTTCTGGTAGAGTGCGCTGAGGCGATCAAAAATGATGGATATAATAGCTCCACGATTGTAAAAATAATGACATCGCACCTGAAAATGAGTCTAGTAAACATAGCGCTCTTTATAGCCTCTGTTGGAATGTGTTTTGTATTGTTTCATGAGTTTTTCTCACCAAGCGCTATTATGTACCGGAAATTGGGCGTAGGTATGATACAAATAGCCAAAAACTCGTTCTACTGGTACCTGCCTGCAGTATTTGGCAGCGCTTTCATGTTATTACTTCAACTTAAAAAACGACTTGGCGACCGATACTTTAACACCGGTTTTTTCATATTATTTCTGGCGATTGGTAATTCCATGTATTTTTTTGGACGAAGCCATGAAAACAACATATTAAACATCTCTTCGGCCCTAATGCTCACCGTTTATATGTTGATCGATATGCTGATTTTGAGAAAGCCGGTGCAACCTAAAACCATAACGCAACCTTCAAAAGGTAATAAAAAAGATAGTGACCCAAAGCCTAAATCTCGCTCCGCATTACAGCTTAATACTATTGCATTGCCATTGGCGCTAACTATGTTGATGACGTATTACTACGCCCCTCGTATTACCGAAAAAGCAGGATTGCAAATGGACAACCTATCCAACAATGAAGCAATACAACCAATGGGTACTTTTGCAATTGACACTGCATCGGTTAAGAAAATTACTAATAACAGCGACAAGGTATATTTCCTCGACTTCAACCATGATTTCTATTATTACTACCTGGGTGGATACATTCCTCAAGGATACTTTACCCCATGCGCTACATGGGTGTACAGAAAAGACTATACCAACTTTATGGCCGACCTCGTAGACAAAGGCTACTACATAGTATACAATGCGCGTCAGGGAAATAGGTACAATGAATTCTTCCCCTATCTGCATGCAAATCAGAATAAACAAAGCGCAGCGATGATTGCCTTCTCGAAACAAAACACACCATTGCTGTTTGCTGAAAAGCAAAAGCCTGTTATGCATATTGGTATAAATGAGCCGATTGCATCAATTGGCTTAGAACAACCGCCGGTAAAAATAGATGCTGAGTTTACTATTCAAATGCTGGTAAAACCAGTCGCTCCACAACCATCCAATGCAACGCTAATTGGTAATTTCAGTAAAAGTGGCGGCATAACAGGTTTTACCTTACAGCAAAACGGCGCCGACACCGGCGTTTACCTATTAGGGTATAGCGTGGGTACAAAATCACCGGTTTCCGGTAATTTTATTATGGAAAGTAACAGGTGGCATTATCTTGTAATAACTGCCAATAAAACAGAATTGAAGATATACGACAATGGCCAATTGAAAACCACAATCGAAACGCACGGCAATACATTAGCCAACAGTAGCACACCAGTGACCATAGGCAATCAAATAACACGCGACCGACAATTTAACGGACATATCCGCGAAGTAAGCATCACTAATGGCATAATATCGACTACTGAAATGGAAGAAAACGCCCAAACAATCTTAAAAGCGCTGCCTGATTTGAAATAAAAGCGAAAAACAATAAAAATAGTTTTGCAGAACAGAACGAAACCCCTACCTTTGCAATCTCATAGCGCGAGATAGAGCAGCGGTAGCTCGTCGGGCTCATAACCCGAAGGTCACAGGTTCGATCCCTGTTCTCGCTACAGAAGAGGGAACTTGCAATTCAAATTGCAGTTCCCTCTTTTCTTTTCCCCCTAAAACCCTTACCAAGCCTGCAATGTAGCGAAATGCATCATTTACTCTTGGGTACACAAAAAATGCGGTTTAGAGCTGATGATGGTGGGGAGTTTGCGGTATGGGAAGGAAAAACTTTGGGTGACGTGGCCGAAATCACTATGGGACAATCTCCAGAATCAAATTCATACAATACTGAAGGAGTTGGAATGCATTTAATACAGGGAAATGCAGATATAACAAACAGAAAATCGAATCCGAGAAATTATACAAGTGACCCAACAAAAATTTGTGAAGTCGGAGACATTATTTTGACGGTTAGGGCTCCAGTTGGCGCAATCGCAAAGTCCTTTCACAAGGCTTGTATTGGGAGGGGTGTATGTTCAATAAAAAATAACTCTAAAAGCACAATTGATTTTCTGTATCAATATCTTTTAGATTATGAACCTAAATGGGTGAGATTAGAACAAGGTAGTACATTCACTGCCATAAGTGGTTCAGATATAAGATCAATTGAAATCGCAATTCCCTCTGTCGAAGAACAAACCAAAATCGCCAATTTTTTATCTGTAATTGACGAAAAAATAGAAGCAGAAAAGAAAATTTCAGTGCAATATGAAGTCCTAAAAAGATATTTATTGCAAAATTTGTTTATCTAAATGACGTGGTGGGAGTATTAATCCTCAATTAAAGGGCTTAGTGAGAAATTGTTTGCACAAAAATTGAGGTTTAAAGACGAACAAGAAAACGATTTTCCTGATTGGCAGGAGAATTTCGGAGACAGTCTTTTTGAAAGCATTTCAAATAAAAATCACAATTCAGATCTTCCAATTTTAGCCATAACTCAAGAACATGGGGCAATCCCCAGAGATATGATTGACTACAATGTTTCTGTAAGTGACAAAAGTATTGAAAGCTATAAAGTGGTGCAAAAGGGAGATTTCATTATTAGTTTGAGGTCGTTTCAGGGAGGCATTGAATTTTCAAATTATGAAGGAATTTGTAGTCCGGCTTATATAGTATTGCGCCCCATAAAAGAAGTTAATCGTAATTTCTTCAGACTGTATTTTAAAACGACCGGATATATAAAACGACTGACAAAAAATCTTGAAGGCATCAGGGACGGTAAAATGATAAGCTTTAAATATTTTTCAGAAGTAACTATACCAACACCTTCCATTGAAGAACAAGCAAAAATCACAAATTTCCTATTCTCTATTGAAAGAAAAATTGAATCAGGAAGGAAAGTTTTAGCGCAGTATGAAAAACAGAAAAACTACTTGTTACAAAACATGTTTATATAAAAAGACTTGCCAAAAGGTACTGTTTTTGTTGCTCGTATTTTTTTAATGTTTTCCTTTCAGTTTCAATTTTCTCAAAAATAACCGAGAGGAAGATAGCAATTTTGGTTTGTTCTTCCGAACAAGGTGCAGGAATTTCTATTTTTGAATATTTGCTAATCCAATGTCGCTCATGCCCGCCAATAGTATAATCAATTGATTTCATAGCTTCAAAAACATAATGAATATTTACTCCTTTCTTAGGGATCAGTATTTTCATAGCTGATGATTTCACCTTGAACGGAAAATCTACAAATTTTATGGCCGTTGTGAAGTCGTCAAATATAATTACAGGCAAGTTCTCAGAAAATATACCGTGAGTCTCGTTAGAATACCCCAAAATAAATGTCTTGCCAGCAGTTAAAACGGGTATAGGATAACTATCATCATATTCTGTACTATTCACTAAATATTTTGTTGGTTGGTCGTAGTATAATAACTCTCCCAATTCATGCTCCTCCCAGTCTGGAAAATCATCACCATTTTCATCTTTAAACCGTATTTTTTGTGTGAGCAATTTCTCATTAAGCCCTTTAATTAAGGTTTCCAGACTATCAATTATTTTGCTTTGGGTCGCTATACGTTCATCTATTTGTGACAAAAAAGCCGCTATTTTCTTTTGCTCAATTAAGGTTGGGAAGCTGACCTTGATTCCTTTAATAATTGTTCCACTTAAATTCTGCTGCCCGCCTTGATTACTTAGGTCTCTGATTTCCTCATATCTCTTCGTTAGATTTTGAAAAAGAAATAAAGAATCTAAAATGTCTTTTTTAGTAACTATAGATGCACAGGCTTGATTTGTAGTAGCTTCAATGCCTAATACTGCTGTTTTGCCGCGAGTTTTTCCTTGTCCGTACATTGCCATTAGTAAACTTCCTTTGGGAAATAACTTGGCTGATGATTTCTTCAACCCTTCTTCGGTTATCCTCTCATCTGTGTCGTAAATAATATTAAAATCAATTAAGGATGTTGACACCCACGGAATATCGCCGTTCCAAAATGCAGAGTTCGTTCTGCTGGGCGTTCCACCCGAGGAAATTTCCGAGACGTCTTCTAATGCTTTTATATCCCATTCTCCTTCAAACCCCTGAAATCTCAAATTAGGAACCTTAATGACTTACCATCTGGGTTTAAAACTCTTGCTAATAATTTCCTTTGAGGTTAAATCAAAAAACATTTCATGAATCAGCAAAAGACAATCTCAGAGATCGTATCCCTGTGGAGACAAGACAAGAAGCAATATGTAAAAAAATCAAGCTTTTCGGCATATATGCTCCTGCTTGAAAATCATTTAATACCAGTATTTGGCAGCAAATACGATGTTGATGAAACCGAAGTCCAAGCCTTTGTCTTGCAGAAATTAGATCAGGGGCTGAGCCAAAAGACCGTCAAGGATATTCTTATTGTGCTAAAAATGGTTATCAAATTCGGGGCTAAGAACAAATGGCTGAATTACCAGCCGTTCGACATTCAGTTTCCTACGGAAAGAACCAGACAGAATATGGAAGTATTGACCCGTACCCATCAGAAAAAGATTATGCAATACATACAGGAACATTTTACCTTTCGGAATTTAGGAGTGTACATCTGCTTGTGTACAGGTATGCGTATTGGCGAGGTCTGCGCTCTTAATTGGGAAGACATTGACACTGACAACGGTATTATTAATATTCGCCGAACCATACAGCGTATTTATATCATCGAAGGTGATATTCGCAAAACAGAAGTGATCCTCGACACCCCTAAAACTAAAAATTCCATTCGTGAAGTACCCATGAATAAAGATCTCCTAAAAATGCTAAAACCCATCAAAAAGATTGTCAATCCATCTTTTTATGTCCTGACAAATGATGCCAAACCAACTGAGCCGAGAACATACAGAACACATTACAAAAACCTAATGAAAGAACTGGATTTGCCAGAACTCAAATTCCACGGACTGAGGCATAGCTTTGCTACCCGGTGCATAGAAAGTAAGTGTGACTATAAAACGGTAAGTGTTTTATTAGGACATTCAAACATAAGCACGACATTAAACCTGTATGTACATCCTAATTTGGAACAAAAGAAGAAGGCTATTGACCAGATGTTTAAAGGATTAAAATAATCGGTTACTTTCTTGCTGACCGTGAACATTTCAAGTTTATAATTATAATTTTAGAGCTTACTATTGTAGATTAGTCAAATAACAGCAAATCTACTTAACGAGCATTATATAAATAAAAATTAGCAGATGCAAAAAGGCCAAATTCATATTTATACAACAAACAATGGCGCAGATATTCAGGTAACACTGGATAATGAAAGTATTTGGTTGGATGCTCACCTAATTGCAACGCTATTTAATGTTAAACGGCCTGCCATTGTAAAGCATATACAAAACATATATAAAGCCAGTGAATTGACTGAGGATACAACCTGTTCCATTTTGGAACAGGTTGCTAACGATGGTAAAATAAGAAAAATGAACCTATATAACCTTGATATGATAATTTCAGTTGGTTATAGGGTTAATTCAGCACAAGCTACCCAATTCCGCCAGTGGGCAACACAACGGTTAAAGGACTATCTCGTAAAAGGCTACGCTATTAATCAACAGCGTTTAGAGCAGCTTAACCAGATAGTAAATGTAATACAGCAATCAGGCACAACCGATAGCTTGCAGCTTACCGAAGTAAAAGGCTTATTGGACATTTTGAGCAGCTACACCCGGAGTTTTGTATTGCTCAGTCAATTTGATAGCAATAGCTTTCAAACTGGTCAGCTAAACGCTAATATTACCTATGAAATAGAATATACCGAAGCAAAAGCCGCTATTGCAGAATTGAAACATCAACTAATTGCTAAAAAGGATGCAACCGAATTATTTGGTAATGAGAAAGACCAAAGTTTTGAAGGGACATTAAATAGCGTGGTGCAAACTTTCGGAGGAGAATATGTGTACCCTACTATTGAAGAACAAGCGGCACATTTGCTCTATTTCATTATTAAAAACCATCCATTTAGTGATGGCAACAAACGTATTGGGGCATTCCTTTTTATATGGTTCCTTGAAAAGAATAAACACCGATTCAAGAAAAATGGAGAAATAAAAATTAACGATAACGCATTGACGGCATTGGCTTTACTGGTAGCACAAAGCGACCCTGCAGATAAGGAACTAATGACATCGCTGATATGTAACTTAATAGATAATGGCTAAACAACCCGAACAAATATTAGAAGAACAATTGGTAACTCAACTGGTAAAGTTGGGTTATGGCTTGGTACTTATCAAAGATGAAAAAGAGTTGGTTGTCAACCTAAAACAGCAATTAGAGAAGCACAATAATATTCAGTTTAGTAAGAAGGAATTTGAAAAGGTCTTAAATATACTCAGCAAGGGATCTGTATTTGAAAAAGCTAAAACCCTCAGAGAAAAACAGCACTTAGTACGAGACAATGGAGAGAACCTGTATTTTGAGTTTATCAATTCCGAGCATTGGTGTCAAAACCAGTTTCAGGTAACGCACCAGGTAACAATAGAAGGCAAGTATAAAAACAGGTATGATGTTACGCTACTGATAAACGGTTTGCCATTAGTGCAAATAGAACTAAAGCGCAGAGGGCTTGAGCTGAAAGAAGCATTTAACCAGATCAACCGCTACCAACGTCATTCGTTCGGTGCAAACTCTGCTTTATTTCAATACTTACAAATTTTCGTAATCAGTAACGGGGTAAATACAAAGTATTACGCCAACAACCGTCTTCAATCTTTCAAACAAACGTTTTACTGGACAGATAAAGAAAACAAACGGCTAACCAACATATTAAACGGGTTTACCAGCGAGTTTTTAGAGCCATGCCACATATCCAAAATGATATGCAAATACATTGTTCTGAACGAGACCAATAAGATATTGATGGTGCTTCGGCCATATCAATTCTTTGCGGTAGAAGCACTCATTGACCGGGTAATAAACAGTAATAAAAATGGGTACATCTGGCATACCACAGGTTCTGGCAAGACCTTAACTTCATTTAAGGCCAGCCAAATATTAATGAACCTGCCACAGGTAAAAAAAGTAGTGTTCGTGGTGGACAGAAAAGATTTGGATTACCAAACCAACAAAGAATTTAACAGCTTTAGCAAAGGCTGTATTGACGGTACAAATAACACAAATCAATTAGTACGTCAATTTTCCAATGATACCAAACTAATCGTTACCACCATTCAAAAGCTAAATACTGCAATCAGTAAAAGACAGTATCTGGAGAAAATGGAAAAATTGAAAGATGAGCATATTGTGTTCATTTTTGACGAATGCCACCGTTCTCAGTTTGGCGAAACACACAACCGGATTAAGGCATTCTTCAATAACATTCAGTTGTTTGGGTTTACAGGCACACCAATTTTTGCCGACAATGCTGTAAAAAATGAATTGGGTAAACGCACTACTACAGAACTGTTTGGCGAATGTTTGCATAAGTACGTTATCACAGATGCCATTAAAGACGAAAATGTACTGAAGTTCTCGGTGGAATATGTAGGCAGGTATAAAAAGAAGGAAACCGCTACAGAAATTGATATAGAGGTAGAGGATATTGATACCAAAGAGTTGATGGAATCGCCAAAACGATTAGAAAAAATAGCCGACTACATTATAGCAAACCACAACCGCAAAACCCACAGCAGAGAATTTACGGCCATGTTTTGCATAAGTAATGTTGCTACGCTGATTAAGTATTACGACATTCTTCAAGCAAGAAAAGAAGCAGGGCTGCATAATTTGAGAATTGCCACCATTTTTAGCTATGCTTCAAATGAGGATGATGCAGATGCAAACGGCTTTCTGCCGGAGGAATTATCGGTGGTAGAAGAGCCTGCTGCTTTGTACGGCTTACAGGCACATAGCCGGGAAAAATTAGACGAATTTATCGAGCATTACAACCAAATGTTCGACACTAAGTTTTCAACCAGAGACAGCGAATCCTTTTACAACTATTATAATGACATTTCAAAGAAGGTAAAGGAGCGTAAAATTGATATTTTATTGGTGGTAAATATGTTCCTTACGGGTTTTGATAGTCAAACGCTGAATACTTTATACGTTGACAAAAACCTGCGGTATCACGGGCTTATACAAGCCTATTCAAGAACCAACCGGATTTTAAATGAACTGAAATCGCAGGGGAATATTGTTGTCTTCCGCAACCTTAAAAATGCTACTGATGAAGCAATTACTTTGTTTAGCAACAAAGAGGCCATTGGGGTAATTATAATGAAGCCCTACGAAGACTATGTAAAGAAATTCAATGAAGCTTTTATTGTACTACTGAAAATAACACCAACTGTAAACAGCGTAAACGAATTACAGACAGAAAGTGATGAATTGGAATTTATTAAGGCATTCAGGGATCTGATGCGTATTAAAAATATACTGGCTGCCTTTGCCGATTTTAAATGGGCTGATCTGGCAATGAATGAGCAGCTATTTGAAGATTATAAGAGCAAATACCTTGATCTGTACGATAAAGTAAAAAGCGATAATCAGAAAGAAAAAGTATCCATTTTGGAAGATGTGGACTTTGAATTGGAACTGATACACCGGGATGATATAAATGTCAATTATATCATTCAGCTACTTATCAAACTGAAATCAAGAGTACAGGGCGATGTATCTCAAACCGAGAAGGAAATCTTCAACTTACTCAATACAGAAGCCCACCTGCGCAGCAAACGGGAATTGATAGAGAAGTTTATACAAGAGAACCTTCCGGTTATTGAAGACACAGACGACATCCCGCAGGAGTTTGAAAAATTCTGGAATACTGAACAGCAAAAGGCATTTAACCAGCTAATAAAAGACGAGAACCTATCAGCCGATAAAACCGAGAAAATTATTGAAGATTATTTGTTTGCGGAAAGGGAGCCGTTAAGAGATGAAGTACTGGAACTGATCGAAGGAGATAAACCTACGGTACTGGAGCGTAAAAAAGTCGGTGATCGGATATTGAATAGGATTATGACATTTGTAGAAACATTTGTGAATGGGATAACTTCTTAGTGTTAAACCTATTAAGGCAAAAACTACGACATTCGAGGGGAATTTAGATTAAACACATTCTCCAACGCCAAAATGAAGCGATAAAATTAGATTTTATATAGATTTGGTTTGAAAATGTTTGCGGGCATTCAAATACACTTTACCGTCATGGAGAAAAATAGTCAAAATCCACCATCATTCCTGGAAATCAAGCTTGAAAGGCTAAAAAAGAAGCTTAGCGAGACGCAAAAAGAGCTTAGTGAAACAAAAGATCAGTTGCACAAGCAGGAAAACGAGAACATAAAACTGCGGTTGCTATTGGAAAACTATGTAAACCCGAAAGATGAATACAACAAAAGCAGAACATGGGTTAGTAAAATCGTTTTTATCATAGCCAAAGCTAATAAACCACTTCGTTCAGCCGAGATTGTTGCGCTGCTATTGCGTAGAGAACTTGTGCTGCATGAAAAGGAAAGTAAGGAAAAGTTCATTTCGCCGTCGCTTAATTCAGCAATAAAATCGAAACGGCTAGTCCCTTATAAATTACCAGGGGTTCGTGGCAATTTCTATTGCCTGCCGGAATGGGTGAATGATGAAGGTGAGTTATTGCAGGAGATGCGAAAGAAGATTTATTAAACCGAAAAAATCTTATCCTTCAGCTTAGGAACTGTACCGGACGTAATTGATGTTCCGATTTTGTATGAACTTTGCTTATGCGTTAGCTGTCCCTACAATTGTTTAGATAACAACGAAATCTTCAAATAGGTAACAAATGAAACTGACAAAATTAGGCCTGAAGGAAAACTGGAGGCAGTTCACCCTTCTCGTTATTATAAATGCTTTCGTTGGAGGTATGATTGGGCTCGAAAGGAGCATCTTGCCGCAAATAGCCGAGGTTGAATTTCATATTGCTGCAAAAACGGCTATTCTTTCCTTTATCATAGTTTTTGGCATAGTTAAAGCATTCACTAATTACCTGACAGGAGCCTGGGCTAATAAAATAGGAAGAAAAAACTTGCTAACAATAGGATGGTTGATAGGAATACCTGTTCCATTTGTATTGATGTACGCAGGTAGCTGGAACTGGATAGTTGCTGCAAACATATTGTTAGGCATTAATCAAGGACTGACCTGGAGCAGCACGGTGATGATGAAAATAGATTTGGTAGGAGAAAAGCAAAGAGGCTTTGCAATGGGCTTGAACGAATTTGCCGGCTATATTGCAGTAGCTGTTGTTGCTTTTCTTACCGGATGGATAGCTTCGCACTATGGTTTGCGGCCTTACCCGTTCTATATTGGCATTGTGTTGGCATTTCTGGGGTTCTTTGGTAGCTGGTTGTTTGTAAAAGACACAAAGCATCATGTAGCGCAGGAAACAACAACAAGCAAAGTTCACAAATTGAATAAAGTATTTTGGGAGACAACGTGGAAGAATAAGAATCTTGGATCTGTGACACAAGCTGGATTGATCAATAACCTGAACGATGGAATGGCTTGGGGCATATTCCCAATACTGCTGCTATCAAAGGGATTTAGCATAGCAGAAATAGGAATTGTCACAGCCATTTACCCCGCCGTATGGGGTATTGGACAGCTTTTTACCGGACGCTTAGCTGACTATTTTTGCAAAAAGGATTTGCTTTTTCTTGGAATGCTATTGCAGGGCGTTGCTTTGCTCGTTTTAGTATTTGCCCAAACAATTTCACACTTTATATTTCTTTCTGCCATTCTTGGCTTTGGAACTGCCATGGTTTACCCTACGTTTCTTGCTACTGTAGCAGAAAATACACATCCAACTGATCGGGCAAACAGTTTAGGCGTTTTCAGGTTCTGGCGTGATTTAGGTTATGCTATTGGTGCTATTATTACGGGAGTTATTGCAGATGCATTTGGCATATACGCTTCGATAATGCTCGTTGGGCTGCTAACTATTGGCTCAGCAATGGTTATTGTCTATCGGATGAGATGCATTGATAACCATTCGGTAAAAATATGGCACTGGATCACCCACAGACAGCAAAAAAACGAAACATCTTGTAAGAATAAAGCAAACTATACAGCAGGTATGGAACGAACTAGTCTGCCATTGCCAGTCGCTGGAGTATTGGGATAGTTTTGGCGAGCGACATTATTATATACAAAAAGTACTTTTACGACCGTGCAGAGATTATTATTGAAGAATTTTTCGGTATGTCTCCATCTCGCTTTATTGCATTTTTGCACAACGAACAGTTAAAGTCCTGTCATTTATTGAAATTTCAACCCTTTCCTAACAATAATCACCTCGGGCTATGATATCTATCATGTTCGGTATCTTAAGTTGCGCTACATTTGCAGAGTGAATGTTCACTCACATAAAAGTAAACGCAAAATGGAAGGGAAGAACAATATTGCAATAGGATTCTTGACAATGGGATTTTTCATGGCGTATGGATTTCTGCTCATATACCTTAGAGACTTTGCGCCAGGCAAAGAGGAATGGGCAAATTCATATAGTATTGGCAAACATTTTGAAACAAGACTAGCGCATGTACATGGGAACCTTTTCGCGTTTCTAAATATTCTTGTAGGATACTTACTTCTACATTTTAAAGCGCATATCCGAAATGTAAAGATAATCTCTTGGTTGTCTTTGACGGGTATACTAATGCCAATTGGGATATTGACTGAAGTGTATTTAGGATTACCTCCTGCCTTAGTCCTAATAGGAGCAATAGCAATGACTACTTCCGTTATTTGGTTGGGTGTGTCTTTCTTCAAAATGAAACAAATAACTGCTTAAAATAAATAAAAAATGACAACAACAATTTCAGACAGGCAACTTGAAATTATAGGAGCAGCGGGTAAGATACTAACCGCTTCAGGTATTAGTGGTTTGACAATAAAGAACCTGGCTAAAGAAATGAAATTCTCAGAAAGTGCCATATACAGGCATTTTACGGGCAAGGAAGAAATCATCATTGCATTGCTTAAATATCTTGCCAAGAATATGGATGAGCGATACACTAAGGCAATTTCTGCTGAACAAACGCCAGAAGAAAAGTTTGTAACCCTTTTTCAGAGCCAATTTTCTTTTTTTGAAAAGAACCCTCACTATGTAGTTGCTGTATTTTCTGACGGACTAATGGAAGAAAGCCAACGGATCAATGAAACAATATTGGAAATAATGGGTGTAAAGATGAAGCACCTGATGCCCATAATATTGGAAGGGCAAGTAAAGAAAGCATTTACTAATGAAATAACTTCCGATGAGTTGATACATATTGTAATGGGAACTTTTCGCCTTCAAATGTTCAAATGGCGTGTTGCAAGTTTTCAATTTGACATAAAGACAAATGGGGACAAAATGATACAATCAGTATTGACATTGATAAGAAACAAGCAATAGAATAAACTGCAAAAAAAATGCAGCGCCTATATTTTAGGTTCGGTAATTCTATACAATGCATTAAACTGTAGAAATAGTAAAACTATAGAAAGTGAAAAAACACATTCCATACATATTAGCAGTAATCCTAGCAGGGTTTGGATTGCTTACTTTTTTCTTAAGCACATCTGTAATATTTGATTTGTTTGGTATTAGAGCCAAAGAAGGCAATTACGTTTTGTTTGTAGTTTGGTCTAATTTCATCAGTAGTATTATATATATATTCGCTGCGTATGGGTATGTCAAAGGCAAAAAATGGACAGCGACACTCTTAGGAGTCTCAACGCTTATTCTAGTATCGGCTATTGTCGGGCTTCTATTTCACGCCAATTCTGGTGGTATATACGAAGCAAAAACAATCAAAGCGATGGTGTTTAGAATTTCTGTGACCCTTCTATTTGCAATCATTGCTCATTTCACAATAACAAAAAAGAAATCATGAAGAAGATAACAATTATACTTTCAGCACTCAGTTTTTTTCTTTTCAGTTGTGGTAATACTCCAAACGAAAAATCAAGCGAACAAACCGAACCCGCTACTCACGAAGAACATCAGCATAACGCTGAAATACAAACCATAGAACTTAACAATGGAGAAAAATGGAAGGTTGATGCAAATATGATAACTCATATCCGTAATATGGAAAATGATGTCATTTCTTTCTCTAAAGCTCAACAAAAAGACTACAAATCACTAGCCGAAAAATTGCAATCTAATATCGAATTACTTACTTCAAATTGTACAATGGAAGGCCAGGCCCACGATGAGCTACACAAATGGCTGTTGCCCTACATTGATATGGTAAATGAACTTTCAGCAGCTAAAGACGACACCGAAGCATTAAAGCAATTTGACAACATCCAAATTTCATTCACAACATTTAATCAATATTTCCAATGAACATAAAAGAACTACATACACAGGAAAAACCAGTTTCAGCAATTGCTCTATTTAAAAGTGATCTGGGCAATGCAACCGCCATACAAATTTTGCGAGGCGGGATACTAAAAGAACACATAACTAAAATACCAGCACTTCTGATATGTATAGAAGGAGATGTGATTTTTGAAAATGAAAATGGCTTAAAAGTTACACTAATGCCGGGAGACTATGTAAACATTGAACCAATGGTAAAACATTGGGTAGAAGGAACTACTGAAAGCCAATTATTGCTCATTAAGTAAAAAAAATTGACTAATGAAGTTAGTAAACATTCACAAACAGGCATTGCTACTGCTGTTGTTTTTAATAGGAGTTTATAGGGCGCAAGCCCAGGTATGGACATTGCAGCAGTGTATTGATACGGCACAGGTTCGAAATAAAAGCCTGCAAATGAGTAGAAATAGTATTGCCATTGGTGCGCAAAAAGCGAAAGAAGCAAAAGCCAATTTAGTTCCGAAGGTAACTGTGAATGCCGACTACAAGTATTTCACAAACCTTCCCTATCAGTTAATGCCTCTATCAACATTTAGCCCAACAGCACCTGAAGGACAGTTTAAAGAAGCTCAATTTGGTGTTCCGCACAACATCAACGCCAATTTACAGTTGTCAATGCCAGTGTACAATCCGCAAGTTTACGGAGCCATTCAAACCACAAAAATCTTATCGGAAATAACAGAATTGCAATACCAAAAGACGGAAGAACAAATCTATTTTGAAATTTCCAACCTGTACTACAATGCTCAAATTTTGCAACATCAAATGGCTTTTATTGACAGTAACCTTATAAATGCTGAAAGGCTATTAAAAAACATTCAACTACTCCATGAACAATTGCTTGCTAAAGGAAAAGATGTAAGCAAGGTGAAATTGCAAGTAGCACAACTAGCCACACAAAAGGAGAATATAGCAAGTAAATATGAACAAGTTCTAAATGCTTTGAAATTTGCAGTGGGTGTTTCCATTGAGCAAAAACTACAAATTGAAGCGGACATTCAATATCAAAACACAAATGAATATACACCTTCGTCCATTTTGGACATACGAATATTAAAGGCGCAAAACCAATTATTGTCAAGTGAATTAAGTACACTAAACAAATCAAGGTTTTTGCCTTCGCTTAATCTTATCGGCACTTATGGCACTACCGGATTTGGATATAATGGACTGCCAAACTCCTTTTTGAATTTCTATCCCATTGGCTTTGCAGGAATTCTATTATCCTATCCATTGTTCAACGGAACTGTTACACAGCGGAAAATCAGTCAGAAAAAACTTGAAGTTCAAAACAGTGAACTTCAATCTCGCATACTTACCGAACAAAATCATATGCAGGTTGAAAACGCAAAACTGCAAACCTTGGTTGCCCAAAAATCAGTTGCTACTACTTTAGAACAAATCAAGCTGGCTCAAATAATATATGAACAAACGGCACTTCAACAAAAAGAAGGAGTGGCAAGCTTAACAGACATTGTACTTGCAAATAATGCATTGAGAGAGGCTCAACAAACCTACTTATCAGCAGTAATTGATTATCTAAAGGCAGATTTAGAACTTAAAAAAATAACTGGAAATATTTCAACATCTAAATAAATATTACAATGAATACGAAAGCATCGATCCTCAGGAAATCACTATACTTTATAATACCACTGGCATTCATTGCCTTGATAGTCATCAAATTAAAAAACAACAAAGAAATTACGCAAAGCAAAGTTTACCATTACGATAAAGCACAAGCTATCAATGTTCAGGCGGACACGCTGCAAATTGAAAATGTGAATTTTGAATCTGCTTATTCAGGAACATTTGAACCTAACAAGGAAACGAAAATAAGTGCAGAGTTACAGGGAAAAATAAAAGAGGTATTAGTAGATGTAGGAAGTGTGGTAAACAAAGGGCAATCATTAGTGCGGTTAGATAATTCACTATTGAAACTGCAACTACAAACTATTGAAGTGCAAATTGAAGGCTTGGAGGCTGATTTAAATCGATATACGATTTTGGCTAAAGCCGATGCCATACAAGGTGTTCAGTTAGAGAAAACAGAATTAGGGTTAAGATCTGCAAAAGTGCAAAGAGCCACATTGCTTGAACAAATAAACAAAACCGCTGTTAAAGCACCTTTTGACGGTGTAGTTACTGCAAAATTAAGTGAAGAGGGAGCATTCGCTGCTCCCGGGGTTCCATTACTCCAAATCACGGACATCAAAATTTTAAAATTCACAGTAAACGTTCCCGAAAATGAGTTGAGCAAATTCAAAATAAACCAAAGCTATTCTCTAATAGTAGACGCTTATTCTGATATCCTGTTAACCGGAAAGGCAACCATGATAGGCAGTAAAGCAAATATGGGTAATAGCTTTCAAATTCAGTTTACGGTAAATAATACACCAAATTTGAAAATAAAATCAGGGATGTTTGGTAAAGTGAATTTGAAAAATACAACCCAGGAAAAGGGCATAATTATCCCTGCATCAGCAATAGTAGGATCGGCAGATCAACCACAAATCTATTTGATTAAAAACGGCAAGTCTATATTGTATAGTATCACTATTTCGAAAAGGATACAGAATAAAGTAGTTGTATTAAGCGGACTAAATGAAGGTGATGTAATTGTCACAGATGGATTTATAAATCTTTTTGACGGTGCAAGTGTATCAGTTAAATAAAATCAAAGTAAAAAATGAATATTACAGAAATTTCAATTAAACGTCCGTCGCTGATAATAGTTCTGTTCAGCGTATTTACTTTGTTGGGTTTTATAGGATATAAAAATCTGAGTTACGAATTAATGCCTGACTTTAATCAACCAGTAGTGGTAATTAAAACAGTATATCCAGGTGCCGAACCCAATGAAGTAGAAACATCAGTTTCACGAAAAATAGAAGATGCATTATCCAACTTGGAAGGGGTTGATTACCTGGTAACAAAATCACTACCTAATGCATCTATCATCATTGCAAATCTGAAATACGGCACGGATTTAGATAAAACAATGCAAGATGCCCAACGCTACATTGATAACATTCGCAAAGATCTACCACAGGACATTTTAAGCTCTGTGATGAGTAAAGTTTCCCCAAATGATTTGCCGATAATGTCTATAAGTGCAACAAGTAATTTGTCTGCCACAGAGTTTTATCAAAAATTAAAAGATGATTATCTGCCACAAATCCAACAAATAAAGGGCGTTGCGGAGATCACAATATTAGGAGGAGAAGAAAGAGAAGTTCAAGTGAAAATTAGTCAGGACAAACTGAAAATATACAAAATTTCAATGGTTCAGGTTGTTGAAGCCATTAATCGATCAGGCATAGATTTACCTGCCGGCAAAGTACAAACTGAAAACGAAAATAATTCAGTTCGTTTAACTGGAAAATTCAAATCATTAGACGACATTAAAAATGTTCAGGTGGGAATGCCTGTTTTAGGCAGTCCAGTTTATGTGAAAGATGTAGCAGAGGTTATTGATGGCATAAAAGAAACAACATCTATTAGTCGCTATAATGGCAAAAACGGCATTGGTTTAATGCTGAAAAAACAAGGTGATGCTAATGCCGTTGATGTTTCAAAATTAGTTAGAGAAAGATTTAAATACATCGAACAGCAAAATTCTATATCTGGTGTGAAATTTATAATAGCAGACGATAGCACAGACAACACCATTGCTGCAGTAGATTCTGTCGTATTTGATTTGATATTAGCAGTTTTATTGGTTTCGTTGGTAATGCTTTTATTTCTAAGAAGTTTCAGAAATTCTTTAATTGTAATTGTAGCCATCCCAACTTCTTTAGTTACAGCATTTGCAGTGATGTGGCTGCTGGGTTACACGCTCAACCTTATGACCTTGCTTGCAATGTCATTAATCATAGGCATTTTGGTGGATGATGCAGTGGTAGTATTGGAGAACATTCAAAAGCACTTAGACAAAGGAAAAGACAAACGAGTTGCAGCCATGGATGGACGAACAGAAATAGGCTACGCTGCAATATCTATCACATTGGTTGATGTTGTCGTGTTTTTGCCAATTCTTTTTTTGCAAGTGTTTGTTGCCGACATGCTCAAACAGTTTTCAGTAGTTGTAGTGACTTCTACTCTTACCAGTTTATTGGTAGGTTTTACGCTTACACCTTGGCTGGCATCGCGTATTGGTAAGAAGGAAGATTTACAGCCAACTAACATTTTCAATCGTTTCTTGCTTGGGTTTGAGCATCAATTAGAAACTTTCACCAATTGGTACGGCAGGCAATTAGAATGGGTTTTGAGTCATAAACTCATTTTTACAGGAGTTGTTTTGTTGCTTTTTGTAATTACGTTAGGAATTATGAAGCAAGGAATTATTGGAAAAGAACTGATCTCAACAGGCGACCAGGGAAAATTCAAAATAGCATTGGAATTTGACAAATCAACTTCTATTCAGCGAAACAATAATATTGCTCAAAAAATTGAAACATACATTATTCAACAACCCGAAGTAGCAACGGTATTCAGCAACATTGGTGGACCAAGCACAGGAATAGGAAGTTTGGGTGTAGGTTCTGCAAATAAAACAGAATTTACCATTCAATTAAAGTCCAAAAAAGAACTCAAAAATGTGCCGACAGAAACATTTATGAAAAAACTAAGGGACGACTTAAAGTCGAAATTTCCGAGTATAAATTATTCCATGGCCGCTTTAGGTTTGATTCCTCGATCAGCACCCATAGAAATTACATTAAGCGGAAGTAATTTGAACTTGGTGATGAAAACCGGTGAAGAACTAAAAACCATAGTTGAAAAAATACCAGGTGCTGATAATGTTCGTCTATCTGTAGAAGCTGGCAGTCCGGAATACAAAATAATTCCCGACAAGGATAAAATGCAACGATTGGGCTTAACAACTGCTTATGTAGGAACGAACCTAAGAACAGCTTTTACTGGTAATGACGATGCAACATTAACAGAAAATGGCATAGAATATCCCGTAAGAATTTGGTTAGATAAATTTTCTCGACAAAATTTTGACGATGTTCATCAACTTTCCATTATCAATCCTATGGGGCTGCCTGTGGAAGTTTCACAATTTGCAAATGTTGAGCAAGACAATTCTCCATCTCTTTTAGAAAGGAAAGACCGCCAACCAGCAGTTACACTAACTTCTGACGCATTGGGAAGACCTTCAGGGACTGTAGCAGATGATGTAGTAGCCTATCTCAAGGATAATCCACTACCTAGTGGAATACAAATGACCTGGGGTAGCGACATCAAAAGACAGAACGATAGTTTTGGAGCTTTAGGTTCCGTGTTGCTGATTTCTTTTTTGCTGATTTACCTGATTATGGTGGCACTCTATGATAGTTTTGTTTATCCATTTGTAGTTTTGTTTTCTATTCCAGTAGCGGCAATTGGTGCATTCCTTGCATTGAATTTGTCCCTAAGCAATTTGAGTTTATTCGCCTTGCTTGGTCTAATAATGCTAATGGGTTTAGTAGTAAAAAATGCTATTCTAATTGTGGATTTTACCAATCAATTGAAAGCAGAAGGCAAACACTTTAAGGAAGCTCTGATAATTGCCGGAAAAGGTCGCATGAGACCCATTCTAATGACAACAATTTCAATGGTTGTCGGTATGCTCCCTATTGCAATGGCAACAGGAACAGCCGCAGAATGGAAAAACGGTCTTGCTTGGGTAATCATAGGTGGGCTTCTTTCTTCATTAATTTTGACCGTGTTTTTAGTTCCAATGGTTTATTTTTTAGTTGACACAGCGAAAGAAAAAATAAATCGTAAAAAAAAATTTAAATGAAAATAGCAATCATAACACTAATATCATTTGCATTATCACTTAAACTCTATTCATTTGCCAATCCCAATGCAGATACTTATTCCTTAACGATAGAGGTTAAGAATTTGCGGAATGCAAAGGGTGTAGTTCAATTCGCATTGTATAATAAAGACGGCTCAATTCCTGATGAATATTATGAAAATTATTACAAAATAGCAATAGGCGAAATTTTGAATGGTTCATCAACAATTATTTTTAATAATATTCCATCAGGAAAATATGCAGTTAACATTTTACACGATGAAAACAAAAATGGTAAAATAGACAAAGGATTTATTTTGCCTATAGAAGGTATTGGGTTCTCAAATTTTCAATCAATTCGTTTAACAAACAGACCTAACTTTTCAAAAGCAAGTTTTGAGTTAAAAGAAAACAAGTCAATTAGGGTAAAGGTGATTTATATGTAAGACAGTTAAGTCATCACACGGGAGTAAGCATTTGGAATTCGCAGAAGCCAACGCACAGTAGACAGACGCAAAAAAAAATCAATCAAAAAAAATAAAGTAAATACTTTTATTAATTTATATGGTATTCAAAGAAATACTGAAAACTAGGGGAAGAAAAATCTAGGCAATCAATGCATTTTCGTGCGGTTTTCTTATAAACATTGGCAGTTAGTGAAGCCCAATTCGATATTAAGGTCTACTAAAAGGCGCTCTATTGATTTACATCAAAATGAATCTATTTACAACGTAGCATTCACTCATAAAATTTACATTACATCAATTACATTTTAATGCATGTCGTTTCCTTAAATGGTTATTCATAATAGTAAAAATAGATTCGTCTTAAAATTCTATAGACCCAGTTTCTTTGCCACCTTGTAAATTCCAATCAGATCATCCCATATTTGGTTCGACATTTCCCCTGTCGAGCCTACGAAGCAAAAAAGGAATCCATTTCGGGTTCCTTTTTTGTATTTCCTAAAATCGCAGCGGGTGCGCCGGGCTCATATCCCGAAGCTCAGTTCGATCCCTGTACTTTCCAATATCTATTGTTAAGCCGATTACAAATGCTGTATGGGCTGGCAAATTCTTAAATGTTAGTCTGGCTGACGGCAATGTGAGGCGGTATAGTTCGAGAGATCGTTTTAGTACTATTTAGCACTAAAGATTGATTGAAAATATGGCAATGTCAGAAAATAAATGAACCTTTCAGCCAGATGTATTATTTTGAAGGGGTAAAGATGAATGAAGCATTAATGATGAACAAAGTATGGAGCGTTTAGTCCATGGCATTTGTGATATCACAAACAAAACATGGGCAAATTTAATAGGTTGTTGTCCTTCAACTGATATATACAAGTTGGCGATCAGCTCAAAAACGAAATAAATAGAAAAGTAAAATGAATATAACTGTCATAGGAGCCTCGGCTGGAATTGGATTAGAAACAGTAAAAAGAGGATTAAATAGAAATCATTCTCTAACCACCCTTTCTCGATCTGAGATTGATATAGCAGAGAAAAAATCGTTAAAAGTAATACTTGGTGATGCAACTAATAAAGCTGACCTATTAAAAGCAATCCACAACGCAGACGCTCTAATTATAACTTTGGGGACTGGCAAGAATATGAAAACTACTACCCTTTTTTCGGATTTTGCAAAATTA
>CAIRYK010000039.1 GCA_903882805.1 uncultured Bacteroidota bacterium | reverse complement strand
ATCTATTTTTTAACCTTATTCGCAATAACTTCAGGCCAGTCAATTATATAAGTTGTGCCGTAAAATACATTATTTTCACAAACTGAAAAGCCTCAGATTTTGCTCATATGTTGTTGGTGCAATAAGCCACTTTTCAATTAACCAGCGCAATTTAGACTAGCAAAAGCAATGAAAATTATTCCAACTCTAGAACTTACGACTATTTTTCTCGTGTTAATGGCCGGTCAAATTTTTGGTCAGGGCAATAATAAAAAGCCAGTAATAGATGGCCGCGATATAGACGGTATTGAAAAACAATCCGGCTCCAAAAAGAAAGTACGAGATTCTTATTGCTATACTCGTGCAATAAGCGAATACATTACGGCTAAATATAAAACGGGCGTTTCAAGGCCAGACACCTTGTTTATAGGTAAGAACGTTGACATGCCGGACATTGAATTACCGCGGGAAATAGGTGGAATTATTACCTATCTAATATCAAGCGAGGATGGTCAAAAAAAACTCAAATATAGAACGTCATTAGTATACCTAAATGTTGTTGGCTGGATAGAAAAACACACTTCAGAATTCATTATTGTTAGCTTCCCTGAGTTCAAGCCACAGCACATTTGCACTTTGCATTTTAAAAATGGACCTATGCGCGGTGCACTTGTGTTGGATTCTATGAAATTTGAATATCCAGATCCAAAGAACTAGCTGCCGCCTTTTTTAGCGTTTTAATGTTTGTTTTTACCTTTCACTTTTATTTTGGTCGATCTTAGTACATATTTGTTATTGACAAAAGTAAAGCTGCAAGTTTTTTTGTATTTAAAACTATCGGTTACTGGCGTAACATACCGCTCTAAACCGTTGGGTAAAACTAACGAAGTGTCGAGAAATTGCGGCAGGTCGGGAAGCGTAAATGGTTTATGATATTCGCTTTTTATGATCACACTTATATCTTCAAAGTTGCGTCCGCTTTTAGCAAATACTACGTTTGCTTCCCAGTCGCAACACATCGATTCTGCATAATAGCAACGGTACAAATCTAATACGTTACGATATTGACCGTTTACCAATCCGAAGTAATGCTCACTCCCCCCCGATGGGCCGCCGGGATTTCGCCAATGCTGATCGACCACTACGCCAAAATTGTTTTTCCCGAATTTCTGTAGACCAACACCGCTTAATTTATGCCAGCGGCCAAAACAACCAGTCGTCATCGTGAAATTGGTTAGCAACCACGCAGTGTCGGTTTTTTTGAAGAGCGCAAGGCTCATGTCTGCTCCATCTGGGATACAACATTCCAGTTCGTCGAGTGGCATTACTTCTTTCGACTCGAGTACTACAAGCATCCATTTCCGATTGCTATCATCAGTGTAACGAAGTATACTATTAACGATAGTGTAATTGCCTTTCCTTATCGGGAAATAGTGATCGTCGGTAGTAACAGGATGTACAACTCGTATCGATTTATAGTTTGTCGACCGCCACAGCGCACCGCCGCCTTCTATGTCGGGTATCTTGTAGTATTTAGCTCCCGGAAATAACATTTTGAGTACGTCGGCCCTTCTGCTCTTCAATGGTAGCGACAACCCCTGTTTACCTATTTTTTCCCTGCTTATGTTGGGATTGTAAAAATGTTCGGCTCCCCAATCTTCGCTAAAGGCAAGCGGATCTTTCTTTACTTCCACCTTCCCTTTCCTGTCCTGTGCACTTACCGTAGGAAATAGTAAAATAAACAAAGGGATGACTATGGAAATAATGTTGCGTTGCATCATACGGTTGAATTGGATTGCTTTTGGGGCTATACACCAAAATTTGCAGTGGAGTGGATTTACCTAATAATTGTTACCTTTTTTGTAATAGCAATGGTTTCGCCAATTATTACCCTGCACAAGTAAAGACCGGGTGCAAGGTCAGAGATATTTACTGTGGTGGTGGTCGAGAAGAGTTCTTGTGTTTTAACAAGCCTCCCTGTTACGTCGCATAGCGTTGCGGTGCAATGGGTTTTAGTGTTAAAGGGTATTTTCACTGTACAAATTTCAGCAACAGGGTTAGGATATATTTCTACATCTTGAGCACTCACGCTCTGACTAAAACTTAGCGCGTCGCCGGGACAAATACCAGAACAAGTGATTCCAGGCTTATACTTAGCCAAAAACATATTCTCTCCACCACCAGATGCGCGCAGTGTATCTGGTCCTAATGCTACAGTTGTTCTTATATCGCCTGCTAAGTAAATACTCCCATCACAGTCGGCAGCTATACCTGCATTATCGTCGCCGCCGGATACCAATCTGAAAGCATCCAGTAATACACCGGAAGGATTAAAACCGGCAAAAATCATCGGGTCTGGACCGGCTATCGTTGTCGGGAACAATGTTGAACCGTCGAGCCCAACGGAATCGCGCCAAGTGGCTCCTGTTACCCAGATATTATCGCAAGGGTCTACCGTTACCTCATAAATTGGATTTGCTGATGATCCAGATAAGGTGGGTGTAAGCGGATAGAATGATTTACCCCAAAGTACAGCGCCAGCGCTGTCGAATTTCGTTACAAAGCCACCTACCCATAGATTAGGATGTGCAAAATGATAGCTCCCAAAGCTGTAAGCAGTGTCGCAAATACTACCCGTCATGAATATATTGTTTCTGCTGTCTAAGGCAAGTCCGTTCACCTTTGCATTACCGGTAGAGGTTTGAGCCCACAATACAGCACCAGAAGTATCTAAACAGGACAAAAACGCATCGGGTCTGTACGAACTACTGAGCATTCCCGTATGCGTAAGCATTACTGCGCCAAGGCGAAGCATAGAAGATGTGTACCAACCGGAAAGGTATATTCGGTTGTTTGTACCTATTAAAAGGCGTTGTCCATAATCGCATCCGGTGTCGCCAAATGTTTTTGCCCACATAAATACTCCCGCCGAGTCGTATTTTGCCAGAAATATATCGCCAGAATCAACATGGGTTACAGGATATACATTTCCTTCAATTTTTAAGGTTGAGTCATCAAAAGTTCCACTTACATAAATATAGCGTGCATCATCTACCCCTATACCCCCCATGATCAAAGTCTCATATCTATTTGCCACATTACCCCCTATCCTACTCCAAATAATATTGCCCCAAGGGTCAACTTTCATGATAAAATAGCAATGATTTTTAATTAACCCGCCTCCAACTATATAATTAGGGTTTATAAGTGTGTGGGAGCCTATAGATACGTTCGGTGTGAAAAACCTACCATATATAAGTAGATTCCCTTCTTTATCTATTGTAGCATTAGTGCCAGCGCAATAGCCCGATTCACTTGCTTTAACCCAAAGCAGATTACCCGATGTGTCGTACTTAGCGATAATTAACTGACTCGAATCTGGATAATAGTGAAAAGTAACGGTAGGGAAACAAATACTATCGTTTAAATTACTCCCAACTACATAAATGCCGGGATTGGCGCTAACTCTATCTATCGACAGCATACCAAGTTCATTTCGGGGTAGTATGCTGCACGTTGTAGAACTTGCCCATTGCCAAGATTGAGCATTGATAGTAAAAAAATTCAATAGCGCGATTAGGGTAAATATAAACTTCGCCATACGTAGGGTTTATTGATGTAATACTAAAATTATCGCTCAATTATTAATTTACCGGTAACGATATTGCCTGTGGTTCGAAACTTGTAAACGTACAAGCCCGGAGTTAAATTGGCTACAGATATAGTTGCTGTAGCGGCTGTAATAGTATGTTTTCCACAAACTCTTCCAGTAATATCTAAAATTTCCATTGTTGTTGCTAGGTTATTATCGGAAATCTGAACGGTTAGGGTGGTTGAGGCAGGATTTGGGAAGATGCTAATTGTATTTTGTGTTCCTTGCTCTTTAACACCAAGTGAACCTGATATAGGGCAAATCCCGGAGCATCCTAAGCCGGTGTTGTATTTTGCTACAAACATATTTTCGGCCCCGGTATAATTACGCAGGGTAAATGCTCCCATTCGGGTTGATTCACGTACATCGCCTGCAACATAGATATTTCCCAGACAATCTGATACAATACCTGCATTATCATCGCCTCCAGAGTTGTAATAACTAGCTTGCAACAATGCGCCCGATGAATTAAAACCGACAAAAATAAATGGGTCAGAACCTGAAGATCTAGTAGAAAATAGCGTTGTACCATTCATTCCTATAGAATCTCTCATTAATTCTCCAGTAGCCCAAACATTGTCGCAGGGATCAACGGCAATTTCATAAAACCTATTTCTAATACCCCCGCTTGTAGTATGTGTAAGTGGATACAAATAATTTACCCATAAATCGGCCCCGGATGTATCGTATTTTACTAAAAATGCGCCCCACCAAAGGTCGGGGTGCGAATAACTATGAGTTCCAAAGGAAATTGAGGTGTCGTACACGCCGCCCCCAAGGTATAGGTTATCATGTGTATCTATTGTAAATGCTAAATTGTAAGCGCTGCCCCGTGGATTTCTCGACCAAATAACATTACCGTCAGTATCATATTCCGTCAAAAATATGTTTCTTATTAATCCGAAATTTGTACCTGTTAAGGTAAGTGTTATCGAACCGAATGACACTGTTGGAGAATTAAACCACCCAGTCTGGTATATTCTGTTATTTTTTCCAATGAGCATTCGTTGCCCGTGCTCGTCGCCTACGCCGCCGAAGGTTTTTCCCCATACATAATTTCTTCCCGTATCATACTTTATCAGAAAAATATCGCCCGAATCAGCATGTACATTAGTAAAAATGTGTCCGTCGATATTTAATATTGAGTCGTCAAACGTACCGCTTATGTAAATATTTTGTTGTGCATCAAGCGCTATTCCCCCTCTAATGAGCATCTCTCCACGTTCTGCTATATTGCCGCCGCATTTACTCCATTGTATATTTCCATAAGGATCTATTTTCATAAAGAAATAACAGTGATTCTTGTATAGCCATCCACCTGGTATATAGTTTGGATTAGTCAGTAAATGGCTACCGAACCATACGCTATCTGTATACAATACGCCTAATACAAATAAATTACCTAAGGTATCGGTAGTGTAGTTCATGGGGCCACATTGTCCGTTTTGGCTTTCAATAGTCCATAATATTCGTCCTGATGTATCATATTTTATGATGAACAACTGTATTGAGTCGGCAGTGTTATGGATCACAAATGGAGGCACACAAACACTATCGCCCATATTATCGCCTATGGCATACAATCCCGGCATGTCGCTGTAACCATCATAGGCAATCATTCCCAGTTCATTTCCCCAACTATTGTTGCAGCCCGACGATTTAGCCCATACCCAGGATTGCCCATAACTCGTAATTCCTGTAAGTGTTACTAAAAAAATAAGGATGGAGGTAGCTATAGATTTTACTTTATTCATATGGCAGTATATTAAGGTATAGGCGGTATACTATTGTTTTGGGTTATTCTACTTAGCGCCATCAGTAATCAAATATACAATATTTGGCACTTCATTCATGTAAAATAGTAGTGTAGCGCTATTGCACATTTAAAAAGCTACGTTATTCAACGCTTTGATTCCTATAGCTGTTTGCCGCATTTTACCCTCAAATTGGTCGGAATTCACCCTTTTTGTTACAAAATAAAACTTCAATTTTGATGCAACAAAAAACACAATTGTTATGGCAAAAGTATCTATCTACCTAAATTTTCAGTGCAAGACCGAAGAGGCATTTAACTATTACCGTTCTGTTTTTAACACAGAATTTTCTGCCCCTATTATGTACATAAGAGATCTTCCTGCCCAGCCGGGTTCGCCCTCGTTGCCAGAAAACGAAATGAATGCCGTTATGCATGTCGCACTACCAATTTTGGCCGGCGTTGAAATAATGGGAACTGATATGCTGGAAAGTATGGGGCATAAAGTAGTGGTTGGTAACAACACTACCATCAATCTGGAGCCAGACAGCAGGGAAGAAGCCGATCGCTTGTTTAACGCACTTTCTGCTGGAGGTAGCGATATGGCCGCTATGCGTCAGGAGTTCTGGGGTTATTGGGGTTGTTGCCTCGATCGTTTTGGAATTCGTTGGATGTTTAATGTTCCAAATCCTCGTTAGTCAATAGTCAACACTAAGATGCAGCGAAAAACAGTGGTAATACACTTGTTTTTCGCTTTTTTTATTTGAGATCTCAAAGCATGTTTCCCCAGAAATGTTATTGACTTTTCTGATGTTCGTACCCTGATTTCTTGATTTAGATATGCATCTTTTAGCGTATATCCGGAAAACAAAAAGGGCTTTTGAATGTAAAAGTTATTAGCTATGTCTTTGAGTGTATAAATATATTTTAGCTTTATAAAAGCATATTGACTTACAAAATCAATGAGATCAGATCCGTGTTTATAATACCGAGAACATTGTAAAGATAGTTTTGTCTACTTTTATAAAGTGATACTCATGTATGGTAGCGTCATTACAGGCAAATATCGAAAAGACAATAGGTAAACCGATTGCGCAAGAAGACATTGCTTCATTTTTGAGTCTTTTAATTGAAAGAACTTTCGATAAAAAGGAGCTCCTTGGTGAAGAGGGTAAGTTGTGTAAGTATATTTATTTTGTGACTGAAGGTTCCTGCTATTCCTATATTACAGACGAAGCCGGAGAAAAGCACGCTGTTCAGTTTGCGCTCGAGGGCCACTGGATTTCTGACTTATTTAGTTTTTTTTCTGGCAGTAAGGCGCTATATGGTATCGAGGCCCTTGAGCCTACCACTGTGCTTATGCTGGATAAAGAACGCTTCCAGACAGCCTGTGACAGTATACCGGTATTTGACCGATTTTTCAGATTGTTAATTCAAAATGCGTATGTCTCACTTCAGTATCGGCTGGCGAAAACAAATAGCGAAGATGCAGAACACAGGTATGCGGAGTTTTCAACGCTACATGCTGATTTTTTGCAGCGTATTCCTCAATACCTTATAGCCTCTTACCTTGGTATTAAGCCGCAATCACTGAGCAGAATCAGAAAGGAACGGTTACTCAGGAAATAGGCGTTTACTTTAACATTTCCCCTCTTTTTTTATTAACCTATGTGAATGGATATCGGTAGGCAATGCCAGAACTTTGTTCACCAGTGAAAAGTGATTCTGGTTGTATACTATGCTACAGTTTTGACCGACGACCTACGGCAGTAACACTAGGTAACCTTTAGGCATTGCACCAGTTTGTTTTGAAGATGAGTTTGTTTTAACCCAAATAAATAGGAAAAGTATGAAGCAGTTAGAGAATAAAGTAGCAATCGTGACCGGCGGCGGTTCCGGTATAGGTAGGGCAATCGCTGTACTATATGCTAGAGAGGGCGCAAAAATAGTAGTTACAGATGTAGATGAAAAAGGCGGACTAGAAACCGTCGCCGAGATAACAGCAACTAGTGGCAATGCAGTTTTTGTGCACGTAGACACTTCTATACCCGATGATAACAAGGCAGTTGTAGATCAGGCATTGCAACAATTCGGCGCATTACACATTGCCGTTAACAACGCTGGTATAGGCGGACCGATAAGTCCGGTAGGCGACTACCCTATTGCCGGTTGGGATAAAGTAATTGCCATCAATTTGTCGGGTGTATTTTATGGCATGCGGTATCAGATACCCGCAATACTGGCATCTGGCGGCGGTAGCATTGTCAATATGGCTTCTATTTTAGGTAAAGTGGGTACTCCTGGGTCGGCTGCATATGTAGCGGCCAAGCATGGCGTTGTAGGGCTAACTGAAGCTTCAGCGCTGGAATATGCAAAACAAAATATCCGTATTAATTCAGTAGGACCCGGTTATATTCTTACCCCCTTGCTCACAAATGCCCTGGATAATGCCACACTAAAGGCATTGGAAGGTATGCACCCAATGGGTCGACTTGGCATTGCCGACGAAGTAGCTCAGTTGGCTTTATGGCTTAATTCAGATAAGGCTTCGTTTGTAACAGGTTCTTATTACAATGTTGATGGCGGTTATTTAGCTCAGTAATCAATTAATGGGTAGCCGGTTGCCCATTGGGTACGGCTACCTTTATAAAACAATGTTATGCATAGATCCGATTTTCTAAAAAAAGCAATGGCTGTTCCGCTTATGTTCTCAACCGTTAAAGTGCAGGCGCTAGAAGCTATCACAAGTCATTTTACAAAAACAGAGAAAATGCCTGTATTGTTCATTGGTCATGGCCACCCAATGAATGCGTTATTCAATAATTCCTTTACGCAATCGCTACAGCGTATTGGCAAATATATACAAAAACAAAATGCGATAATAATGATTTCTGCACACTGGGAAACGAGAGGTACCTACGTATCGGTTAACCCTGCACCTAAAGCAATTTATGACTTTGGTGGATTTGACCGGAGATTGTTTGATATCAAATACGAACCTAAGGGCCATCCAGCTTTGGCTAAAGAGGTTGCAGAGTTATTGCCAGGGGTAACTGAAGATGTAAAAATGGGTTTGGACCATGGCGCTTGGACAGTACTAAAATTTTTGTACCCAAATGCAGATATACCGGTTTTTCAACTGAGCATAGATTATACCCAATCGCCTGCAAAACACTACGAGATGGCGCAAGCGCTCAGAAAAATGAGAGAGAAGGGCGTATTAATAATAGGGAGCGGTAATATAGTACACAATCTGGGTAGGCTTGATTGGGAAAATATTAATGGCAAGACAGAATCCTGGGCGCTGGAGTTTGACGACCTAGTAAAAAAGCGACTGGATAACAGAGATTTTACCTCGTTGGTGAATTATAAAACGCTGGGCGCTGCCGCATTAATATCTGTACCTACTGAAGATCACTACCTGCCTATGTTGTATACATTGGGTTTTGCTGCGCCCAGTGAGCCAATTACGTACCTGTACGAAGGGTTTCAGTATGCAAATATTAGTATGAGATGTTTTAAAATAGGATAAATGAAGCGCTTATTATTAACCCTGATTAGTTTTTTAATTATGACAGTACCGGCCAAAAGCAGTTACCTTAAGGTTACCGAGCCAATTTTGCATTATCTGTGCAGAGCGCCAAAAGTGAAAACTGTGCATCCGCCTGTAGTGATTTTATTGCATGGTGTAGGAAGTAATGAAAACGATCTTTTTTCGTTCGTTAATCAGTTGCCGGACAATTTTCTGGTCATAGCTGCCAGAGCCCCCTATACGCAAGCTGTAGGTAGCTATGCATGGTACTCTGTTGATTTTTCTGGAGGGAAGCCAAAAATAGACGCAGGGCAAGCTGAAAAAAGCAGAACCGTAATACTTCAGTTTTTGAGCCAGTTGAAAGAATTACACGACTTCGATGAAAATCAGGTCTTTTTATGTGGTTTCAGTCAAGGGGCAATTATGTCTTACAGCGTGGGGCTTACCCGACCCGATAAAATTAAAGGTATCGCTGTGTTGAGCGGCAGGTTGCTCGACGAGGTAAAGCCAATAATACCAACTTCAGGGAAACTAAATACGCTAAAGGTGTTTATTGCACATGGCAACAGCGACAATGTATTGGGAATCCATTATGCCACAGATGCTATAAACTATCTTGATAAGCTGGGCGTGAAAGCAACGTATAAGGAATACTCAGAAGGTAATACAATCTGTGCCAACGAACTGGAAGACTTGGTGAAATGGTTGAAAAGTGAAATGAAATAAATTCCATTGCTTTTCTGAATGCGATTTGCATGCTTTGTAAGGCACGTAAATTGCATTTTTATTTTCTCAGGATTGTGTACGGTTATATAACTCAATAAAATTTTTTGCAAGCTGTTCAATAGTTCATAAATTTATGAACAAATGAACTGTTGTGATGAGTAAAGATAAGGAAATATATAAATTGCATGCAGAGGTATGCAAGGCAATAGCACACCCACTCCGCCTTGAGGTGATAGAATTGCTTCATGCAGAAGAGTTGTGTTTTAGCGATATACTTTCAATAACAGGTGGGTTGAAATCAAATTTGAGCCAGCATTTGTCTGTGATGGTTGCCGGAGGCATATTGAATACAAGGAAAGATAGCAGATGTAACTATTACAGTCTATCATCGGGCAAAGTGGCAGAAGCATGCGGGCTGATGAAATCTGTTATGATGGATGCAATGTTGAAGCAGCGCGAAATGCACAACCTTATACTTCAGTAATCCTTACACTTTTTATATGCATGTAAAATTAGGATTAAAAGAGAATTGGCAACAGTTTGGTCTTCTGGTTGTGATCAATGGATTTGTAGGCGGAATGGTAGGTTTAGAACGGTCGCTTTTACCGCAGATAGCGGCAGATGAATTTGGGATAGCTGTGAATACTGCTATACTTTCATTTATAGTAGTGTTTGGTATTGTGAAAGCGGCGACCAACTACTTTACCGGCGCATTAGCAAACAAGCTTGGCCGGAGCAATTTGCTGATTGCAGGTTGGATATTCGGACTTCCAGTACCATTATTGCTTATGTATGCTCCTACCTGGAATTGGATTATTGTAGCTAACGTGCTGTTGGGCATTAATCAAGGGCTTGCATGGTCGAGTACGGTAGTTATGAAAATAGATCTTGTGGGTGAAAAGCAACGAGGGTTTGCTATGGGCTTGAATGAGTTTGCCGGATATATATCTGTAGCAGCCATAGCATTTCTTTCCGGATGGGTAGCCTCCGAATATGGATTACGTCCCTACCCTTTTTACATTGGTATAGCATTAGTGTTTTTAGGACTTACAGGAAGCATATTTTTTGTGAAAGACACAAAAAAGTTCGAAGCATCAGAGGCGATTAGTAGCAACACACCAAGGTTAAAAAGCATTTTTCGCGATACATCCTGGAAGGATCGCAATTTGGGATCAGTAACGCAAGCTGGATTAGTAAATAATTTAAATGATGGCATGGTATGGGGAATACTGCCAATAATTCTCGTTTCCAAGGGCTATTCGGTTTTGCAAATAGGCGCTATTACGGCAGTATATCCGGCAGTATGGGGAATAGGGCAATTGTTGACGGGTAAAATGGCCGATAAATTTTGCAAAAAAGACATGTTGTATTTAGGTATGTTGCTTCAGGGTTTTGCACTTTTGCTTTTGCCTTTTGCAGTATCCATGTTTCATTTCGTGGCTCTATCGATTCTATTAGGCTGGGGAACTGCCATGGTATACCCTACTTTTCTGGCAACCATTGCTGAAAACACTCATCCACTCGACCGGGCAAAAAGCATAGGAATATTCAGGTTGTGGCGTGATCTGGGTTATGCTGTAGGCGCTATACTAACTGGAATATTAGCTGATTTGATAAACTATAATGTTGCTATAATATTTATAGGCATTGTTACAATGCTTTCATCGGCAATTGTATATAGCCGCATGTCTTGCAGCAATGATGATTCAATTGAAATTATTGACTGGCTTACCAAATTTTTGCGAACAACAAAAAAACAAACATCGGATGTTTGCATAAGAAAACAAGCAGGTTTGCAAATAGCAATAAAATAAAGTATCGGTATCCATACGCAAACGATTTACAAACAAACGTATGTGATCCAAGTCATTGTAATATGTTATAACAGCCACATTTGGCGTAGGTGGTACCGATATTTGTAGCGTAATGCAATTTTTAAGTAAATAAGTAGTTTGACAGATTAATCCAAATGCGTAATTGCAATAAATACTCGATATTGCTTCTTATGAGACAACTTAACATCTACCCAAACAAAACAACGTTTTCTGTGCAGCAAGCGATTGACCAAAAATTGGAAGCGGCCCTATCATTTTTGAATAATGTGGTATTTCCAGAGCAGGAGGAGTTGTCAAGTATTTTTAGTGGCGTTCGAGCTGGCAATGAAGCAGCAATTTATCGGCTGCAGGAGATATGGATGAATCAAATAGTGTCTATTGCCAGGCTGGTAAGCCAAGATGCCAGCCTGGCGCAATGTATAGATTTGGGTAAAGCCGGGCTGATACAATGTGTAAAAAGATTGTTAGAAGACAGATTAGTTATGGCATATGCCAACTGGTGGATTAGGCAAAGTATTTTAGAGGGTTTGTCGCATAGCTAACTTTTTTCGCGTTCTTGGATATTGCTTTTTATTTGCGATGCGTTGACAAGCAGCATACTAAGTTCATTTTCCAGAATATCTTGCTTTTTCAAACTGCATTCCCACAGCCTTATTACTTTCCAGTTTTTGGCGGTAAGGTTATCGCTTACCAAGGCATCGCGTTTTTTATTTCTTTCTATTTTAGCAGTCCAGTAATCTTTATTGCTGGCTGGCGTCACGTTTCTACAAGTATGTCCGTGCCAGAAGCATCCGTCAACGAATACCGCTATTCTTGAAGATGGGAAAACAAAGTCGGGTTTGCCGAAAATCTTCCTGTTTCTACGCCACCCTATTATGTGGTGGCTTTTAAAAAATGCAATGAGTTTGAGCTCGGTAGATTTGTTCTTATTGCTTTTCACCTTACTCATTATTTGGCTACGTTCCTGTTTCGAAAATGTGTCGGCCATAATGAGCATATTTATTGGACAATAGGATTACTTAACTCTGCGCTAGCGGCAGTTAACTTGGCATTTTCCTTGGATAAAAGTGGTAATAGTTGGTCAATAACGGCTTTTATGAGGTTTACAGGCACTGCATTACCTGCTTGCTTGCGGGCATGGCCGTCGTGCGTGGTTATTTTGTAGCTATCGGGAAAGCCCTGCAACCTAAACATTTCACGCGGCGTAAGCCTCCGTTCTCCATTTACCAGCAGGTAATTGTAACTCGCTCCCGATCTTAGAGCACATGAATAGGGGTAAGAGGCAATATTGCCCGACTTGTTTTCGTGCCATATACCTATCGCGTGCGGCGATTGATGCGCTTCCTTTCGTTTCTGTACTATATAGTCTGAAGCGTAATATTTTTCATCTACGATTTTATCAAGAACCTCAGCCAGAGGACGAAAGGGTTTCACCGGGTCGGGAAATGTAAAATTGGAACTCGATTTGTGTCCAACGATAATAATGCGTTCTCTCTTCTGAGGCAGTCCGTAGTTGAGCGCATTGAGTACGGTGTGTCGCACGTGATAACCCAATTCCTCCAGTGTTTTGATAATTACTTTCAGCGTTTGTCCTCCATTGTGGCCTACCAGTTGTTTTACGTTCTCTAAAATAAACGCCTGAGGCTGTTTTGTTTTCAATATGTTGGCAATGTAAAAAAATAACGTACCTCTGGTATCTTCAAAGCCCTTCATTTGCCCTATAATACTAAAGGGCTGGCATGGGAAACCTCCCATAAGCACATCGTGATCTGGAATAGTGGTTGGATCAACTAAAGTGATATCTCCGGCTGGCGCTTCGCCAAAATTATTTTCGTAACTCTTCCTGCAGTTGGGATCTATATCGGAGGCAAAAACACCCATAGGTATCAAGCCTTGGTCGCGACAACTCTGCTCCATAGCTACCCTGAAGCCGCCAACGCCACAAAAAAGGTCTATAAACCTTATTTCCTTCATATTCCCTGTTTGTACGGTCAAAGATACTCGATATGGTTGGTATTTGCTGCGCCATTGGGTATGTCCGTATGGCAGTGAACACAATGTTGTATACCTTTGACATCTAATAGTTAAGGAGGAAATATGCAATTTTTGAAGGTGGTTTTGGTATCTGCATTAACGGTTGGCGCGAGTTGTACCTATGCCGCAGATTCGCTGGTGAAAAAATATGATTTCGTTTTGGTGCAGTTGCGCTCAGAAAATAACCGTATTGCGGCTATGAGAAAGAACAACGATAACCAAGGGCTGGAAACGGTGTTGAAAGATGGCGCAATGGTAAGAAAGGTGATGATCAAAGATTTTAAAGAAAACTTTGATTATTGTCCTGTCTACTATTACATGGACACTAACCTTAATCTTGTAAAGCAAAGGAAGTTTGCCAACATTTTATTTACGGCAGACAGCGTACCCGTAAACACCTTAAAGATACCCGATACGGGTAGCAATTACCTGATTGTATACTACGGCCATCCTAATGTGCAAAAGAAGGAGTTTAACGCCAACAAGAACGATGGACGGTTTAATGACAATCAGCCTGTTAGCCGCGGCTTGATTATCAACAATGCCGATTTTGAACAGATCTCCTATATCTACAAATTTTCCTATCAGAATTTCACGTTCAAAATGAGGAAAAAATATAAGGACAAGTCATACATCTCCAAACGGTACGACATCGAATATTTCCCTTATGCCGGAAGGTTGAATAGTATATTAAAGTCGTTCAACGGTTACTTCGACATTAAGTTGATTACAGGGTTTGCAGAAGAAAAAATCAAATAAAATGCTATTAAAAATTTCTGGGACGTCTGCAACCTTTGATGTTTCAACACATTTCCCTAATAGAAAAAGGATCGGTTTTCGCCGATCCTTTTTCTATTAAATGAATTGTACTATTGACCCATTTTTTTAAGCATCTTCCAATGCTCTTTCAACGCGAAAGCAAATGTGGGCATTACCTTGTATGGTAGACCGTATTGTTCGGCTGTTCTTTTCACTATCTTAGAAATTTGAGGATAGTGCACATGCGAGATGTGTGGAAACAAATGGTGTTCTACCTGATAATTTAATCCACCTACAAACCAAAACATCCAATGGCTTCTTGGCGAGAAATTGGCTGTGTTGAGCAATTGATGTATTGCCCAGGTGTTTTCCATTTTTCTGTCTTCGCTTGGTAATGGAAACTCTGATGATTCGAGTACATGCGCCAACTGAAAAATACAGGACAAACCTAAACCTGCCGTAAAGTGAAGCACTAAAAAGCCGCCAACTACCATTTGCCAAGACATGCCCGAAAATATTATTGGCAACACCAGAACATAGCCAAAGTAAATGATTTTGTAAATCGTCAACTCAATTAACGCCTTTGTGAGCGTTATTTTCTCCTTTTTGAGTAAACCGCGTTTGTTGTAAATAATCAGCAAGCGATAATCTTTGTAGGTTACCCATTGCAAAGTGAGCAAGCAATACAAAAACCAACCGTAAATATGCTGGTAGCGGTGCATCTTTAGTTTTTTGCTATGAGGCGAAAAACGCAGCAAACCACCCGCATCAATGTCTTCATCCAATCCTTCGATATTGGTATAGGTATGGTGAAGTACATTGTGCTGTATGCGCCACGTAACGTCGTAGCCGCCTACAACATTTACTATGTCACCAATAACCTTATTTACTGTTTTGTTGCTGGAATAAGAACCATGATTAGAATCGTGATGCACTGCGCAGCCAATTCCTATCATACCTAAACCCATTAAAAACCAAAGTGTAAAAAACAAGAATACACTCGATGCTCCTACACCGGTAATTATGAGAATATTAGGTGTGAAAAAGAGAATAATCATTGCAACAGTTTTCCATCTTAAAGCGCTGTTGCCTGTGGGAGCAATATTGTTTTCTTTAAAAAAAGTGTCGATATTCTTCTTTAATGTGTCATAGAAACCTTCTCCATTCTTGTGTGCGAAACGCACGATGTTTATTTTACTCACTCTTGTACTGTATTAAAATTGTTCCTGCTAAAATAAGCAAAACACCCTTGGTAAGTAGGGTGTTTTTAAAATGTTATATTTTGTTAAAACACTCACCGAAATCAAAGATAAATAGCTTTCCGGTTAAAACGTAACCGGAAAGCTAAAAAAATGGTGAATATGAAAAATAAAGAACTAATATGGCCAGCTAAGGCAATTCATAGGCATATTATTTAGCCAATGACTCATATTTTGTTTTCATTTCTTTCGATTTGTCGAGTTTGCTTTGTCTTGCATAAACCTCTTTCAGCGCGAGTATGCTTTGCTTGAAAGTTTTCATGTCTTCGCCTTTCAGGTTATTCTCATTGGCTAATAACACACTATATGCTTTCTCGAAATAAGGCATTGATTTACCAAACATAGCATCGCGGCTTGCTTTAAATCCGTCATATTTCTTTTGGTCGGCATCAGAAGTACCAGTAATGGCATTCATCTGATCATTAAAATCGGTTGCCTGGTTAAAATAAAGAGCTCCGAAATTGTAGTTATAACCAGCATTGTCTGGCGCTATTTTCACTGCTTTTGTAAATGCGTCTTCTGCTTTCGCTACCAGATCGGCTGCGTTTGCAGGCTTCTTACCATCTTTAGGATTAGCCATACCCAAGTAGGTAGTACCTAAGTTGAAAATAATATCTGAATTTTCAGGTTCTTTTGCAGCGGCCTCTTCCAGTTTTTTGAGCAACTCATCTTGCTTACCGCTTGTGATAAAGTAGTTGAGCTCGTAGTTGCGGATAGTAACATCGTTAGGGAATGCTTTTCTTGCTTCCGCAATCAGTGCATTGGCTTCTGTGGTCTTTGATGTTTTGTTGTAAGCATCTATGAGGCAAGCATAAACAGAAGCTGTCCGGGTGATATCGTTGTTTTTCACCTTCAGCAACAACGGTATTGACTCCTCATATTTTCCTGAAAAATATACGCTATTGGCCATAGTTTGGTAGGCATTAGCTGCAGGCGTATCCAGAAAGTGTATTTTTTCAAAACGCTTACCCTGATCGATATCGTGAATTTTTATCACATTTTTCATCATTTCAGTCGACTCAGTAAACTTCTTGTCGTTATACATTCTTACGCCATCGTTATAAAAGTTGGCAGCGCATACAAGCAGCAACTGATCAACAGTGCCTTTTTCAAAGTCGCCCTTTACTTCTGCAAGTTTGTATAATGCCTGTGCAGCTTCGCGGTAAGGCGCAGTAGATTTATACTTTTCTATTTCCTGCATTTTCAGGTATATCTGCGCCTTGGCAAACAATGCCTTTGGTTTTTCCTTTGTTTCGGGATTCGAAAGCGCTTTATCTATATTTTCTTTTGCTTCGTCGTAGTTCTGGCTTTTGAAAGCCACATTCGCAGTAGTCACATATTTATCCTGCGCTATACCGGTGAAGGTAATACCTACTGCTGCTGCAATAAAGATTGCTTTTTTCATTGTTGTTTTTTTACTGTTATGGTTAAATTTATTGTCCTTTATGTTTGTTATTCTACTGGTGTTTCTTCCTGTGCGGTATCAGCAGTAGCGTCAGGTGTTTCAGTTGTTTCACCTTTAGCTACTTCCCCATTTTCCAAATCCACTGTTTCCTCTTCCTCCTGCTCGGCTATACGGGCAATTGCTGCTATTTTGTCGCCTTCATCAATATTTATCAGTTTCACACCTTGCGTAGCTCTTCCTGCCTCACGTATTGAAGACACCTTCATTCTAATGGTAACGCCTGATTCACAAGTGATTATTAGGTCGTCTTTACCATCTACTCCAAGCAATCCTACGAGCGCGCCGGTTTTCTCGGTTACATTCATAGTTTTCACACCTTTACCTCCACGGTTGGTAACCCTATAAGATAGCAGATATTTACGGTCGTTGCCATCTGCATCTTTTAGTATCACCATATTACTTGGGTCCTCTTCTCCAGCGCCTTCTTCTATTGGCGTTCCGTCCGCGTTTTCGGTTTTGTCGTCGTCTTTAGGCAGCAGGAACGGCGTACGTTTACCCAGTCCTTTTTCAGACACCACCAGCACTTGCTTGTTAATATCTTCTTTAGAAACGCACAGCATACCAATAACTTCATCGTTGTGCTCATCGAGTTCTATACCAAATACACCAATAGCGCCGCGGCCAGTAGCTCTTACTTTTTCTTCGGGGAAACAAATTGCTCTACCGCTGCGCACAGCCATCATTATGTAATAGTCTTTCTGCGTAAGCGATACATTCAGCAATTGGTCGCCTTCCTCGATAGTGATGGCGATAATACCATTCGCGCGCGGCCTGCTGAAATCTGCAAGCGCCGTTTTTTTGATGATGCCGCGCTTGGTGCACAATACCACCGAGTGTCTCTCAACGAAATCTTTGTCATCCAGTTGAGGTACATCTATCACCGTACGTATTTTATCGTCCGGCGGTATTTGTATCATATTTTGTATCGCTCTGCCGCGGCCGTTCTTATCTGCTTCCGGTATTTCATATACTTTCAGCCAGAAGCATCTACCTTTTTCTGTAAAGAACAGCAGTGTGTGATGGGTAGATGCTACAAACAAATGCTCTATATAGTCTGCTTCGCGGGTACGACCGGCCATAGCTCCACGACCACCGCGACGCTGAGAGCGATACTCGTCGGTTGATGTGCGCTTGATATAGCCCATATGAGAAACGGTGATGACCACATCTTCTTTCTCTATCAGGTCTTCTATCCGCATTTCATCGGCCATGTAGTGTATTTCGCTCTTGCGGGTATCGCCAAAGCGTTTTTGCACATCCAGCAATTCGTCTTTTATTATTTGGAAGCGAAGGCTTTCGCTGCCCAATATTTCTTCAAGATGCGCTATCAATTTCATCAGTTCTGCATGTTCTTCGCGTATTTTCTCGCGTTCCATGCCTGTCAACCTTTGCAGGCGCAGTTCAAGCACTGCTTTTGCTTGTATTTCCGACATGCCAAACGAGGTGATTAAACCTTCTTTAGCTATATCCGGGTTAGCCGAATTTCTGATAAGTGAAATAACTTCATCCAGATGATCCAGCGCTATCAGATAGCCTTCCAGAATGTGGGCGCGTTTTTTAGCTTCTTTTAGTTCGTAGCGCGTACGGCGGATAACTATTTCGTGTCTGAACCCAATAAATTCGCTTATCAGCTCCTTCAGGTTCAGCGTTCTTGGACGGCCATTTACGAGTGCTACGTTGTTAATACCGTATGAAGTCTGTAGTTCGCTGTACTTATACAACTGATTGATAACCACTTGTGCAACAGCATCTTTTCGCAACTCTACCACTACTCGGGTTCCTTCTTTGTTACTTTCATTGGCAACGTGGGTGATGCCATCTATGGTTTTACTGTTTACCAGATACCCTATTTTTTCAGCCAGCGCATCGCGGCTTACCTGATAGGGCACTTCTGTTATCACAATCATTTCCTTGCCGGTCTTCATGGTTTCTACCGTCACCTTGCCGCGCAGCACTACCCTGCCCCTGCCTGTGTGCATACCTTCGCGCACGCCCTCCATACCATATACTATGCCCCCGGTCGGAAAATCGGGAGCTTTTACGAACTTCATCAGTTCGTCTATCGTTATGTCGTTATTGTCTATATATGCAAGGCAGCCATCTACCACCTCAGTAAGGTTGTGCGGCATCATATTAGTAGCCATACCAACAGCTATGCCCGACGAACCATTTACCAGCAACTGCGGAATGCGTGTAGGCAATACCGTAGGCTCTTCCAACGAATCATCGAAGTTAAGCGCAAAGTCTACTGTTTCTTTTTCTATATCTTCCAGCATGGCCTCGCCCAGCTTTTGCATACGCGCTTCTGTATAACGCATAGCCGCCGGTCCGTCGCCATCCTGACTGCCGTAGTTACCCTGGCCGTCTACCATCATGTAGCGCATGTTCCATGGCTGAGCCATACGCACCATACCATCGTAAACCGATTTATCGCCATGGGGGTGATACTTACCCAGTACCTCGCCCACAATACGCGCACATTTTTTATAGGGTTTGTTAAACGTGTTACCCAATTCGTGCATGGCAAACAAAACCCTACGATGCACAGGCTTCAAACCATCGCGAACATCTGGTAGCGCCCGACCAACAATTACCGACATAGAATAATCTATGTAGGCAGTTTTCATTTGCTCTTCGATATTTACAAAAATAATCTTATTCGACTCAGCCGAATCCTGCGGTAGTTGCTCTTCGTTGTTTTGATCCATAATGGGGTATTAAAATAAAGACACACAAATATAACGTTTTAAAGCCGTATTTATAGGTTTAGAGGGGTGTTATACTAAACCTAAAACTAATGCCCATGTTAATAAACATGTGAATTACATAGTAATAGACGACTAAATCGTCGGTTTGCTTTGGGGCACGGTAAAAATTAATAGTTGATTAAAAAAAGTGAACTTTTACGAGTTGGGTCTATTGCATTCTACTACAATTATCTACTTTTATAATTGTATTTATTGTTTACTAACTACCTATACTTGTGAAAACAAAATCACTTCTTTTTATTATCGTGCTGTTGGGTTTTGGAATTATTGACGCCGTTGCTCAAACCCGCACATTTAGCTATACCGGGGCGTCGCAAACCTATACCGTACCTGCAGGAATACATTATTTAGCTGTTGATGCTAAGGGCGCTTCGGGTGGGATTGATGATTTGTTTCCTGCATTTGCCAGTGTTGGCGGCTGTGGAGGCAGAACTAAGTCCGTTCTTGTTGTTACTCCCGGAGAAATACTAAATATATACATTGGGGGAAAGGGACTGAATTCAAGTACTCGCTTACATAATGGCGGTTATAACGGAGGAGGCTTAAGTGGTGTTGTAAGTCCATTTGGCCAGGCAGGTAGCGGTGGTGGTGGAACTGATATTAGAATTGGTGGAACTACTGCTGTTAATAGGGTGATAATAGCTGCAGGTGGTGGTGGCGGCGGAATATATGGAAACATAAAGTATACGGGAGGGGCCGGTGGGGGATTGGTTGGGTTAGCCGCTGTGGAGGATAATCTTGTTAATACAGGTTCAGGTTTAGGTGGAACTCAAAGTAGTGGAGGAGCAGGTGCGACTCTTTGGGGTATTGCTGAATCTGGCTCACTGTTTTCTGGTGGCGAAGGTATATTTAGCAGCGGGGGAGGTGGCGGCGGTTATTATGGTGGCGGTGGTGGTAGTGGTTTAGGCGGGGGAGGTGGTGGATCCTCCTATATTTCGTCAACAATAGGTCTTTCCCCTATTTACATTTCCGGGGAAAATTGCAATTCCGATGGTAGTTTAACTATTACAGAATATACCTGTTTGCCACCTTTTGCCGGCAATATTTTTGGAGATACGCTTTTATGTATTGGAGTATCTTCAACTTTTACCGATACTGGTGGGATAACTGGTGGAGTATGGAGTTCGAGTAATCCAACTGCCATATCAATAAATGCCACAACAGGTTTAGCTACCGGCTTAGGAGGTGGCGTTACAACAATCACCTACTCAGTAACTAATAGTTGCGGAACTGCAATGACGACTACCACCGTCAAGGTTACAGGCGTAAGTTGCGGAGGTATAGGTACACCCAATGCAGGTATTGCTACCGCTTTGAAACACTGTAATTCATCAACGCATTTTTTATCTACAAGAGGGGCATCAAGTGGTTGTGGCATTAAATACCAATGGCAAAAATCATTAGATACTATAGTTTGGGAAGATCTTTTGTATAAAAACGACACTGATGTTAGGTTTAATAATTCGGTCTATAGTAGAACTTTTTTTAGATGTAAGGTATATTGTACCTACAGTGGCGCGGTTAGTTATACTAATATGGTAAATGTATTTAAATACAACATTACATCGCACACAGAAAGCATTAGCGACAGTGACTGCAATAGGGTGTTTTTTAAAATAACAAGTTGTGGCGAACAACCATTGCGGTTGCGTACCTATTTTGGAGATGGTACGTTTAGCGACACTACGCTAATAATTAGTTCAATTCCTGGACGAGGAACTAATTGCCACAATTATGCTTCTTCCGGTACATATACTATTAAACATATCCTATACGATAGTATAGGAATTCATGATTCTGTTGTTTTCACTTATAATCATGTTTCTTGTAAGTCGCTGCCCGTAAAATTCTATTTCGATAATAACAGCAACTGTGTTTTCGATTCAGGCGATTATTATAATGAATCAGCATTTACGGTTGCTGTAGATTCAAATGGTATTCGTATGGATACAGTTTCGTGCACCTCCGGTTTCTTTTACAGTGTCAGAGGGGCTACTATTGGTTCAGTATATACTTTCGTACCTATTTCCTACTCCGGTGGGCTAAATGTTAGTTGCCCAACTACCGGTTATATTTCCGACACTATTTTGTCCGGTGCTTATCCAAATCCAGTGAAATACTTCGGATTATCATGTAGTTCTTCACCTGATTTTGATTTATCAATTAGAAGTACAGCTTGTAATACAATATCATTTGCATATGTAACTTTAGCTATTAATAACAACAGTTGCAATCGTCAAGACGCAACTGTTACCTACAAATTTAACCCTAAGTATACATTTAGTTCTTCTTCTCCATGGCGTACCTCCATTTCTGGAAATACCGTAACTTGGTTATTGCCTAATCTTACTGATAGTACGCCTACCACTTTAATTAAAATATTATTACGTGTTCCTGGTCCTTTGCTTACCATTGGGGATACAGTATTGTCCAGTTGTAGTGTAATGCCCTTTTTAGGCGATTTAGATACATTGAACAATAGAATAGTACGCATAGACACTATAAGGTCATCGTACGACCCTAATTACAAAGAAGTTAGTCCATTTGGCAACATTCTACCCGGCGATGAGCTAACCTATACCATACACTTTGAAAATACCGGTAACGATACAGCACACAATATTTATGTTTTAGATACGCTGCCCCCGCAACTCGATATAGAAACATTCAGGGTAGTGTCGGCATCAGCGGTTATGATGGTGGGCATACAGAAAGCAGGCGATTATCAAATTGCTAAATTCGACTTTCCGAATATTATGTTGCCGGATAGCTCACACCATGGCTTTGCCGATGGTATGTTTACCTTCAAAATTCAATCGAAACCAACCGTAATCGACGGTACGGTAATCAACAATCGCGCCGGTATTTACTTCGATGACAATCCGGTGGTGATGACCGAATACAGTTATAAAAAGGTGGGTATTGGACCTCTTGCCGGTCCAGATACTGTATGCAAGGGCGCAAATGTTACTTTGGTGCAAACAGAAGGACCCTTTAACGGTACCTGGAGCAAACGGCAAGACAAGGTCGCGGTAACAGGAGGAATAACTACGGGACTGAGAAATGGTAATGATACCGTAGACTATACCTGCTCGAATAAGTATTTGACCCGATCAGTAAATAAAAAAGCTACCGCAATGCCATCGCCCGAGTTAGTAACCATAACGGGTGTAGACACCCTATGCGTGGGCGACACTACGTTATTTACAGGCAGCTTGCCCGGTGGTTATTGGCAAAGCGCTGGTAGTAATTTATGGGTAGATAGCTTTGGTAAAATAGTAGCGCTGCAACCCGGTGCGGGCAATATTGCCTACACTATTCCCAATTATTGTGGACTGGAAATTGCCAACAAAACAGTGGTTGTTGTATCAGAAACAATTTGCCACCCCACCCCTGTATTGCGGTTACCACCGGGACTGTACCTAAACCCCAACCCCAACAAAGGCGTTTTCGAACTACTGTTTACCTCGGATAAGGATGAACAAGTAGTAATAGCCATATACAATGTCGTTGGAGAAAGGATTGCTTCTTACCAAACCACCACCAACAAAAAAGAACAATTTACCCTAAACCTAGCCAAGGGTGTGTATATATTGTATGCCGAAAGCCCGAGGAATAAGTTTGTAAGAAAGGTCGTTGTAGAGTAAAACTATACTTACTTTGTTGTCTACAGTCTAAAATTCCCAAACCCTTGTTGCTACATTTCAATTACTTTTACGGTCTAAAAAACAGCTTAAATCATGCAAGCCTGGAAAGAATATCAAGCAGAAAATAAAGACAGATTTCTTAGTGAGTTACTCGATTTGTTGCGCATACCATCTGTAAGCGCCGATAGCAAGTATAAAGGCGATGTGAGCCGTTGCGCAGATGCCGTTTTGGCGCATCTGCTGGCTGCAGGTTGCGATACTGCAGAGGTTTGCCCTACTCAGGGGCACCCGATTGTGTATGGCGAAAAAATTGTGGACGCATCATTGCCTACGGTGTTGGTGTATGGTCACTATGATGTTCAGCCCGCCGATCCGCTCAACCTGTGGACAAGCGGTCCGTTCGACCCACAGATACGCGATGGTAAAATATACGCTCGCGGCGCCTGCGACGACAAAGGCCAGATGTTTATGCACATTAAAGCCCTTGAGGTAATGGCCAAAACAAACTCAATGCCCTGCAATGTAAAAGTAATGATAGAGGGTGAGGAAGAAGTGGGCTCTACCAATCTGGGTAAGTTTTTGCAAGACAACAAGGAACGCCTCAAAGCCGATGTAGTATTGGTATCAGATACCTCGATGATAAGTATGGAGCATCCGTCTATCGAAAGCGGTTTGCGTGGTTTGGCATACATGGAAGTGGAAGTTACCGGACCAAACAGAGATCTGCACAGCGGTGTGTATGGCGGCGCAGTAGCCAACCCGGCAACAATACTTTGCCAGATGATCGCTTCGCTGCACGATGAAAACAACCACATTACCATACCCGGTTTTTACGATAAAGTTGATGAACTAAGCGCTGCAGAGCGCGCCGCAATTAATTCTGCGCCGTTTGATTTGGAAGAATACAAAAAAGAACTGGGCGTAAACGAAGTGTGGGGTGAGAAAGGCTATACTTCGCTGGAGCGCACGGGTATTCGCCCAACGCTTGAGGTAAACGGTATTTGGGGCGGCTATATAGGCGAAGGCGCTAAGACAGTATTGCCTTCAAAGGCAAATGCTAAAATCTCTATGCGTCTTGTTCCTAACCAAAGTTCAGACGAAATATCTGATCTGTTTAAAGCGCATTTTGAGAAAATAGCGCCAAGCTATGTAAAGGTAAAAGTTACAGCGCATCACGGCGGCGAGGCAGTGGTAACACCTACCGATTCGCCGGCATATAAAGCGGCAGCTAAGGCTATCGTTACCACATTTGGTAAAGAACCTATACCTACAAGAGGCGGCGGCAGTATACCAATTGTAGCTTTGTTTGAGAAAACGCTCGGCTTAAAGACAGTATTGCTTGGCTTCGGTCTTGATAACGACAACATTCACTCTCCCGATGAAAAGTATGACGTATTCAACTTTTACAAGGGTATAGAAACCCTACCCTACTTTCATAAATACTTTGCTGAAAGCTTCGGTAAATAATTAGAACGCCAATAAATGATAGCGGGCGGTAGGGAGCAAAATCCCTTACCGCCCGCTATCGTTTATTACATCTCGTTCGGTATATTTCAGCGGATAAGACACAGTTTTTACTTTCATAGGAAAGTAGTGATTTTACGAATCTAGTGCGCAAAGCATCTTCAACAAATAAAATACAAACATCTACTATTAGTTTGTCAAATTTCTAAGCAAAATAGAAATCATGTTTAAACTTATAGCTTCCTTATTACATCTCCATGCTGTATATCCCACCCTTTTGCTAACAATAGAAAGGGTCGACACATCGCCGACCCTTTCTATTGCATTAAATTCCAGACCTATTATTTTTCCATAACAAAATGGTAGGTTGCTTTTTCTGTTGCAGTGCGGATTGTGAGCAAGTACATTCCGTTTGCAAACGATCCATTCAGTTGAATATGTTGATCGATAGCGCCATTCACAATATTTGCTTTTAAAGTATAGATTACTTGACCAACCATGTTAGTTACCTCTATGGTAGCATCATCGTTAGTAGTAGCTATTTCGCCTTTTATGGTGAAGTCGCCACGGTTAGGGTTAGGGAATACCCTAACATCTGTTGTTCCGCCAACAGTATTTACGCTTACAGTATTGCAATCAACGGTAGACAATACTGAAACCGATTGATTAGCCGCTCTGCTACCGCAACCGTTGGTAACGGTATAGGCAATGTTAACCAAACCGGGAGCAACCGCAGTTACTACGCCTAAGCTGTTTACTGTAGCCACAGATGTGTTGCTGCTGCTCCATGTACCGCCCGCGGCGCCATCTGATAACAAAAGCGTTCCGCCTTCGCAAACAGTATTGCCGCCTGTAATAGTACCCGGATTAGGTATTGGGCTGATGACTATTACTTTACTTGCAGATATAGAACCGCACATATTAGTAAGTGTGTACAACGCTGTGTCTACGCCTGCGCTAAGACCTGTAACTACGCCTGCGGTGGTGATGCGTGCTCTTGGATTGCTCATGCTCCATACGCCGCCCGCGGTAGTGTCTACCAGAGTAATAGTAGAACCTGCACAAACTCCAGAAGGACCAGTAATTACGCCGGGGTTAGGCAGTTGGTTTATAGTAAGCGGTTGTGTGGTAAATGCAGTTCCGCAAATATTAGTTACTGTATAAACTATAGTATCAGCGCCTGCAAGAAGGCCGGTAACAACGCCCGAAGTAGATATGCTTGTGTTGCCTGTTCTGCTACTCCATACTCCACCTACAGATGCGTCAGCAAGCGTAGTAGTAACGCCCACGCAAACGCTGGTTGCGCCAGTGATAACGCCTGCATTAGGCAATGGATCAACTGTTATTACAGTAGATACCCAAGCAGTACCGCACACATTGGTCACTGAATAGGAAATAGTAGCTGTACCTGCAGTAATGCCGGTAACGAGCCCTAATGACGAGATTGTAGCATTTGTGCTGCCAGAACTCCACAATCCACCCGGAACAAGATCGGTAAGGGTAATTGTAGCGCCTTCGCATACATTAGACAGGCCTGATATTGAACCTGCGTTAGGCAATGGATTTATTGTAATTACTGAAGTAGCAGCAGCGGTTCCGCATACATTGGTAACTATGTAGGACACTGTATCTAAACCTGCATATACGCCTGTTACTATACCGCCGCTCGTAATGGTTGCAGCTGGATTGCTGATAGTCCATACGCCACCCGGAGCAGCATCGGTCAGCGTGATTGTTGCCGCTTCGCAAACGCTTGTGGGCCCTGCGATAGTACCTGCAAATGGCAGACTATTAATTGTCATTAGCATTGTAGTTGTAGCAACACCGCAAGAGTTGGTAACAGTATAGCTTACCACATCTGTGCCGCCGGTAACGCCTGTTACATCGCCGGTTGGAGTGATTGTAGCATTGGTATTACTCAAGCTCCATACACCGCCCACAGCAGTATTTGATAATGTTGTTGTCGCAGCAACGCATACAGATGTAGCGCCTGTGATAGCGCCGGCATCTGGAAGAGGGTTAACTGTAATAGCAAGTAGTGCAGATACTGAACCGCAAGTGTTGGTTACTGTATAAGATATTACTACCGGACCCGCGGTTACGCCGGTAACTACGCCGCCAGTTACTGTAGCGTTGGTATTGCTTGCACTCCATACTCCGCCTGGAGCCGGATCTGTAACGGTAATAGTTGAGCCAACGCATACTGCAGTTGGTCCAGTTATAGAACCGGCAATAGGCGCCGCATTGATGGTGACCGGTAATGAAGTTGCAGAAGAACCGCAAATATTGGTAACTCTGTAAATTATAGTATCTAATCCTACAGATACCGGTGTAACTAAACCTCCGGTTACATAAGCGCGTGGATTACTCATAGTCCATACGCCTCCTGTTACCACATTTGTATACAAAGTAGATGAACCAGTACAAATGCTACCCGGACCAACAATAATTCCTGCAGTTGGTATTTCGTTAACTGTGATGGTTTTTGAAGTCACAGCCGAACCGCAACTGCTGGTAACAGTATAGTAAATGGTATCAACACCAGTTGTAATGCCGGTTACCCTACCACCTATAACAGTAGCATTACCATTGCTTGCGCTCCAGGTACCGCCTAATACAGGGTTGGTAACATATACAGGAGCGCCGATACACACATATGCGGGACCTGAAATTGTTCCAGCAGATAAAGATGGACCCACAGTGACAACCTTTGATGATGCAAATGTTCCGCAACTATTTGACACCGTATAAAAGATTGTATCTACGCCAGGAGTAACAGCTGTCAATACGCCGCCGCTTGTAATAGTAGCATTTGCATTGATTGCGCTCCAAACACCGCCGGGAGCAGAATTGGTGTAAGTATCTGTAAAGCCTGCGCATATTGCTGAGCGACCTACTATTACACCTGTATCAGGAAGACCATCTACAACGATAGGATAAGAGGCGATAGCTGATCCGCAATATGCAGTAACTATATAATAAATCGTTACCGGACCAGGATGCAAGCCAGTAACAACACCGCCAACTACAGACACTATAGTATCTGATGCGCTCCACGCTCCTGTTGTTGAAGTATCGGTTAGTGTAATGCTTGTGCCTTGACAAAGGCTAGTTGGCCCTGAAATTGCGCCAACAGAAAGATATGCGCCTATTGTAACAGGATGAGATGTAGATAAGCTGCCGCAGCCATTTGTTACGGTATATAACACCGTATCTAATCCAGGAGTAACGCCGGTAAGTATACCGCCCCCACTAATTGTGGCATTGCTATTAGTTACACTCCAAACGCCGCCGCCAACAGTTGAAGTAAGCGTGGCAAACGTACCTGCGCAAAGCAATGATGTACCTGAAATAACGCCAGTAGTAGGCGGTATAAACAATGAAATAGGCGAAGTAGCTGTAGCTGTTCCGCAGCTGTTAGTTACAGAATAAGAAATGGTCGCTGTGCCAGTAGCAGCGCAGAAAACTACACCGGTAGAACCAACAACAGCCACCGCGATATCGCTACTGCTCCAAACTCCGCCAGGAGCAGCGTCAGTAAGCGTTACCGAACTACCTACGCAACCAACGGTTGGGCCGGTAATTACGCCTGCGTTAGGTGAAAGTAATACTGTAAGATTGCCGGTAGAATAGCAACTACCTATAGAGTAGGTCATTGTTGTTGTACCAACAGTTACCCCAGTAGCGATACCAGATAAGCCGCCAATAGTAGCTACCAGTGCATTACTGCTCGTCCATGCTCCGCCGGCAGTGGGGTTGGTAAACGGAACTGTAAGACCGGTACATACAGTAGTTGTAGCCGGAGATACTGCGCCAGGTTGTGTATTGATATTTACAGATTTGATAGCAAAGCAGCCTGCCACATTTGTGTAAGAAATATTTACAACTCCGGCAAGTACGCCGGTAACCACACCACCGCCAGATACGGTTGCAATGGCCGTGTTAGCGCTGCTCCAAACGCCTGCGCTAACATCAGAAAGTGTAGCAGATGAGCCTTCGCAGATATTAACAGCGCCTACCGGTGTAATTGCAGCAGGGTTAGCATTAACAGTAACCGTAGTTAAAGCAATACAGCTTGTAGGTAAAGTATATGTTATGGTTGTTGTACCCGGAACCAAACCGTTTACAATACCTGTACCAGCGCCTATAGTAGCTACTGCAGGGTTGCTGCTGGTCCAGACACCGCCGCCGCTGGCATCGTTCAATGTAGCGCTTGCGCCTACGCACACTCCGGTTGTGCCTGTTATTGCTGCCGGCAAAGGATTAACAGTAAATACTCTTGTAGCAAAACAGCCAGAACCAACAGTATAAGTAATTGTTGTTGTTCCTACAGACACAGAAGCTACTGTGCCACTAACAAAGCCAATTGTAGCAACAGCAGTGTTTGAGCTTGTCCAGTTACCGCCGCCAGTTGCATCGGTAAGTGTTGTGCCAGCACCAATACATACGCTGCCAGCGCCGCCTATTGCTGCAGGAGTCAGGTTAACCGTTTTAACCGAAGTTGCAAAGCAGCCTGTGATTAATGTGTATGTAATTGTTGTAGTACCTACAGCTACGCCATTCATTATGCCAGAAAAACCGCCTATTGTTGCTACGCCTGGAGTTGTGCTAGTCCAGTTGCCGCCGCCTGGCGCAGATGTTAGCGTAGTAGAAAAGCCTACGCACACAGCATTTGATCCGCCAATTGTTGGTGTAGTGTTTACGGATACTGTTTTAATTGCGTTACAACCAGTCGGCATAATGTAGCTAATAACTGTAGTGCCGGCGCTAACTCCTGATATTGTTCCAGAAAGCGAACCAATAGTAGCCACTGCCGTATTTGTACTTGTCCATGTACCGCCTGGTGTAACATCGGTAGCTGATATTGTGAACCCGGTACAAACTGAGTTGGGGCTCACAATTGCCGCAGGCGTAACATTAACTGTACGAACAGAGGTAGTTGTACAGCCTGCAGTTGTTGTGTATGTAATAGTTGTTGTACCTGCCGACACACCGGACATATTTCCAATAAGCGCGCCAATTGTAGCAACAGCCGTATTGCTGCTGGTCCAGTTGCCCCCGATTGGTGTGGATGTAAGTGTAACAGTAAAGCCCTGACATACCGAAGTAGGACCTGCAATGGCTGTTGGATTAATATTTACCGAGAAAGTCCTTGTTGCATTACAACCGCCAGGCATTACGTAAGTAATAATTGTTGTGCCAGCAGCCACGCCGGTGACTGTGCCGGTTAGAGAGCCTACTGTACCTACGCCTGTATTGCCGCTAACCCAAGTACCTCCGGGTGTTACGTTTGTAACATTAGCAGTAAAACCAACGCAAACAGATGTTGCGCCGCCTATTGCTGCCGCAGACTGATTGACGGTTTCAACAGTTGTTTGACGACATCCAGATCCAAGTGAGTAAGTTATGGTTGTAGTACCTGCAGCTACTGCAGTAAGGAAGCCTGTGCCTGCAACAATTGTAGCCACGCCTGTGTTGCTGCTGGTCCAGTTACCGCCGCCTGGGAAAGATGATAATGTAGTATTTAGTCCGGAACATATAGCGCCTGAACCTGTTATTACAGTTGGTACAAGATTAACTGTTACAGTGTGTACGGCAGATACTGTACCACAAGAATTGGTAACAGTATAGCTTATAATCGAGGTGCCTGCAGCAACACCGGAAACAATGCCAGATGCAGAGCCAACTGTTGCAATTGCTGAGTTAGAACTGGTCCAGTCGCCGCCGGGAGCAGCGTCTGTTAAAGTAATAGTGTTTCCTGCGCATAAAGAATTCGCGCCTAAAATAGTTCCAGCGTTGGGCGCAGGGTTCACGGTAACAGTTGTTACAGCAGATCCGCATCCAGTTGTATAAGAAATAATAACAGTCCCTGCAGTTACCCCAGTCAACAATCCTGAGCCTGTACCCACGGTCGCCACTATTGTGTTGCTACTGCTCCATGCGCCGCCGGTTGACGTTACAGATAGAGTTGTTGTGGTAGTCTCACAGATTTCAGTGGTACCTGATATTGTTCCGAGATCGTTTACATTAAATGGACCGAATCGCATACATCCTGTCGGAAGCGTGTAGGTAAGAATAAATGTACCTGCAGCAACTCCAGTTACATTGCCTGTTGTAGAACCTACCGTAGCAATTAAATCATCGCTTCCGCTCCAATATCCAGCTGGCGAGGCATTTGTAACAGTAACTGTAGTACCCACGCAAGCAAATAAAGCTCCTCCAAAACCTGAAGGTAGCGGATTAACAGTCAAAACTTTTGTTGCAATACAGCCTGAACTTGTGTAGGTTATTGTCACAGTTCCTGCGCCTATGGATCCAACAATAATATTACCACTACCATCAATATTGGCCATCAATGCATTACTGCTACTCCATGTTCCGCCAGTGGTCGCATCGCTATAAGTGATATAGGTTGCCTCGCATGATTCAGAAACACCTGATATAGCAGCAGGGCTTTCATTTACTGTTACTACGGTAGTGGTAATAGCGCTACCGCAGCTATTGGTTACAGTGTAGGTGATTTCTGTTGTTCCTGCCGCTACGCCTGTAACAACGCCTGTTAGTGAGCCAACTGTCGCCAGAGCGATGTCGCTGCTGCTCCATGCGCCCCCACTTACAGTGCTACTCAGCGCTACTGTATTACCAGTACATACTGTAGTTGTACCTGATAAAGTACCAGAAACAGGTAATGGATTGATGGTAACTGTTTCTGTGGTAATAGAAGTTCCGCAAGTATTTGTAATTGAATAGGTAATAATGCTTGTACCTGCCGCAACGCCAGTTACAATGCCGGTACTAATATCTATTGTAGCAACTGCCGTATTACTGCTTGTCCAGTCACCGCCGATAGCCGTATTTGTAAGCGTAGAAGTTGCTGCTTCACATATTGTAGTTGTGCCTGTTATTGTTCCAGCATCTGGATAAGCACATATTATAACAACTCCATCTCCGCTGTTGTAGCCGCTAGTATGTGTTACGCCAGATGCATCAGTAGGATCGGTAAAAGACGATCCGCCGCCGCCGCTACCCAGGTAACCGCCGCCGCCGCCGTAGTAACCGCCGCCGCCTGCGCCGCCGCCGCCTGCGCCAATACCAAACCCGTCGCCGCCAATGCCCAAGACCCCGTCTGTACCGCCATCTGTAGCGCCTGCGCCCCCTGACGATGCTGTTCCACCGCTACCGCAAGCATTAGCTGAATAACTGCCGCAATCCTGACCATTACCACCGGTTAGTCCACCGCCTTGTCCGCCATTTTCACCACCTAAGTCGCAATTAAGGCCTGCGCCTGCGCCGCCACCGGCAACTATCAATCTATTTGCCAGTGTTCCGCCTGTAGTACGCACATCGCTTGCGCCGCCACCGCTGCCGCCGTAACCAAATATTGAGTTACCGCCGCCATTATAACCACCCATTACCGGACCAAATCCGCCGGCATTTCCTCTGCCGCCAACATATATGTCTAATACCTGACCTGGAGTTACTGTAAGTACGCATACAACCCTTGCTCCATTTCCTCCAACACTGGTAAATGATAGGTTGTCGCCGCCTTTCGCGCCTTGTGCGTCAACAGCAATTTTGGTTACTCCTGCCGGCACAGTATACGATTCCATCGCTCCTGTATAAGAAAACGTAGTAGACTGGGCGTTCGTATCTGAACTGCTGAAAATAGCAAAAGAGACCACTACGGCCGTTAACCAACGTAAAATTTTATGCATAAAAAGTCATTTTATAACTTAGGCTTAAAACTATATAAATTTATCGAAATAGCCTAAGAATGGCCTAAAAAAGGGCAACATTGCCGCCAAAACAGAATATTGATTACTTTGCTGAAATATTTGAAGCTAAAAGATGCAGGAACAAAATATTAGCAAATCCCGTTTAGAATTGATGCTGCTCTTTGCGCTTTACATAGTCATATTACCAAGAGTGTACATGGATTATGATATGGGCTTCTGGCGCGAATGGGCATTGTACCTCCACAAAAACGGCTTGAAAAATGCCTACAACGGCCCTATCAACTACTTCCCAGTTTATGTATATGCGCTATATGTGTATGATTTATTGCAGGGAACCGAAGTCAATATTATTAAACACATTAACGACATTAAGGTTTTGTTTGTTGCGTTCGACTTTCTCCCTTTGATTGTTCTTTGCGGATTCAAACAAAAGATACTTAAATTTAATATCCCCTATCTTTATTTGGCGCTCAATATCGCATACATTTTTAATTCAATGGTCTGGGGGCAAATAGATAGCATATATACCAACCTTGCTTTCCTTGCAATCGTTGCATCACTGCTTTACCCTGTTGCTGGCACACTGCTATATGCGCTCGCGCTCAACACCAAGCCTCAGGCAATAGAGTTTTTACCGATTATAGCCATAACGCTGCTTTACGGCATCCGATCATGGCGAACTTTATTGATGTGCTTGATTGGCGTTATTTCACTTCAAATAATGATATTATTACCATTTATTAGCACAGGCGGCGTTGGTAAACTCTTGCATATTTCTACTCATTTCGTTGGGTTGTACCACAATCTATCTATATGCGCTTTCAATGTCTGGTACTTGCTATCTCGCGCCAACCCCTATTTTGTCAACGATCAGGATATTTTCTTTTTATTATCCTACCGTACTGTTGGCCTTATAATGTTCAGTATATCTGCGTTTGCGGCGGTGTTTCCTTTATTCAAACGAATGTGGCTACTGAGGAAAAAGAGACTCGAAATGGACGCCCTTACTTTCGAAGCGGTATTTCTATCCACAGGCCTGTTATGTTTGTATTTTTTCTATTTCAATAGTCAAATGCATGAGCGCTATGCACACCCGATAATTTTATTCTTCTTCTTTTATGGTGTGGTTTCTAAAAACTACAAACTATATATATTGGCTTCTATACCCTACTTCCTTAGCCTTGACAAGTGCTTCCCGGATTATCTACCAATTGTGCACTACAAAATCATTTATGCTTCTATGGTCATAGCTATATGGTACACAGCTACGGTAGCATATGGCAGCTACTTATACTATCAGCTTTATAAAAAACTTAAAGCGGCTGATATACCATAAAAAATGGGCGGCTTCCGTACAGAAACCGCCCGTTGTTTATCAGTTAATCATCATATTAGCACATTAAGCTAAGGCTTTCTTCCAATGTTTGGATTTTAGCCATTGCGTCTGCACGCTTTTTTCGCTCAATTTCTATTATTTCCGGTTTGGCATTTTGCACAAATTTCTCGTTGTTCAGTTTTTTGTCTACACTCGCTATAAAACCCTGCAGATAAGCAATATCCTTTTCCATCTGCGCCTTCTGCACACTGTTATCTATTGCGGCAGCTTCTGCTTCTATATAGAGTTTGTCGGTTTGCACCACCAAGGCTATACAACCTTGCTTGGCTTCCGTAGTAAATTCGATAGTAACCGCATTTACCTGTTTGCGCAATATATCCATTACGGTCTCGTAGTAGGCAGTGTTATGAGCATCTACATACAACTTAATGGAATCTTTTGGTTTCAACTGGTTTTTAACGCGCGTATCTCTCACAGCAGTTATCAACTCTTGCAGCAATACCCCACCCTTCAGTATTTCCGCATCAGGCGCTACCGCTTCCGGTAATTGTTTCAAAATCAGGTCGTCGCCTGCCTCGCGCGTTTTAAGAATATGGTAAATATCTTCTGTGATGAAGGGCAAATATGGGTGGAGCAATTGTAATAAACGTTCAAAGATGGCAATTGTTTTATTGTACACATTTGCAGATACGGGTTGCTCCATACCGGGTTTTACCCACTCAAGATACCAAGAGCAGAAATCATTCCAGATAAGCGAATAGATAGTTTTCAATCCTTCGCTCAGCCTGAATTCCTTGATCATTTCTGTAATCTCGATAGACACTGCATCCAGACGCGCTTCCATCCAATTGATAGCAAATTGTACATTGCCATCTTCCAGACCGTCCTGACATCTGCTTTCCCATCCTTTCACCAGTTTCATAGCATTCCACAACTTGTTGCAGAAGTTACGACCCTGATCCAGTTGGCTTTCATCAAACAATAAGTCGTTGCCTGCCGGAGAGGATATCATTACGCTAAAGCGTACCACATCGGCCCCAAAATCGTCGATCATTTGAAGCAAATCAGGTGAGTTGCCCAAAGATTTACTCATTTTTCGACCCTGCTTATCTCTAACTATACCTGTAAAATAAACCTTATCGAACGGCTTTTTACCCATAAACTCATATCCGGCCATGATCATACGCGCTACCCAGAAAAATATTATTTCAGGAGCGGTTACCAATGTATTGGTAGGGTAATAATAGTTGAGCGCTTTATTATCAGGATTTTTATTCCAGCCAAAAACTTCCATGGGCCACAGCCAACTACTGAACCAAGTGTCCAACACATCCACATCCTGATTTAGTTCCGGATGCTTTGCTGCCAATTCCGGCTTTTTCGCCGCATATTGCTGGTGCGCTTCTTCGCTGGTTTTGGCTACATACAGTCCGCCTTCAGCATCATACCATGCGGGTATGCGCTGCCCCCACCAAAGCTGGCGACTGATACACCAATCCTTGATATTACCCATCCAGTGGCGATAGGTATTTTTGAATTTAGCGGGGTGAAACTCGATTTCGCCATCCATAACCGCCGTAAGGGCTGGTTTAGACAGTTCCTGCATATTGCACCACCACTGCATACTCAGCCTTGGTTCAATAACCACATCTGTACGCTCGCTAAATCCTACCTGATTACTGTAATCTTCTTCTTTTACAAGATTACCTGCTTCCTTGAGGTCGATCACTATTTGTTTACGTACTGCAAATCTATCCTGACCAATATATAATTGTGCAGCCTGACTCATAGTGCCGTCATCGTTCAGCGTATCCACTACAGGCAATCCGTGTTTTATACCCAGATTGTAGTCATTGATGTCGTGCGCCGGCGTGACCTTAAGGGCGCCGGTACCAAAAGTCATGTCGATATAATCATCGAAGATTATAGGTATACGCCTGTTTATAAGCGGAACAAAACAAAACTTGCCTACAAGGTGTGCATAGCGAGCATCTTCGGGGTGAACGCAAACTGCAGTATCGCCCAGAATGGTTTCCGGACGTACCGTAGCTACGGTTATAAATTCTTCCTGTTCGCTATCAATGCGGTAGCGGACATAGTATAATTTCGAATTGGTTTGGCGGTGAATAACTTCTTCGTCGCTAAGCGCTGTTTTAGCCTTAGGGTCCCAGTTAATCATTTTTACACCGCGGTAAATAAGGCCTTTCTCGTACAACTCTACAAACACACGGATAACTGCAGCATAGTAGTCTTCATCCATGGTAAAAGTGGTGCGGTCCCAATCGAGAGCGCAGCCCAATTTTTCCAGTTGTTTCAATATTATGCCGCCATATTTGTCTTTCCATTGGTAAGCATATTTCAGAAACTCATCGCGGGGCATTGTTTTTTTGTCTATGCCCATATCGCGTAGCATGTTTACCACCTTTGCTTCGGTAGCTATAGATGCATGGTCTGTTCCGGGCACCCAACAGGTATTGTAGCCCAGCATTTTTGCGCGGCGCAACAAAATATCCTGAACGGTATCGTTCAAGGCATGACCCATATGCAATACTCCTGTAACATTAGGAGGCGGTATGACTATAGTATAGGGTGGACGGTCGTCCGGTTCACTTTTAAAATAACCCGAATTGTTCCAATGTGCATACCACTTTTCTTCCGCTTCGTTGTGCTGAAAATTCTTACTTAATTCCATAATATTAAAGGGCAAATATAAGGAGCGACAGTCAGTTAATTAAGCTGAGGCGCCTGTTTTTACAAAAAACCTTAATTTCCTTATATAGATAATGCCTCCTGTGGGGAGGCATTATCTATATAAGTAATGAACTATTACTAAGGTGGTTATTAGAATCTTTCCAGACCGTTGAAAAAGAAATTGCCTTCAATTTGCGCATTTTCATCGCTATCCGATCCGTGGACGGCGTTTTCGCCAATTGATGCTGCATATTTTTTACGAATAGTGCCTTCTTCAGCCTGTGCTGGATTAGTAGCGCCTATCAGTTTGCGGAAATCGGCAACGGCGTTGTCTTTTTCCAATATAGCAGCAACAATAGGACCGCTGCTCATAAAGCTGGTCAGTTCGCCATAGAATGGGCGCTCTGCATGTACTTCATAAAATTTTTCAGCAGCTTGCTTGCTGATGTGTAAATATTTCATTGCTACAATACGGAACCCCGCTGCATTGATCATTTGCAGAATGTTGCCAATATTTCCTGCTTTTACCGCATCGGGCTTAATCATCGTGAATGTACGATTCGACATATTTTAAATATTTTTTTTTAAGACTGCAAAACTAATTAAAATTTAAATACACAAAAGTTAAAAGGTAGTTAGTATTAGTGCATTGATAAGCACGGCGTTAAAGATACACATCCCGATTTGCCTGTCCATTAAACACACTACTTGCTAATTTTCAGAACATTTAACGCATTTTCAGAAAAAACCACATAAGTAATTCGCAATAAATCTTACTTTTGCAATCCCAAATTGAAAATATTCCACTCATGTGGAACGGGTATTATATATAATGAAGCCAATTCAAGATATCTTTCCTTTACTGCAGTCTCCCAAAAAGATTTTTATTACCACTCATCACAAGCCTGATGGGGATGCAATAGGCAGTATGTTGGGGATGGCGAGATACCTAACTTTAAAGGGACATCATGTTACTCCGGTGGCTCCAAGTGAATTACCCGATTTTCTGGCCTGGATGCCCGGAGTATCTACACTTATTAATTACGAAGAATACCCGGTAATAGCTCAGCAGGCGCTCAATGATGCAGATCTTATTTTCTGCCTCGATTTCAATGATTTCAGTAGAACAAAGCATTTGGAGACGCCTTTGGCTGAGGCTACGCAGCCTAAAATACTGATAGATCACCACCTGTTTCCGAAGCCTGTTTGGGACTATGGCGTTAGCCTGCCGGAGAAAAGCAGCACTTGCGAGATGGTGTATGACTATATAAACCTTGCCGGCGACAATGATATTATTGACCTTGATATTGCAGCCTGCCTTTACACTGGTTTAATGACCGATACAGGTTCTTTTAAGTTTCCGATCACCACCGCCGGAGCGCACACAATGGCGGCCAATCTTAAACGATTAGGACTGGACCATACAAGAATACATGAGGAAGTGTATGACTCGTGGAGCGAAGGCAGAATGCGGTTTCTGGGTTATGTGCTGATAGAAAAAATGGAAGTATTCCATAAATACAATTCGGCTTTGATAGCTTTGTCGCGCAAAGACTTGTCGTTGTTTAAGTCTCAGAATGGCGATACGGAAGGCTTAGTCAATTATCCGTTGAGTATATCGGGTATTAAGTTTGCTACGTTGATCACTGAAAGACAGGACGAAGTAAAAATGTCGTTCAGAAGCAAAGGTTCGTTTGATGTTAGTACATTTGCGCGTCATTATTTCGATGGCGGGGGCCATTACAATGCATCTGGAGGACGATCTAAGCAGAGTTTTGCCGATACTATAGCTTATTTTAAGAAAGTAATGTTTGAAAATCATCCGTTGTAGTAAGCAGTTAATGCTTATTATATATTTTTGATAAAAATTTTTAAAAACAAAAAAGCACACGAAAAACGAACCAAAATGATAAAAAGGGTTTTACCGATCGCCATGCTTGGCGCAGCTTTCATTAGCAATACCGGTTGTAAGAGCAACGGTGGTGATTTCAAGAAGATCAATGGCATTGAATACAAAATTGTAAAAGATGCTCCGGGCGCTACAGCTAAAATGGGCGATATCGTTGAGTTTGAAATGGTTGCTAATGTAGACACCACTGTATTGAACGATACGCGCAAACAAGGCAGACCAGGCGTTGTGCGCGTTGACTCTTCTCGTAATAAAGGCGATTTCCAGGCCATTTTCCCAATGCTGTCTGTAGGCGATAGCGCTGTGGTGGAAATATCTTGCGATACCATCCTCGCAGGCATACCTCCGGCTCAAATGCAGGGAGCTCCAGCCTGGATGAAGAAAGGTAAAAAAATACACGTAACCATCGCTATTACAGCAATCAAGTCGATGGAAGAGTATAAAAAAGAAATGGAAGGCAAACAAGCTGAAGAAATGAAGAAAATGCAGGAAAAAGCTGCAGCTCAATTGCCGATAGACGATAAAAATCTTCAGGAGTATTTTGCTAAAAACAATCTGAAGCCAGAAAAAACAGCATCTGGTCTGTACTACACTATTGTGAAGAAAGGAACAGGCGAAAATGCTAAAGCCGGCCAAATGGTGAGCATGAACTATACTGGTAAAGGTCTTGACGGCACTATTTTCGATTCTAATATGGATGAGAAATTCGGTCACAAGTCTGTATTTACATTCCCATTAGGCGCTGGTCAGGTAATCAAAGGCTGGGACGAAGGCGTTCAGTTGTTGAATAAGGGCGCCAAAGCCATCTTCTACATACCATCATCAATGGCATATGGCGAACAAGGCCGTCCAAGCATAGGCCCGAACGCAAACCTGATTTTTGATGTTGAAGTATTAGACATTAAAGCCGGCGGCGGAAATCCGCAGATGCAGGCTGCACAGTAATAACATGTTAATAGACGCAAAGTCAAATCCTAATAAGCAAGTACGAAATACATATCAATATGCATCATGTACAAAAAGTTGCTTTCAGGATTTGACTTTTTGCTTTTTATGAAACGTTTTACACTTTTATATAGATATTTACGCGATTATTGTACTCTTGATAACCAAATATTCATAAAATCACTTTTTTAAATGAACAGCGTACCTAAACTGGCTTTGATCTCCGGTATGTTTGCTTTCGGCGTTGCCGGACTGACCGGCGCAGCTTTTGCCCAGGCAAAGAAAGCGGCGCCTGCCGCAAAAGGTAAAAATGCCGTTGGCGGATTTACCAAACTGGAAAACGGATTGGAATTTAAATTAATTAAACATGGCGACGGTACCCGTAAGCCGGTAGTAACCGACCATATTGAGTTGAATATATTGGTGCACATTAAAGACAGCATCATGTTCGACTCGCGCAAAATGTATAACAACAAGCCTGTGCCGCTGACCATTGCTTCGCCAAAAACAAAGGGCGACCTGATGGTGGGCTTTATGAATATGGTAGCCGGCGACAGCGCTATGTTCCGTTTCTCGGTAGATACGTTAAAGCAATTGGGTCAGCCAATGCCGCCATGGACGAAAGAAGGGGATATGGTGGAATACAATGTGAAACTGGTGAGCGTAAGGACCGATGCTGAAGAAAAGAAGCATAATGAAGAAATGGCCCAAAAGCAAAATGGTATTGACGACAAAATTCTTCAGGACTATTTTGCCAAAAACAACATCAAAGCAACCAAAACTGCTTCAGGCCTTTACTATGTCCTTTCAACTGAAGGTAAAGGAGATATGGTTAAATCAGGACAGAAGGTTAGCGTAAACTATACCGGTAAGTTTATGGATGGTAAGCCATTCGATTCAAATACCGATACTGCTTTTCATCATACCGAACCATTCCAACTGGTTGTAAACAAAGGAAACGTTATCAAAGGTTGGGATGAAGGTCTTCAATTATTGCGACCAGGGGCAAAAGCGACTTTCTACATACCTTCTTCATTGGCATATGGTAGCGTAGAAAGACCACCGATACCTGCTAACTCAATCCTGGTATTTGATGTTGAAGTGCTTAGCGCCGAAACTCCGGTTAATCAGGCTGAAGTAGATGATAAAGTGTTGCAGGAGTATTTTGCAAAAAATAATATCAAAGCAACAAAAACAGCATCCGGATTGTACTACACAATCAGCCAGAAGGGCGTTGGCCCAACTGCCACACCTGGCAAGAAGGTAACAATGAACTATACCGGAAAGTTGCTTGACGGTAAAGTATTCGACTCTAACACCGACCCTGCAATGGGTCATGTTCAGCCGTTTACCTTCCCTCTTGGTCAGGGTCGCGTTATCAGAGGTTGGGACGAAGGCGTGCAATTGCTGCAGTTAGGCTCAAAAGGCACCTTCTATATTCCATCTGGTATGGCCTATGGCGAGCGCGGCGGCGGCGGAAAGATCCCGCCAAACGCTGTGTTGATATTTGACGTAGAAGTTACGGGGATAGATAATTAAGATTAAAAATAATATACTTGCGCTGCTCAGATTGGAACTTTCTAAAAGTTCTAATCTGAGCAGCGCAAAATTTGATATGGAATTGAATTCTATTGCAATATTAACTATCCCAAATGCGTAAAATAATTTATTTTATAGGTCTTTTGTGGTATTTGCTTCCGGCAAATATCGCTATTGCGCAGGGGCGACAAGTAAAAAGTATGGATGAGGTTGGGAAACTTACCGAATACTTCGCCCAAAACCACGTGGAGCCTGTTAAGACCGAGTCTGGTATGTATATATTGGTTACCAAAAAAGGAACCGGCGAACTCGTGAAGCAGGGACAACAGGTAACCATGAATTATACTGGTAAAACGCTTGATGATAAAGTTTTCGACTCGAACACCGATCCTAAATTTGGTCACGTTGAGCCATTTACTTTTATAGCAGGCGCGGGTCAGGTAATACAGGGTTGGGATATTGGGGTACAGTTGCTCAATGTTGGTAGTAAAGCCACTTTTTATATTCCATCAAGGTTGGCTTATGGCGCGGAAGGAGCGGGTAAGGCGATAAAACCGTTTTCTGTGCTTATATTTGATGTGGAAGTTACCGACGTTGATGAATGATGATGTTTAAAACAATTACAATACCATTGCTGAAGACGATATTTGATGACTAAACTGTTTTGTAGTATATATACTTTGTGGTATTTGCTTATGGCAAATACCACTTTTGCTTATAGCCATGCCGACACCTTAAGAGGCAGCAATGGCCGAGGCAGAATATGGTGGGATGTGGTGCGGTATGATTTGAAAGCCGATTTAGATATAGAGCAAAAAACTATCGTTGGCACAAATACCATTTCATTTAAAGTGGTAGGCGAGCCATGCGACTCAATGCAGATAGACCTGCAAGAGCCCCTGCGCATAACTAAAGTTGCAATATCTGTTATGCCAGTGGGACCCGAAGGAACCATAGGCGCAAAACCTGAGGTAATTACCGATTTTGTGAGGGAAGGAAGTGTATGGTGGGTAAAGTACAGATTTAGCGACTTAAAAAAGGATGTGGTATACCAATTGGCGGTAAATTATGAAGGCGTGCCTAGAGCCGCTGTAAATCCGCCATGGGATGGAGGTATAAGCTGGGAGACAGATAAAAATGGTAAGCCCTGGGTGGCAGTTTCGTGTCAGGGGTTGGGCGCAAGTGTGTGGTGGCCTTGTAAAGATGCTCAATGGGATGAACCAGATGCGGGAATGAGTTTGCAGATAGCAGTACCCAAGCATCCTGAGCTAAAAGTGGTATGCAATGGCAGACAAAACGGCGATACATGGAATGTAACCAACCCAATAAACAACTATGATGCAACATTTTACATAGGCGACTATGTGCACTGGAGCGATACCACCAAGGGTGAAAAAGGAATTCTAGATTTAAACTATTGGGTGTTGCGCACTAATTTAGAGGTGGCTAAAAAGCATTTTGAACAGGTAAAGCCAATGATTCACTGCTTTGAACACTGGGCTGGTCCATACCCTTTCTACGAAGATGGCTATAAGCTGGTGGAGTCGCCCTATCTGGGTATGGAGCATCAGGGCGCTATAGCCTATGGCAATCACTTCCGTATGGGCTATAACGGATCAGACCCTACGAATACTGGTCTGGGGCTGACATTTGACTATATCATAGTGCATGAAAGCGGCCATGAATGGTTTGGTAACAATATTACCGCTAAAGACATGGCTGATAACTGGATACATGAAGGCATAACCGACTATATGGAGGCGCTATATATAGATTGTACAGGCGGCAACGAAAAAGCGGCTACCTACTGTAAGGGGGAATGGAGCAGGATATACAACAATGCTCCGCTCATTCCTGATTATGGCGTTAACAACGAACCAACGGGCGACATGTATAACAAAGGCGCGGCTGTAATGTATATGATCAGGCAAATGACCAATGACGATGAACGCTTTAGAAACATGCTACGCGGCCTGAACAGCACGTTTTACCACGGCACTGTAACAACCGCACAGGTGGAAGATTATATTGCAAAAGAAACCGGACTGGACCTGCAAGCGTTTTTTAATCAGTATCTACGCACAAAAAAAATACCAAAGTTGCAATATTCCTTGTCGGGAAACGTACTAAAGTACAGATTTACAAATGTTGTTGATGGGTTTACTTTGCCTTTGTCGGTTAGTGCAAATGGAGTTACTACTTTAGTAAAGCCTACCGGCGAATGGCAGAAAATGAAATGGGTAAATGGCAAAGAGTTGACTTGGGAAACAAATTACCTGATTACTACAAAATGACCTGTAAAACAATGAATTGTAAATGCTATTTCCTACCGTTGGTAATTACCGCTCTACTTTCGATGAATGGCTTTAATGTACAAGCCTTCGATCGGCAGGATACACTTAGGGGAAGCAATGGGCGCGGTCGCAACTGGTGGAATGTATTGCACTATAAGCTGGATGTATCGCTAAACCAAACAGATAAAAGCATAAGTGGCTCAAATACTATATCGTTTAGCATTACCGGTACTCCAAACGATAGTATGCAAATTGACTTGCAGGATTCATTAGAAATAACAAAAATTAGTTTGGTTGCAGTTGGAGAGCATTTGTCAGGCACTGAACCTTTACAACTGAAATCTGTTAAAGAAGGGAATGTTTGGTGGTTGATATATCCATTTAGTATATTAGATAAGAGCAAAATCTATGAACTGACAGTTGTTTATAACGGGCATCCCCGCAAAGCGGTTAATCCTCCATGGGATGGTGGGATATCGTGGGCAAAAGACAGCTTAGGCATGCCATGGATAGCTGTATCGTGTCAGGGACTTGGCGCCAGCGTTTGGTGGCCCTGCAAAGATACGCAATGGGACGAACCGGACAGTGGTATGAAAGTAAGCATCCACCTTAAAGATGAGGCGCTGAAAAATTTGAAAGCAGTAAGTAATGGCCGGTTGGTAGGATTGACCAAAACAAAAGAAAATGAGGCAATCAATAGTCCGGAAATGGTTTGGGAATGGGAAGTGAAGAACCCCATAAATACTTACGACGCTACTTTTTACATTGGCGATTACGTAAGCTGGCAAGATACATTAATGAGCGAAAAAGGGAAACTGGACCTAAGCTACTGGGTACTGAGCTATAATTTAGAGCGTGCCAAAAAACAGTTTGCCGTGGTAAAAAGTATGTTGCATTGCTTTGAATACTGGATGGGGCCCTACCCTTTTTACGAAGACGGTTACAAACTTGTAGAGGCTCCCTATTTGGGCATGGAACACCAAAGCGCTGTAGCTTATGGCAATAAATACCAAATGGGTTATTTAGGTCGCGACCGATCAAATACGGGAGTCGGACAAAAATTTGATTTTATTGTCGTTCACGAAAGTGGACATGAGTGGTTTGGCAATAATGTTACCGCCGCCGATATGGCCGATAATTGGATACACGAAGGCATTACCACCTATTCGGAGTCGTTGTTTGCGGAGTGGATACTGGATAAGCAGCAAGGGCAACAGTATTGCCGGGGGCAATGGCGCGACATACGCAACGATAAACCGCTTATAGGGCCATATGGTGTAAATAAAGAAGGCTCGGGCGATATATACGACAAGGGCTCAGCCGTAATGCACATGATAAGAACACTTACCAACGATGATGATAGGTTCCGGAAAATGCTGCGTGGTTTGGGTCGCGATTTTCACCATATGCAGGTGACCACAAAGCAGGTGGAGGATTATATTGCAACAAATACGGGTCTTGACTTGAAATCGTTTTTCAATCAATACCTACGTACCACCCAAATCCCTCAGCTTAATTATTATATTAAGGATAAAGAACTGCACTACAGGTTTACGAATGTAGTTGATGGTTTTACATTACCGGTATCTATAGCAGGCAGCAAAGCAAAAGCCCTGTTGCAACCTACAGCAGAGTGGCAGCAAATAAAATGGAAGGGCGGTTATAACGTACAGTTTACCAACGATTTTTTGATGACGACCGCACAATAAACTACCCTGAATAAGTTTGTGAAAACTATTGTTATTTTCGTTTTATGAAAGGCAATAGACCCGTCAAAAATGTTTCGTCGTTACAAAATGAAACCATCGACCAAGGCACACAATTTGGTGTGTGGAAATGGATGCCTTTTTTAATTGCAGTCATTACAGCTGTTGTTTATTACAAGGCTATTTTCAACAGCATTACCACTAACGACGATGATTTTTATATAATCAACAATCCCTACCTGCGCGATTTCAGCTGGCATGGAGTTAAGGTAATTTTCAGTACTTACTATCAAAGCAACTACCATCCCCTTACCACTTTCGCATATTTTGTTTTGTATAACTTATGGGGCATTAATCCTCTACCCTATCATGGGTTAAATATAATATTGCATGTCATCAACGTACTTCTGGTTTATCGATTGGTTATGCAACTTAGCGGAAGTTCAGTTACTTCCGCTATTGTTACTGCTTTGTTTGCACTACACCCGATGCATGTTGAATCTGTAGCCTGGATAGCCGAACTGAAAGATGTCTTGTACACCTGCTTTTATTTGTTGTCGCTGATTACCTATATCAATTATAGGTGCAATGGAGGTTTAATTACTTATGCTCAGGTAGCGGTTTTCTTTCTTTTGGCTTTGTTATCCAAACCATCTGCCGTCACCCTTCCTTTATTGCTGTTACTGATAGATTGGTACATGGGCGCTCGGATAAATAAATCAGCTATAGTTGATAAAATACCCTTCTTTGCGCTTGCTTTATTTTTTGGTATTGTCAATATTTACGCGCAGAAAGCAGGCGGACCGGTTGACTTACTGTTTAGTAGATTTGGGTTCGTCAACGGTTTTTTTATGATCGTTTCAGGTATCTGTTGGTACCTGCTTCATGCCATTATACCCGTTCAGCTTTCCGCGTTTCACTATTTTCCTGAAGTGACTGATGGCGGCATGCCATGGTTGTATTATGTTTCTGCGCCGGTATTGGCGGGTATAATTTATTTATCGTTGCGCATCAATCGACACAGTTCAATGTATCGCGACTATTGGTTTGGTATTGCATTTTTTGTTATCAGCATTTCGGTCATGCTGCAGATTTTGTCGGTAGGTTCAGCTTTAACTGCCGAGCGCTATACCTATGTGCCTTACTTGGGTTTGTTCTATATTTTAGGTCAATACATTAGTAAGTTAAAGACGGCAAGAAATCAGCAAACAGGGTTGTACATAATAGCTGCTATAGTTGTTGTGTTCTCAATTCAAAGCTATGATAGAATTGGTGTTTGGGAAAACGATGAAACGCTTTTTACAGATGTTATTGAAAAAAATGCCGGCGCGAAGGATGTCAATGTTATTTATCTTCTTCGCGGCAATTATAGAAGTAGTATCAATGACATAACTGGCGCTATTGCGGATTATACAAAAGCTATTGAAATTAATCCCGGTTTTGCTTTTGCAGCAAATGCTTTTTTTGCAAGAGGCGTAGCGATGGATAAAACCGGCAATCTTAAATCAGCGTTAGCTGATTATTCGCGGGCAATAGACTTAAATCATACAATGCCGGAGGCCTATAATAAACGCGGGTATGCGCTATTTAGGACGGGCAGTGTACAAAACGCTATTGACGACTTTGCCACTGCAATAAAACTGAAACCGAACTATCCCGAAGCCTATAACAACCGGGGCTGGGCATTACAGAATTCCGGATCTATACCGGCTGCGCTGCGCGACTACGACAAAGCAATTTTAATTGCACCAGAATTCGATAAGCCTTATTATAATCGTGCTGCGCTAAAATCTAATGCAGGAGATTGGAGCGCCGCTTTGGCAGACTACGCAACCATCTTGAAACTGCACCCTGACGACAATCGCACAATGTATTTTATGGGTCAGGCTTATTTCAACCTTAATAATAAGCAGCAGGCATGCAGTTTATGGCAACAGGCGGCGCAGCAGGGAAATATTGATGCGCGGCAGAGTTTGCAGCGGTATTGTCAATAGGCGCCAATGCCTTGGTTTATCCACATATCCACAATGTGCGCTGGCTAACGCGGTAATAAGCACAGATAGCGAGTTTTAAAGGAATTACATTTGCAGTAATGTCTAAGAAAGAAACAGCGGAAACCCCGTTAATGAAGCAGCATAAGGAGATTAAGAACAAATATCCTGATGCGGTGTTATTGTTTAGAGTGGGCGATTTTTACGAAACTTTCAATGAAGACGCGCATATAGCATCTCGGGTGCTGGGTATTACGCTTACCAAGCGCGCTAATGGTTCGGCTGCATATGTTGACCTTGCAGGTTTTCCACACCATTCGCTTGAAACCTATCTACACAAGCTGGTAAAAGCAGGCTACCGTGTAGCTATCTGCGACCAACTGGAAGATCCTAAGCTGACGAAGGGCATTGTGAAGCGCGGGGTAACCGAACTGGTAACACCCGGTGTGGCCACCAGCGATAAACTGCTGGAAAACCGCACCAATAACTTTCTGGCAGCGTTGCACCTTGCAGAGCCGCTATGCGGCATTGCTTTCATGGACATTACCACCGGTGAGTTTTATGCAGCCGAGGGCAATGTAGAATACATGGACAAGCTATTGCAGAGCTTTCAGCCATCGGAGGTTATATTGTCTAAGTCGCAGTCGAAGCGGTTTAAAGAGCAGTTTGACACTAAAGTTTATACCTTTTTGCTCGATGAATGGATATTCAGAGAGCAATATTGCTACGATTTGTGTCTGAGTCATTTCCAAACCCAATCGCTCAAAGGCTATGGCGTTGAAGATATGCGTGCTGCTATTGTGGCCTGTGGTGTGGCCCTGCATTACCTGAAAGATACAGAACACTCGCAACTACAGCACATAAACACGCTGCAACGCATGGTAGCGAACGACTACCTGTGGATGGACAGGTTCACCATTCGCAATCTGGAACTGGCGCATAGCGCATATGAGCAAGGTACAAATCTACTTCAGGCTATAGACCATACCTATACCCCCATGGGCGCCCGACTGATGAAGCGGTGGATGATTTTTCCTTTGTTCGACCTAAGCAAGATTGAGCAGCGACTGAATTTAGTAAGCCATTTTATTAAGGAACAAGACCTTAACCATAGCCTCACCTCGCTGGTAAAACAAATAGGCGATGTAGAAAGACTGGTAGGCAAGATACCGCTCAAAAAGATAAATCCGCGTGAAACGCTGCAACTGGCGCGCAGTCTGCATTTCATGACCGGTATGCGCGACCTGTGCATGCATTCGGGAGAGGAGTCGCTGGTGCGAATGGTAGACTCCATACAGCCACTGAACGACCTGCGCGAAAGAATACTAAAAACAATAGTAGAAGAAGCCCCCGCACAAACCGCCAAGGGCGGTATGATACGCGAGGGTGTGCACGAAGAACTGGATCATCTGCGCAAAATATCGCGTAGCGGTAAAGACTATTTATTGCAGATACAGCAAACTGAGGCGCAAAATACGGGCATTTCTTCCCTGAAAATATCGTATAACAATGTGTTTGGCTACTACCTTGAGGTAACGCATACCCATAAAGACAAGGTACCTGCCGAATGGATAAGGAAACAAACATTGGCCAACGCCGAACGCTATATAACGCCCGAACTGAAGGAGTATGAAGAAAAGATACTAGGTGCCGAAGACAGAATGCTGATAATAGAATTGGAACTGTATCAGCAATTGCTGGTAAGTATAGACCCCTATATATCGGCAATACAGCACAATGCCCACATTGTTGCCCAGCTCGATTGCTTGCTTTGTTTTGCCGGGAATGCTCATAAATATAATTATCGCCGCCCGGTATTGGTAAACGACCCGGTGCTGGAGATTGTGGCTGGCCGACACCCTGTAATAGAGCAACGCCTGCCACCCGGAGATAGCTATATAGCCAACGACATAACGCTAAACAAGACAGACCAGCAAGTGATAATACTTACCGGCCCAAACATGAGTGGTAAGAGTGCATTGTTGCGACAAACGGCCATCATTACGCTTATGGCGCACATGGGTAGTTTTGTACCTGCTGAGTCTGCTGTAATTGGCTTGACCGACAAAATATTTACAAGGGTTGGCGCATCTGATAACTTGAGCGGTGGCGAGAGCACTTTTATGGTGGAGATGAACGAAACCGCCAGTATCATCAACAACATTACCGGTCGCAGTTTGGTATTGCTCGACGAGATAGGACGTGGCACCAGTACCTACGATGGTATATCGCTGGCATGGAGCATTGTAGAGCATTTGCACAATAGTCCCGACAAGCCCAAGACGCTGTTTGCCACCCACTACCACGAATTGAACGAACTGGAAAAGCAATTGCCAAGAGTGCGCAACTACCACATAACCCATAAAGAAACAGGCAACAAAGTCATTTTCTTGCGCAAGCTGGCACCCGGTGGCAGCAGGCACAGCTTTGGTATACAGGTGGCACGCATGGCAGGCATGCCCCCGAAATTGCTGGATCGTGCCAACCAGATACTCGCCCAACTGGAAGAAAAACACGCTGCCACCGGCGACACCCTGCAAAAAGTAAAAAGCATAAAAGCCGCCCCCAATTACCAACTAAACATATTTGACGGTGTAACCGAAGATATGCGCCGCATACAACAATTGCTGGATGCCACAGACATAAACACCCTAACCCCGGTAGAGTCACTGCTGAAGCTTAACGAAATGAAGGGAATAGCAGAACAGTATAGGAAGTAGAGGGGGTAAGTGTAGAATTATTGACTTCTGCATTGTTCAGGTGTATAACGCTTGAGATGCATTACTGAAATGTGCATTTAATAATATGAAGGTAGCCGCAAAATAGCTGCAATTAAACGCTATGATGCAATTAGATAGAAAGTTGGTTCACATGGTTTTAAAAACTGTGCTTGTTTTGTTATGAATGCAGGTTTGTTTGAAGGGCTGGATATTACGTTGAAGAATTAAGAAAAAAGCATGGAAATGAAACTTTGCCTTAAAATGATTTATTTGTAACTTTGAGTGACCAGTAAATAATGTATGATAACAAATAAGAAAGTACCACTTGCCGAAGTTAGATTGCCCTTAAAGCAAAATACGACTTCGCAAACAAACGAATGGTGGAATAACAAAGAATTTGTTGCTGAGTTGGACACGAGGTACGATGCAATGGAATCAGGTGAAGACCAAGGCGTTTCTTGGGAGGAGGTGAAAAATTCTATTGAAAGGCTTAGGGTAGAAAGGTATGGTCAATAAATCGAATTACTCCATTCATTTTTCGTCTCGTGCGGATAAGGAATTAAAGGTTGCCTATAGCTGGTATGAAGAACAGCAAAAGGATTTAGGCAATAGGTTTATAAACGAAGTAGGAAACAAAATCCAAACCATAGAGCAGAACCCTGAAATATTCTCAGTAAAATATAAATTATATCGGGAAGCAGGTTTGTCCTCCTTCCCTTTTTTATTAGTATACCGTATTAACAAAAGAAAAAGGTCAGTAAGAATTATATCAGTTTTTCATACTGCACTAAACTCAAAAAACAAATATCCGGTAAGTAGAATTAGTTGAATACCCTATTTGAGTAATAAATCGGATGGGCTTGTTCACACATTTAATGATGCAAGCCACTCTCCGAAAATGGTAGTAATAAAATATGATTACCCATATTGCTATACCGGTAAATATTTAGGGGGGATTTCTATATTATATTAGTTCTTCTGTGATGAATTGCTTATTAAGCATAGTTTAAGGTTTTGTAATTTTACACTTAGCTGGTTAGAAAAATTACGGAAAGAATTATTCTTCGACAATTATGGCTATTCGAAGGTTGTTGTCGTAATTAGGATTACCAGTTGATAGCGCATCTGACACGAGATTAACAGTAATATCTTTGATTTTATAGACGTGCTTATTAACCTCAATGGTTCCTCCCACTTCTATATCACTGATGTTTTCATTTAAATATGGCAACTTCAAATCGACAAATTGTTCAAAAAGAAAAAGTGGCTTTGTTATGTCTTCGTCATGCCGGTAATTATTCTGATCTTCACAGTTATTGGTGTCATATATTTTTTTTGTGCAAAAATACATCTAAATCGACACAAGCTGCTATTTTAGATGTTGCTATATTTGCATTTATTTAAACAACATTTGTGTTCTATATTTTAGTTAATCTTCCCAATACTGGGTGCCGTCTTTACCTATAGTGCAAATCATCCCGTCTTGTCTAAGATATTGAAAAAGTGAATTTTCAAATCTATAATTTAGATGGCCTCCGTAAAAATCATTATTTTTAGATGCTTTCTCAACTTGCAACGAGGAGCCTAACCAAGTACGTTTTGACACTTTTATATCTTTAAGAACAAGTACCACTTCGCCATCTGTATTTATTATTCTATATGGATTGTCCTCATTTTTTACTGCTACAACTGCCATGTCTTTGTAAAAGTTTGAGGCAGAGGTATATTTAGGTGTTATAATCATTTCCCCAATTTTATTAATATACCCCCATTTACAAGAATCGCCTTTCATTACTGGTGCAAGTCCGTTTGAGAAACTACCACAATCTGCAAATTCTCCCAATATAAGATTGCCTGAATAATTCATAAATAGCCAACCTGAAATTGATTGAATTTGATTGTCAACATCTATTTGCGCATATTCCGCAAGTGTCCAATCTGAACGATATTCTATTCTATTTGCTTTATAAGTGATTTTAGATTTTAGCTTCACAGCAGTATAGCCTTCGCTAAACGGCTTAGCAATATATATATCTTCATATATTACGCCGTTAAAATTAAAATTCCCAATTAGCTCTAATTTAGTATTAATATTTATAAAATAATATCGCAATCCTTGCGGTGAATAGCATAAAATATAACCATCACTTATGCCTTCAAAATAACAACTTCCATTAATAACAACTTCACCATTTTTGTCAATAATTATCCATTCTTCATCTTCAGGATTTCCAGTATAATCATTTATATTTACTTTGGCAATGCCATTTTTGAAATCTAATGCTGATACTCCATCTATCTCTATTGCTGGTTGACCTTTATTGTTAATAAATCCGGTGAATTTTTCGTTTTTAACAAATGCCAATCCTTCACTATAACTTAGAGCTGAATCAAATGTAGAATCGGATATGTATTTATTAAAATAATTTATATAATTAT
>CAIRYK010000038.1 GCA_903882805.1 uncultured Bacteroidota bacterium | reverse complement strand
TTGATAGTTTTTAATGTATACATTGACTTTTCACTCATCCTGTCCATCTTGGAATCTTGTAAATCAATTGTCTGAATCAGGATTTTCGGGATTTAAGGATTTTAGGATTGTGTTTCGTCTGTTTCGTCTTGAAAAAGTTGAAGTTTTTATGTGTACATTGACTTCTTACTCATCCTGCCCATCTTAGAATCTTGTAGATCCTGATTAAGACAAATTAAGATTGTTTATTGTATCTGGTGTTAAATACTTTTTTAAATTGTAGGCTGTTTGCGCCGAAGTTGATGAGTAGTCCTATCTTAAAGTCGTAGGCTACTACATAATTTTTGGCCTGTGCCAGATGCACATCTTCTAAGTTAATAACGGCTTTCAGTTCTACGACTACGCCTCCCTCCACTATAAAGTCGGCACGGCGGGCGCCTACGTCGATCCCTTCATAATAAATGGTTTGCTCTTTTTCCCGTTCATATCCTAAGCCCGCTTTGGTAAATTCTATAGCTAAACACCTTTGGTAAATTACCTCCTGAAATCCATTGCCTAAGGTGTTGTGCACTTTCATGGCACAGCCGTTTATTTTATAGGTGAGTTCATTTATGTCCATTAGTAGTATGGTTCTTTAAGTTGCTATTTTTCTTGTTCGTATCTCACCCCACCTTACTCGATGTGGCTACCAGCGCATTAAGCCGGTCTATTTCCTGGTCGGTGAGGTAGCGCCATGAGCCGGTGGGCAGGGCGCCGAGGGTGATGTTCATGATGCGGATGCGGGTGAGGGTTTGCACTTCGTAGCCCAGGTAGCTGCACATGCGGCGTATCTGGCGGTTGAGGCCCTGTTTGAGTATTATCCTGAACCGGCGGCCGCCTTCCTGCTTTATGTAGCATTTGCCGGTGGTGGTGTCGAGGATGGGCACGCCTGTGCCCATAGAGCGAATGAATTCGGGGGTTATGGGTTTGTCTACGGTTACTATATATTCTTTTTCGTGGTTGTTGGCAGCGCGTAGTATTTTGTTTACTATATCGCCGTCGTTGGTGAGCAGTATCAGTCCGTCGGAGTCTTTGTCGAGGCGGCCTACGGGGAAGATGCGCTTGGGGTGATTGAGGTAGGAGATGATGTTTGTTTTGTCTTTGGTGTCGGTGGTAGAGGTGATGCCTGTGGGTTTGTTGCAGGCTATGTATATGGGGCGTTTCACGGTTTTCAGGGGTTCGCCGTCTACTTCTACGCGGTCGCCGGGGTTTACTTTGGCGCCGGCCATTATCAGCTCGCCATTTATGGTTACGCGAGCCATGTCTATGAGTTTGTCGGCCTCTCTGCGCGAGCAGAAGCCCGATGCGCTTATGTATTTGTTTACGCTTATTCCGTTGTTGTCCATAGCGGTGTAAAAATACGTTATGCAGCGGTATGTTGGGCGGCGGTGTTTTTGGGGTGCGTTTGCTACCTTTGGTTTTTAAAATTGTAAACGATAATAAGCGCAAGATATGAGCCAGATACAGGAATTTAACGACTACCGCGCCCGGATGAACGAGGTGATACTGGGTAAGCAAAACAAGGTGCTGGGCCGCCTTTTTAATCTGGATACGAACACCTATGCCGAAGGGGCGCTAAGCACGCAAACCAAGGAGATGCTGGGCCTGGTGGCCAGTATGGTGCTGCGCTGCGACGACTGCATAAAATACCATCTGGGCAAGTGCCACGAGCAGGGCATTACTACCGATGAGGTGTACGAGATTTTTGCCGTGGCCAACATAGTAGGCGGCACTATTGTAATACCCCATACGCGGCGCGCGGCCGAGTATTGGGAAGAGCTTATGGCTATAAGCTAAAGGCTGAGCGTAAAACCATTATCTTCACCCAAAAATTAATACAAAAACTATGGCAACCACCAAATTGACAGTAAACAACAATGGCTCGATAAAAATAGAGGGCGACTTTGAGATTGTAGATAAAACCGGCGCTGCCTACGACCTTGCCGGACGTACGGTAGTATCTATTTGCCGCTGCGGGCTTTCAAAAAACAAGCCCTTTTGCGATGGCGCACACAAAGGCAATTTCGATCATGAGGCTGTAGCGTTTGCGCTGCCGCCCAAGAAAGAAGCGTAGTTTTTTTTAGTACTTAGTCTTTAGTAGATAGTCTTTAGTAGAAGGTATAAGGTCGCGAGATTTTGGGTTTTTTAGTAGAAGGTCTTTAGTAGAAGGTATAAGGTCGCGAGATTTTGGGTTTTTTAGTAGAAGGTCTTTAGTAGAAGGTATAAGGTCGCAAGATTTTGGGTTTTTGTACAAAGTCGTAAATACAAAGTCGCCAAGGATGTGCTTTTACGTTCTATTCACGATTCGTTACTAATGACCTTCTACTTTCTAATAACTACTTTCTGCTAAATCCCTTTGCGATTGCGGCAGGGGCTATATTGCTTTAAAACGGCGGGCGCGGTCAGCGCGTTTTTGGTGTATGTGGTCGGGCCAGGTAGCGCTGTCGTCGGCATCGTATATGCGTATGTTCTGGGTTTTGTCGGGCTGTAGCAGATCGTCTTTTTTGCAGTTGAGTATTGCAGCTGCAGCTGCGACACCCGAGTGGGTGGCGCCACCTACGCCATGGCTCAGGGTGCTGGCGCCGCACAGGTACAGGTTGTTTATTTCGGTTTTGTGCCTGAACCCAAACGGGCCTACTTGCGACATGCTTTTTTCGGTGCCATATACGTTGCCATTGGTGCTGTTTATATAGTGGCGATTGGTCATGGGGGTGCCCAATTCGGCCTGCACCACGTGTTTTTTTGCGCCCGGTATGGCACGTTCCACGCTGTTCATCATTTTTGCGGTTATCCGCGCTTTAAATTCAGCATATTCCGGCGTATGGTAGTCGCCGGTGGTCTCAAATCTGCGGAAGCATTCGTAATCTATAAACGTTACCACTTCCAGATTGTGGTAGCGGCCGTTGAAGCTGGCAGGATCTTTGAGGGTAGTGCAGCTAATGAACAGTCCGGCAAATTCGTCGCCTTCAAGCAGGTCGGCGTAGGTCATTTCGCTATATACTTTGTCGAGGTCGGGCTGTTTCACCATCCATATATTCCCTGAGTCTATGCCAGCCTGTGTTACGTCCATATCGAGGGTAAGAAACAATATGAGCGATGTTACGGAGTAGCGAGTAGTGTCGAGTTTCTTAGCCAGTTTGGCGCTTATGTTTTCGCGCCCCACCATTTTCAGGTAGGTAACAGATGGGTCGGCGTTCGATAGTATGTTTTTTGCCAGTATCTGGCTGCCATCGGCCAGTTGCACACCGTAGGCCGTATTGTTTTTTACCAGTATTTTCCGCACATTTTGGCCGGTGCGCACCTCGCCGCCATGGCGTTTTATGGCCGTTGTCATGGCTTTTACTATGCCGCCGCCGCCGCCCATAGGGTAGAATGCGCCCTCGAGGTAGTGATACATTACCACGCAATGCACCGGAAAGCTTGCTTTGAAAGGAGGCAGGCCATGATCGCCGCATTGTACATTGAGCACAGCGCGTAGCAGCGGGTCTTTTATGTGCCAGCCTATTACGCGCTTCAAGCTAAATAGCCCGTACTTGCCCATGTGGCGTGTGCGAAAAGGGATGGTGATATTGTCCCAAAAGCCATTCATTTTAGGTATTAATTGCACCTCCGCGCTTACTTGTTGCACCAGTTTCAAGTATTTTGTGAGGCGTTTTTTTTCGTTCGGGAATTTTTCTGCCAGCGCATCGCGCAGATTATCGGTTCCGGCGGGCATATCAATGCGTTCTTCGCCTATCCAGCAATGCTCGTAGCCGGTAGGGTTCATCCGGAAAAACAGGAGGTCGTTGGCTATTCCCAAGCCCTCGTAAAGTTCGGCTGTGGATTGGCCTTTGTCTACCAGCCCAACATAATGCACACCGGGGCTAAACCGCTGTCCCTTTAGCTGAAAGCTATGGCACCAGCCGCCGGGCACATCGTGCTGCTCCAGCACAAGTACTTTTTGGCCAGCCCGCGCCAGACATATAGCCGCTCCCAGTCCGCCAGCTCCCGATCCTACAATTATTGTGTCGAATTGTTCCATTCCTGTTTTTTGGCCTGGTGTTGGCCCGTAGCCTACGAATGTATAAAGAAATGACGACTATGGAGTAGCGCTCAGCGCTGTATGCGTCCGCTGCTGGCAAAATAGCAGGGTATATTGCAGATATAGGCAATAATTGTACTTTTACATCATGCGAAAAATACTTGTATTCAGCGCTTTTATGCTATGCGGCATAGGTAGTTATGCACAAAAGGTAAAGAAATACCCAATAGGCGCCAGCGGCTGCTCGGCCTATTTTATGTGCAATCCCGGCGAATTTAATGTGGATCGCAGTCCAGATTCATCAGAAATATTTACAGCCGAATGTAAGGATGGCGATGTGTCGTATGGTATAATTTGTGTGAAACTAAAGCAAGCTGCCGCAACAATGGATGAGGCTGAAGAAATGCTTGTAGCCTACCTGGACTACCTGAAACCCAACCTGAACATAGTGAGCGCGGTAGGCTACGGTAAAGGCCACAAGCTCAGAAACCGAGAAGACATAAAGGGTATAATAGACTTCTGGAAAGATAAAGCAGGCGACCAATGGAAGGTGAAAGGCTGGACCAATAAGCAATACGTAGCAGTGCTGTATGTAGCCAGCAAGAAAGAAGTGCCTATATCGAAAGCCAATGTCTACTTAGACGGCTTTTTGTTTCCGGGTATGTAGTAGGTATAACGCAATAAACGTTTATTTAGCCAGGAAGTTTGCAATTTTTAATGATACTGAGGCAAATGTAATGTCGGTATAGAGATCAGTCAGATTTACCCATTGCATGCCTGTACTCTCTTCGGTATTAAAGTGGTGAGCGCCATCGCCGGAGTATACAAAAAGGTAGCGCAAATCGTGGTGGTAGTGGCCCGGTTCCAGTTTACGGTCGTTGGCTGGTATGTGGTGCGAGTCTATATCGAAAGGTAAATCAGGATCGGAAGTAAGCGGTAAGTTGGTAAGGTGTTTAGTAGGTATACCCGTTTCCTCTGACGCCTCGCGCAGCGCGGAAGCCAACAACGATTCATCTGTAGTTTCTGCATGTCCGCCGGGTTGCAGCCAGCGATTTAATGATTTGTGGTGCAATAACAGTAAATGCGTGCGACCTGAGTTAACAATAAAAGCGCTCGTTGTAATATGTCCGTTGAAGTTTTTGCGATCTATGGCCGTATCCATTGCATTATTATTCAGATAATCTGTAATCAATTGCAGATCATCGCTTTCACTTGGGTTAATAGCTGCATATGCCGTCACGTAGCGTTGTAAATTTTCTAGTCCTTTCATAAATAGCTGTAAATGCTGCCTGCAAAATAACGGCTAATGCACAGACCGCAAAGCGAAAGCGTGGGCGTACAACAATATTGTTTTATGCAGTAGACATTACCATTCGGAAAGAGATTGTCTGTTAGGGTATATATAAAACGGCATTTAATTTGGCTGAACGGAGGTGAAAGCAGCTATACAGATGGCATAAAAACTGAAATAGGGTAGAATAGCAACAAATTGAAGCGAAAATCTATGAAAAATGCTGGTTGAAAATGTTTTTAAAATATTTTGCAACTGTAACGTGTTTAATACATACCTTTGCAAACTCAACTAAAAGTCGGGGTCAAAGCTGATGATTTGCGAGTGGTTAAAAGTATTTTAACTTTCTCAAAAAAAAAGTTGGTAGTATCAAAACATTCATTACCTTTGCAGTCCCAAATTTTTCGGGGTAGAAGATATTTATAAAGTATGTCACAGCGTATCAGAATCAAGCTAAAATCTTACGACCACAATCTGGTTGATAAATCAGCGGATAAAATCGTTAAGACTGTGCGCAATACAGGAGCAGTGGTTACAGGCCCTATTCCGTTGCCAACAGAGAAGAAGATCTTTACAGTATTGCGCTCTCCGCACGTAAACAAAAAGTCGCGTGAGCAGTTTCAGTTGTGTACGCACAAGCGTCTTCTGGATATCTACACGTCTTCATCACGCACAGTTGATGCGTTGTCGAAGCTGGATTTACCAAGCGGCGTTGAGGTAGAAATAAAAGCATGATGAAGATCGCTTCCGGAAAATGTTGATAGCTAATATAGAATGCAACAGTAGTACAGAAGCCGAAAGTTGAGTGCAGTTCTTTAAAATTTTGACAAATGGCTAATCCCGGTCCACACAATACAGGCTCCGGGCGCTTAGCTCAAACTAAACTCACGAACGCATAAGCGTTGGTGGGCTAAAACATAATAATAATGAAAGGTATTATTGGCAAAAAAATCGGTATGACCAGCATTTTTGAAGCTAATGGTAAGCAAACAGCTTGCACCATTATCGAGGCTGGACCATGTGTGGTTACCCAAAAGAAGACCGTGGTTACCGACGGTTATGATGCACTCCAGATTGCATTTGGAGAAGCAAAAGAAAAGAATACTCCCAAGGCGCTCATCAATCACTTCGCCAAATCGGGTTCCACGCCCAAGAGTGTTGTAAAAGAGCTGCGTAATTGTTCCATTGATAAACAAGTTGGTGAAAATATCACTTGTGAAATATTTACTGAAGGTGAGAAGGTTAGCGTAATAGGCACCACCAAAGGTAAAGGATTTCAGGGTGTTGTAAGACGTCACGGATTTAGCGGTGTGGGTGAAGCAACCCATGGCCAGCACGACCGTTCACGCGCTCCAGGATCTGTGGGTGGTTCATCTTATCCAAGTCGTGTATTCAAAGGCATGCGTATGGCAGGCCGCATGGGTACAGACAGAGTAAAAATCAAAGCTTTAAGGGTAGTAAAAATATTCCCGGAGCAGAATTACGTTCTCATCAGCGGTTCTGTACCAGGTCATAACGGTTCTATTGTTTTAATTCAGAATTAATTAAGTCATGCAAGTTGACGTTTTAAATAGTAAAGGCGCGCAGACCGGCCGTTCGGTTGAATTACCGGATGATATATTCAATGTTGAGCCAAACGATCATTGTATCTACCTCGCGGTAAAACAATATCTCGCAGCACAACGCCAGGGTACGCACAAGACAAAGACCCGCGCAGAAGTGCACGGTTCATCAAAGAAGCTGCATAAGCAAAAAGGTACTGGCGGTTCTCGTAAGGGCAACATCCGTAACCCTTTGTACAAAGGCGGCGGTACCATCAACGGTCCATTGCCACACGGCTACGCTTTCAAGCTCAACCGTAAAGTTAAGGATCTGGCTAAAATATCAGCTTTGGTGCACAAAGCGCGCGCTGGTAAAATAGTAGTAGTAGAAGATCTTTCTATGGCGGCGCCAAAGACAAAGGATTTTGCTGCAATGCTGGAAGCCCTTCGCGGTAGCAACTACAAGACAATGGTTGTATTGCCAGAGCATGATTCAAATGTGTACCTGAGCGGCCGTAACATAGCTGACAACCGTACAGTAGCGCTGAGCGATATGAATACATACGACATCACAAACGCTCATATACTCATCATCACTGAGTCTGCAGCAAAGATGTTTAGTGAAATGCCGGAAGAAGAAGCAGCTTAATTTTAGCTTCTACGGATAATAGACAACAAATAATTTTATAAGTCTTTAGTTTTCAGGCTAAGGACTAAAGACTAAAATATAATAATAATGAAACTATCTGAAGTGTTGGTAAGGCCGGTGATCACCGAAAAGGTAAATCGCCAAATGGAGCGCAATGGCCGCTACACGTTCGTAGTGGGCAAACAGTCCAACAAGCTCGAAATCAAGAAAGCAGTAGAAGAGTTCTACGGTGTAAAAGTAGCTTCTGTTAATACGCTGGTAGTACCGGCTAAGAGCAAAACAAGATTTACTAAAGCTGGTCTTTTATCTGGTCGCAAACCATCTTACAAAAAGGCAGTAGTAACTCTTGCATCGGGCGAAAACATTGATTTGTTTGCATAATAGCTCCGAAGCATAATATAAGGTTTGAAGTACACTATAGTTATAATAAATCAGGCAGTTTAGAATAAGTTTCGGATACCTGATTCAGACATAATACAACAACAATGGCATTACGTAAATACAAACCGGTGACAGCCGGTACACGCTGGAGAATAGGTAACGCATACGCGGAGATCACTACAAATGAGCCTGAGAAAAGCTTGCTTGAGCACCAGAAAGGTACTGGTGGTCGTAACTTTCAGGGTCGTAGAGCAATGCGTTATATAGGTGGCGGTAACAAAACCCAATATCGTATCGTAGACTTTAAGCGTAATAAGAGCGATATCAAAGCAACTGTTAAGACAATTGAGTACGATCCTAACCGTACAGCGTTTATCGCGCTCTTACATTATTCAGACGGTGAAAAGCGCTACATAATCGCTCCACAGGGTCTGCAGGTAGGTTCAGTTATCATCAGCGGCGCTGCGGTAGCTCCGGAAGTAGGAAACGCATTGTTGTTGAAGAACATGCCTTTGGGTACAGTTGTTCACAATATAGAACTGCAGCCAGGTAAGGGCGGCGCGCTTGCAAGATCTGCAGGTACTTATGCCCAGCTGAATGCAAAAGAGGAAAAATATTGCGTACTGAAAATGCCAAGCGGCGAGTTGCGCAAGGTGTTAAGCACATGTATGGCTACTGTAGGTATAGTATCAAACAGCGACCACGCATTGCAGAGCATGGGTAAAGCCGGTCGTAATCGCTGGAAGGGTATCAAGCCACGTAACCGTGGTGTTGCGATGAACCCAGTAGATCACCCGATGGGTGGTGGTGAAGGTCGCTCATCAGGCGGACACCCACGTAGCCGTAAGGGTAAATACGCTAAGGGCGAGAAGACACGCAGCCGTACAAAAGCTTCTAACAAGCTGATCATTCAGAGGAAGAACGGTAAAAAACTCTAAGTAACAAACAGAAATCGTGAATTGGGTGTAGTTTATGATGAAACCCGGTTTTAATATAAAATTAAATAGTCAATAGAAAATGGCTCGTTCAATTAGAAAAGGACCTTACGTAGATCCGAACCTTGATAAGAAGGTTATGGCGATAGCAGAGGGCAAGGCGAAGAAAGGCGTAGTAAAAACGTGGAGTCGTCGTAGCACCATCACACCAGATTTCGTAGGTCAGACCTTTGCTGTGCACAATGGCAACAAGTTCATACCAGTATATGTTACTGAGTATATGGTGGGTCATAAATTAGGTGAATTTTCACCTACCCGTAACTTCAAGGGTCATAGTGGTTCGAAGTAATAGGGAACTAAACTAAAACTCCGGTTGGAACTCTGTTCTGCCAAAGTGAAAAATTGTTAAGTTAATAGGTTGAAAGGTGAGTTGATAATTCAATCTCAACCATCGATCAAAAATAATAGATAGAAAATGGAAGCTGTAGCTCGCTTACGAAATTATCCGACCTCCCCACGCAAGATGCGCCTTTTGGCTGATCTTATCAGGGGTATGGAAGTGGAAAACGCACTGAATACACTGAAATTCAGTACTAAAGATCCTTCAGTACCGCTTGAAAAGCTGTTACTGAGCGCTGTTGCCAACTGGAGAGTAAAGAACGAGGGTGTTGATGTGGCCGAAGCCAACCTTTATGTTAAGACCATATTTGTTGATGGCGGTCGTGTTTTGAAGCGGATGCGACCAGCTCCACAAGGTCGTGCATACCGCGTACGCAAACGCAGCAATCACGTAACTTTAATGGTGGATAGCAGAAATCCGGCAATACAAAACGCAAACGTAGAAAACTAAAACATTCAAGCTTAATAAATATAGTAATGGGTCAAAAATGTAATCCTATAGGTAACAGGTTGGGAATCATCAGGGGATGGGACTCAATGTGGTATGGCGAGAAAAGGGACTTCGGCCAAAAACTGGTTGAAGACCACAAGATCCGCAACTACCTCAATGCACGTATCAACAAAGGCGGTATAAGCCGTATAGTTATTGAGCGTACGTTAGGTAAGCTGATTGTAACTATCCACACTTCTAAGCCAGGCATCATTATAGGTAAAGGCGGCACTGAAGTAGACCGTATCAAGGAAGAGTTGAAGAAACTTACCAAGAAGGAAGATGTGCAGATCAACATTATGGAGATCCGCAGACCTGAATTGGACGCCATGATAGTAGGTGAGACCATTGCACGTCAGATTGAAGGCCGCGTGAGCTATAAGCGCGCAATTAAGATGGCTATTACTACGGCTATGAGAATGGGCGCAGAAGGTATCAAGATAAAGGCCGGCGGTCGTTTGAATGGTTCTGAAATAGCACGTTCTGAAGAGTTCAAACAGGGTCGTACTCCGTTACATACTTTTCGTATGGATATTGATTATGCTTCTGTATACGCAATGACCGTTTATGGTAAAATTGGTTTGAAAATCTGGATTTGTAAGGGTGAAGTATTAGGTAAGCGTGAGCTTAACCCTAACTTCTCGGCCAACTCTGATAACCGTGGCAATCGTCCAGCAGGTTTCCAGGGAGCTGAAACCCGCGGCGGCGACAGAGACCAAAGAGGCGGTGAGCGCGGTGGAGATCGTCGTTCAGGCGGTGGAGACCGTAGAGGTGGCCAAGGCGCAGGCGGTAATCGCGGCGGTGCAGGCGGCGGTGATCGCAGAGGCGGACAAGGCGGTGGTGGAAATCGTCCAGGCGGCGGTGGAAATCGTCCGGCAGGTGGCGGCGGAGCTCGCAGATAATAATAATATTGTTTAGAATACTTCAATAAATTTTGTAACAATGTTACAACCAAAAAAAGCAAAACATCGTAAGGCGCATAAAGGCAGGATCAGAGGTAACGCACAGCGTGGCGCTATGATATCCTTCGGTTCTTTCGGCCTCAAGGCAATGGAGCCCAAGTGGATCACTAACCGCCAGATAGAGGCAGCTCGTCAGGCAATGACCCGCCACATGAAACGTGAAGGTAATGTGTGGATAAGAATCTTCCCTGATAAACCAATCACTCGTAAGCCTGCTGAAGTGCGTATGGGTAAAGGTAAAGGTAGTCTGGAGTTTTGGGCTGCAGTTGTTAAGCCAGGATTGATCATGTTCGAATTGGATGGCGTAAGTGTAGAGGTAGCGCGCGAAGCGTTGTTGCTTGCAGCACAGAAGTTGCCTATCAGAACGAAGTTTGTTATCAGACACGATTATCAGGCAGATTAGTACTTTTCTACAATTCTTTTGCCTTCACGGGCTGAGTTGAGTGGTGTAAGAATATAAAATTATAGATTGTTTTAGTTTTATTGGTATTCTAAGAAATAGTAACCAGTATTGCTTAATAACGGCAAACTACTTGCAAAATGGCAAAACAAACAATAGCGAAGGTTGATGATTACCGGACGCTGGAAAACGATGCGCTGAATGATAAGATCAGCGAAGAGGAAATGCGCCTGAAGAAAACAAAGTTCAGTCATGCGGTGAACCCGATTGAGAACCCGCTTTCTATCAAGACATTGCGCCGCGAGATTGCGCGTCTGAAAACAGAAAAGCGTAAAAGGGAATTAGGTTTATAATAAAATCATAAATGTCAATTATGACAGTTGAAAGAAAGAGCAGGAAAACCCGTATAGGGGTAGTAAGCAGCAACAAGATGGTAAAAACCATTACTGTTACTGTTGAACGTAAAGTGAAACACCCCATTTATGGTAAGTTTCTAAAGAAATCATCAAGCTTCCATGCACATGATGAGCAGAACACAGCCGGTATAGGTGATGTGGTGCGAATTATGGAAACACGCCCGCTGAGTAAGACAAAGCGTTGGCGCCTGGTAGAAATTATTGAAAAAGCTAAGTAATTATTTAAGATGATACAACAAGAATCCCGGCTCAATGTAGCCGACAACAGCGGTGCCAAGGAAGTACTTTGCATACGTGTGTTGGGCAATTCGGGACAAGACTACGCAGGTATCGGAGATAAGATCGTCGTAACTGTCAAAGACGCCCTACCCGGTGGCGGTGTAAAGAAAGGTACTGTTTCGAAAGCAGTTATCGTTCGGACCAAAAACAAGTTGCGCCGCAAGGATGGCTCTTACATCAGTTTTGATGATAATGCAGTCGTTTTGCTGAACAACTCTGATGACCCACGCGGTACGCGTATCTTTGGGCCCGTAGCCCGTGAATTGCGAGACAAGGGATACATGAAAATTGTTTCTCTGGCGCCAGAAGTATTGTAAAATTTGTTGTACCTTTGCAGCCCGTTAAATAAATAACGGCTAGTACAACGCTAATTCATAGTTATTGTGAAAAAGAGATTCAAACCAAAGTTCAACATTAAGAAAGGCGACAACGTGGTGGTTATTGCCGGCGATGATAAAGACCGCAACCAGCCACGTGTAGTGCTATCTGTTAACCCTACCGAAGGCCGCGTGCTGGTGGAAGGTGTTAATATGGTAACTAAGCACCTAAAGCCTAACGCCCAGAATCCTCAGGGTGGTATTGTTAGTGAGGAAGCTCCTATAAACATCTCGAATGTGATGTTGTGGGATGCTAAATCAAAAGCTCCGGCGCGTGTAAGACGCGACCGCACCGAAACAGGTTTTGTACGTATTTCTAAAAAATCAGGGGAGGCGATTAAATAATGGCAACGACGAAAACAAAAAGCCCTAAGGCCGCAGCCGCCACAGTAGTAGACAGTGGTATTCAAGCGGCTTTACCTGCTAATTACAGGCCCAGGCTACAGAAAAAATACAGAGACGAGGTTGTTCCCGCTCTAATGAAGAAATTTGGTTACAAGTCTGTAATGCAAGCTCCAAGGCTCATAAAGATTTGCTTGAATCAAGGCGTTAAAGGATCTACTTCTGACAAGAAGATGATTGATGAGGCTATCAAGGAAATGACAGTTGTTACTGGTCAGAAAGCTATCGCTACGATGTCTAAGAAAGACATTTCTAACTTTAAGCTGCGTAAAAATATGCCTATTGGCTGTAGAGTTACGTTGCGTAATGTTAAGATGTATGAATTTCTTGATCGTTTTGTATCGGTTTCTTTGCCCCGTGTACGTGACTTCAAAGGTATCAATGAGAAATCATTTGATGGCCGTGGTAACTACACAATGGGTATTACAGAGCAGATCATTTTCCCTGAAATCAACATAGATAAGATTGCTCGTATCAGCGGTATGGACATTACGTTTGTAACTACAGCTACTACCAACGAAGAAGCATACGAATTGTTGAAGGAATTGGGTATGCCTTTTACAAACATGGAAAAGACAGGTAAATAATAACAAGAAGAGCGTAGGATTTACTCCTACACTTTTTCTTGTACTACATATTCGCTCTAATAAAGAAGACTTACTAAAAATACAATATGGCAAAAGAATCAGTAAAAGCCCGCCAGCGTAAACGTGAACATATGGTGGCAAAATATGCCGCTAAGCGTGCCGCTCTTAAAGAAGCAGGTGATTTTGCAGCGCTTGATAAGCTGCCAAAAAACTCTTCAGCTGTTCGGTTACGTAACCGTTGTCAACTGACAGGGCGCCCAAGAGGTTATATGCGTTACTTCGGCGTTTGTCGTCTGGTGTTCCGCGATATGGCTCTTGATGGCAAGATACCAGGTGTACGTAAAGCAAGCTGGTAATAGTTTTGGTCTCCAAAACTTCGTTTCAAAGTCGGTTAATGACCGATACTCGTAACAAATTTATTTACAAAACCAATAATAAAAATGGTAACAGATCCAATAGCAGACTTCCTGACCCGTATCCGTAATGCTCAAATGGCACGTCATCGTATCGTTGAGATTCCAGCTTCAAACGTTAAGAAGCGTATCACTGAGATTCTTTATGATAAAGGTTATATCATGAAGTATAAATTTGAAGACGATAGCAAACAAGGTCTTATCAAGATTGCGTTAAAATATGATGCTCAAACTAAAGAGCCAGCTATTAAGTCTTTAGAGCGTATTAGCCGTCCAGGTTTGCGTCAGTATTCTAAGCCTGCAGACATTCGTCGTGTTCAGAACGGTTTGGGTATAGCCGTTGTTTCTACTTCAAAAGGTGTAATGACCGATAAAGAAGCTCGTGCTAACAATGTTGGCGGTGAAGTAATGTGCACTATTTATTAATTTCTTTTCAATATACAAACTTGAGCCGATAATATAAGTTCTCTATACGGTGACTGAACACGGCTCTTTTTTTTCATTTTTTTTATTTATTTTTTATGTCACGTATAGGTAAGAAGCCTGTAATCATTCCCAAAGGCGTAACAGTAACCGTTTCTCCTTACAATGAATTGAAAGTTAAAGGACCAAAAGGTGAATTAACTCAGAAAATTGATCGCGATATTACTATCAAAATTGAAGGCGATCAACTGTTTGTAGAGCGTCCAACTGACCAGATTCGTCATCGTTCTCTCCATGGATTGTATCGTTCGTTAGTTGCAAACATGGTAACAGGTGTTACAGATGGTTTCAAAAAAGACATGGAGCTTGTGGGCGTAGGTTATCGCGCAACAGTAACCGGTCAAATCATTGATCTGGCTTTAGGTTATTCGCACAACATACTTTTTGAAATGCCTGCTGAGATCAAGGCGACAGCAACTGCAGAAAAAGGTAAGAATCCTACAATCACTCTTGAGTCTATAGATAAGCAATTAGTAGGCGCTGTTGCAGCAAAACTGAGAAGCTTACGTAAGCCAGAACCATACAAGGGTAAAGGTGTGCGCTTTGTTGGCGAGATTGTTCGTCGTAAAGCCGGTAAGTCTGCAGGTAAATAATTGTTTTAGTTTTTATTACAGTTTTAGCAGATTTCTTTCCTTACATTTGCATTCCAATTTTTTAATAACAAAAATTCCGGTAGCCATCTTGCATTTTTGATGAGCCCGTAAAACAAACATACAATGTCACAAGATCCAAAAGTACTTCGTCGCCAAAAATTACGTTGGCGCATACGGGCCAAACTTCATGGTACTGCCCAGAAGCCAAGGCTTTCTGTATTTCGTAGTAATAGCGATATTTACGTTCAGTTGATTGATGATAACACTGGATTTACCTTAGCATCATGCAGCTCACGTGAGAAAGATATCGTAGCATTAGGCGGTACAAAGGTTGAAAAGTCATTTGCTGTTGGTAAAACAGTAGCTCAGAAAGCAAAAGCAGCCGGTATAGAGAATTGTATATTCGATAGAGGTGGTTATTTGTATCACGGTCGTGTTAAGTCTGTTGCAGATGGTGCACGTGAAGGCGGTTTGAAATTCTAAGCCTTTTCTTGGCAATACAGTATATTTAGTCAAAATATTTATAAAATACATTACGTGTGGTAGCACTTCCCTAGGGAATATCACATAAGCTAATTTAAACAAAATGGCGAAGACACAAATTAGTCGCATAAAAGGCGGTGACCTGGACCTTACTGAAAAGGTAGTGGCTATTAACCGCGTGGTGAAAACTACCAAAGGAGGCCGTGCTTTTAGTTTCTCTGCACTTGTTGTAGTAGGTAATGGCAACGGAGTAGTAGGACATGGTTTAGGAAAAGCTAAGGAAGTTCAGGAAGCTATTACAAAAGGCATTGATGATGCAAAGAAAAACCTCATCAAAGTTCCAGTAATGCATGGCACTATACCTCACGAGCAGCTTGCTAAAGAAGGAGCTGCAAAGGTGTTTATCAAGCCAGCAGCACATGGTACCGGCGTTATCGCTGGTGGTAGCATGAGGGCTGTACTTGAGGCTGCAGGTATTACTGACGTTTTATCTAAATCACTTGGTTCTGCAAACCCACATAACGTGGTTAAGGCTACATTCACTGCATTGGCAATGCTTAGAGAACCTATTCAGGTTGCTAAGGATAGAAATGTAAGCCTGAAGAAAGTATTTAATGGTTAGTATTGTTTGGCAATAGCCAATTTAATCTTTCGATATTTACGAACAATAATGTTTATGTAAGGTTGTGCTCATCCATAACTTTACATTTCATTTTATCAACCAATCAAAGTTTCCGATTTTTAATTTTAGTTATCATGTCAAAGATAAGAATTACACAGGTTAAGAGCGGTATCGACCGTATGGAACGCCAAAAGCGTACATTGAAAGCATTGGGTTTACGCAAAATGCTTTACTCTGTTGAAGTTGAAGCTACACCTCAGATTTTGGGAATGGTTCAGGCCGTTCATCATCTGGTAAAAGTTGAACAACTTAACTAATTTATTTTCTAATTATTTGCGAGCGGTTACAAATTCCGCGCAAGTTTAAAAATTGTATTTATGCAACTGCACAATCTGAAGCCTGCAGAAGGCTCAACCAAAAAAGGAAAACGTATAGGTCGTGGTGAAGGTAGCGGCCATGGTGGAACAGCTACTAAAGGTAACAAAGGTCAGCAAGCTCGTACCGGTTACCAAAGTAAAAGAGGTCACGAAGGCGGCCAGATGCCAATTCAGCGTCGTATGCCAAAGCGTGGTTTTATTAATCCATTCCGCGTAGAGTATAAAGTGTTCAACTTAGGTCAGCTTGATTTCTTGATTGACAAATATGGTTTGGAAGAATTCACTCCGGACATTCTTTATATCAATGGTTTGATTAACCGTACCGATTTGGTAAAATTATTGGGAAATGGCGAATTGAAAGCTAAAATACCATTCAAAGTAAACGCTGCAAGCGCTAAAGCAAAAGAAGCAATAGCTGCTGCTGGAAGCACAATAGAACTTCTTTAACATAAAAAGACGTATTTTTTGGAAAAATGCGTCTTTTATCGTTTATTCGCATTTCATTTTTGATTAACAACAGTTCCTGTGAAGAAATTTATTGATAAACTTAAAGATATCTGGGGCATTGAAGAGCTTCGTAAACGTATACTTTACACTATTTTATTAGTGCTTGTATATCGTATAGGTTGTTATATCGCACTCCCAGGTATCAACCCATCAAGGCTCGGCGATACCAATGGACCGGGCGGAATACTTGGTATCCTTAATATGTTTGCCGGCGGCGCATTTAGTCGTGCCTCGATATTTGCATTAGGCGTTATGCCCTACATTTCTGCCTCAATCTTTATGCAGCTTGCAGGGATAGTAATACCACAGGTAGCAAAACTTCAAAAGGAAGATAGCGGACGTAGAAAAATCAACCAATATACTCGTTACCTTACAGTAATAGTTACAGCTTTTCAGGCCAGCGCTTATGTAGCTTACCTTAGGTCTCCACAATATAGCGCTTCATTAGCTCCAGATTTCAGTCCTTTTATGTTCTGGATTTCTACTATTATTGTTCTCACTGCTGGTACTTTGTTTGTAATGTGGCTTGGTGAGAAAATTACTGATCGTGGTATCGGTAATGGAACATCATTAATAATTATGGTTGGTATCCTGGCGCGCTTCCCCAGTTCTATTTTTCAGGATTTTACTAAAAGAGGCGGCGATGGCGGCGGAGGTTTATTGATATTTCTTATTGAAATTGCAGTATTCATCGCAGTTATTATTGGTCTTATTTTGCTCACTCAAGGTGTACGTAAAATTCCATTGAACTACGCTCGTAGAATAATAGGTAGTACGAATGCAGCAAAAGACGTTAGCGGTTCTCGAGATTTCATACCATTGAAGGTAAATTCAGCAGGTGTAATGCCTATCATCTTTGCTCAGGCAATGATGTTCATCCCGACTATCTTTACAGGATTCAGTACAAGCGATAACGCTGCAGGTTTCATTCGTATGCTTACAAACAGTGGTTCTTTGTTGTATAATGTGGTTTATGCAATAATGGTTATAGCATTTACCTACTTCTACACTGCGTTGATCTTCAACCCAACTGAAATGGCAGACAACCTGAAACGTAATAATAGCTTTATCCCCGGCGTTAAACCTGGCGAAGATACTGCTAACTATATTGCTACTATCATGGATCGTATTACACTGCCAGGTGCATGTTTCCTTGCTGCTGCGGGTATTCTTCCTGGTCTTGCTCAACTTTTAGGTGTTACCAGTGGGTTCGCATCATTCTTTGGCGGCACTTCAATGTTGATTGGCGTCGGTGTAATTTTGGATACGCTACAACAAGTTGAATCGTACCTTTTGATGAACCATTATGATGGTTTGATGAAAACAGGACGTATCACCGGTCGTACTTCGGCTCCAGCTGCTACTACCGCAAAAACATTGTCTGCCTAATATTTAGCAGTCAATATTAATTAGATTAGCTCACGTAATGATATATATTAGAACAAGAGACGAGATTGAGTTGATTCGTAAAAGTGCATTAATGGTTTCTGCCACCTTAACCGAGGTGGCAAAACTTTTAAAGCCCGGTATCACTACAAAGTCGATAGACACTATGGCTGAGACTTTTATACGTGATAACGGTGGTGTTCCATCTTTTAAAGGTTATCATGGTTTTCCTGCCACTTTGTGTATTTCAGTAAACAATGTAGTCGTGCATGGTTTTCCCAGCGATTATGTTTTGAAAGATGGCGATGTAGTATCTGTAGATTGTGGTTTTTATAAAAATGGCTACCACGGAGATTCTGCTTATACTTTTGCAATAGGTAATGTTGCTCCAGAAGTATTGCAGTTACTTAAGGTAACTAAGGAGTCGGTTTATAGAGGCGTTGCACAAGCATGTGAAAACAATCGTGTTGGCGATATCAGCTACGCTGTTGAGCAATTTACACATGGCGAGCATGGTTATGGAGTTGTTCGCGAATTAGTTGGTCATGGCGTTGGGAGATCTTTGCATGAAGACCCGCAAGTACCTAATTTTGGTCGTCGTGGCGATGGTAAGAAGTTGAAAGAGGGTATGGTGCTTGCAATTGAACCAATGATTAATCTGGGCACAAGAGATGTTGAGACACTTAGCGATGGTTGGAGTGTAGTAACGCGCGATGGAAAGGTTTCTGCCCATTTTGAGCATACTACAGCAGTACGTAAAAGGCGTGGTGAGCCTCTGTCTTCTTTCGCTCCAATAGAAGAAGCAGAGAGAGCTAATCCCGAGCTAAACAGCAGTCAATACGGCGAACAAATACCCATGATAAAAGAACTTGTTATTCAATAATAGAATTATGACCCTTAAGGAAACATTTGAGCAAGCGGTAGCTACAAGCCAATCTCTATCATCAAGACCAGATAACGATACATTGCTTGGTTTGTATAGCTTGTACAAGCAAGCAACTTTTGGTAATTGTTCGGACGAGTTTACAGGTAACTCATTTGATTTTATAGGAAAAGCAAAGTATAATGCCTGGAAAAAGCGAGCTGGCATGAGCGCTGAGGAAGCAATGAATGAGTATATTGCTATTGTAGAGCGTCTGAAAGCATAGAGGAATTATTTTTTCGTTATGATAAATAGGCGGATATTTGCGTTTAGTAAGCGTGGATATTCGTTTTGTCTTTTCTATTAATTGATTGTCTGTGAAGTTTCGGTTTTTGTTATTCTTACTGTTGTGTTGTTTTTGTGTTTTGCGAGCAGAAGCCCAATTACCTCCAGTAATTTATCGAGATGGTATAGCCTTTTATATCATTGCTCATCAAGACGACTGGCAACTGTTCATGGGGTCGGATGTTTATAATGACATTAATAGGTTTGACAGCAAAGCGCCAGATAGTAACAACAGGAAAGTAGTTTTTATTTATACTACAGCTGGTAATGTACACGATGATGACGATACTAAAACATGTAATTGTAAGGATCCATCGTTTGGTAAATACGACCATATACCCTATTGGAGAGTGCGTGAAGCCGGCGCCCGAAACTCAGTGCATTTTGCCGGTTGCCGTTATGGATCTGTAGGTCCGGGTATTCCCTACGCAGGTTATACTAATGTAAATATTAGTGGTCATTCTATCGCTACTTATGTGTTTAAGAACACTAAAAGTTATTTTATGAGAATTAAGTGCGGGGAGTATTCCTATTTCCCTACTTACCCCTTTGATCCCGTGCATACCATAGATTCTTCTACAACTTACTTAGATTGGAATGATTTTGTTAATACGATTTATGGTATAGTTGAAACTGAATCAAGAGGGTTCAAGCCTGAAAAAACATACTTTCACTTTCCTGAAATCAATTCTCGTATCAATCCCAACGATCATGTTGCCCATTACACTACCGGCAAAGCAGCCTTTGAAATGGTGCGGAAGCTGGGTAGAGATAAAAAAGAATGTTACAATCAGTCACTTTATCAGGAGTACAACATCGCTAATTTGCCTGAGAATTTGAGCCCACGTGAAATGCAGGCAAAAACAGCTATTTCATCTGTATACTGTCTTGCGCTCTTAGACAGGAATGCATGGGCAGAGTGGAGCAATGTGTATATGGAATGGTCTCGTCGGAATTATTGCCGTACCGTTAGTTCATGCGACTCTATCGCTATATCAGATACTCCTATCACTGGTAAAGGTGGATATTCTGTAAAGTTGTTTCCCAATCCCTCTGATAAGATACTCAATATTATTTTATCGGAGCCAGTTACAGGTGATCTTACATTGCGGGTGTGCGATCCTACTGGCGCTATGTTTCATGAAGAAACTGTCAGGTTAACTTCCGCTACAAATGTTGAGCTCAATACCACAGATTATGCATTTGGAGAGTATTTCCTAACTATTTTTTCGAGCAATGGTATATTGGGGCGCGCTTTTTTTATGGTAAATCATTAGTTAGTTGGGCTACTTTAAGAAATAGCAATGGGCGGCACAATTATGTATGCCGCCCATTACTATTTCTGTTTTATGCAAATTTACCAGCCAAGTATGTAGGCAAATATCAATGGAGCAACAATTGTTGCGTCGCTTTCTACAATAAATTTAGGGGTATGAATATCTAGCTTACCCCAGGTTATTTTCTCGTTTGGCACCGCGCCACTGTACGAACCGTAGGATGTAGTGCTATCACTTATCTGACAGAAATAGCTCCAGAATGGTACATCGTGCCATTCCAGGTCCTGATACATCATTGGCACAACGCAAATAGGGAAGTCGCCAGCGATACCACCGCCAATCTGGAAGAAACCTACGCCTTTGCCGCTTGAGTTTGCCCGGTACCATTCTGTAAGCCACATCATGTATTCGATACCGCTTTTCATTGTGGATGGAACCAGTTCGCCCTTGATGCAATAAGATGCAAAAATGTTGCCCATGGTGCTGTCTTCCCAGCCCGGAACGATAATAGGTGTGTTACGCTCTGCAGCGGCAATCATCCAGCTATGTTTAGGGTCGATTTCATAATCATCTTTCATTACTTCGCTAAGCAATAGCTTATACATATATTCGTGAGGGAAGTAGCGTTCGCCCTTGTCCTGAGCATCTTTCCATATTTTGTATATGTGGCGTTGTATTCTTCTAAAAGCTTCCTCCTCAGGAATACAAGTGTCTGTAACTCTGTTGTAGCCTTGCTCCAGCAGCTCATATTCTTCAGTTGGCGTAAGATCGCGGTAGTTGGGCACACGCTTGTAGTGTGTATGCGCCACAAGATTCATTATGTCTTCTTCCAGGTTGGCGCCTGTGCAGCTGATGATATCCACTTTGCCTGAACGAATCATTTCTGCAAATGATATACCTAATTCGGCGGTACTCATAGCTCCTGCCAGCGATACCAGCATTTTACCGCCTTCAAGCAAGTGTGTTTCATAGCCTTTTGCGGCATCTACCAGCGCTGCTGCATTGAAGTGGCGATAATGATGTTGTATAAACTGAGATATTGGTCCTTTGCTCATTATTTTATATTTGATAGTCGCAAAGGTAAGCAAACGAAAGAAACCTTAGGTGTAGAAAATTGCAGGTGTCTATTTTGTTCCTCATTATTGCACACACCTAAAAAAAAACTCCCGGCCAGTAGTATGGCCGGGAGCAGTAGCGATATTATTTTTTAAATTACAGGCCAGGGTACATGGGAAACCCCTTCATGAATTCGTTTACTTCGCCTTTAATTGTATTAATCACAGTTTCGTCGTCTGGCGACATGAGTGCGCGATCCAGCCAATCAACAATATGTTGCATGTGGTTTTCTTTCAGTCCGCGCGTAGTAACTGCTGGTACACCTACACGTATACCCGATGTGATAAAGGGCGATTTGTCGTCGAATGGGACCATGTTTTTGTTGATGGTAATATCTGCCCTTACCAAGGTGTTTTCGGCCTTCTTGCCGCTAATATTCTTGTTTCTGAGGTCTATAAGCAGTAGGTGGTTATCTGATCCGCCAGAAACTATATCGTAGCCCTTGTTAAGGAATCCATTTTCGAGCGCTTTTGAGTTAGCAATAACCTGTTTTGCATAAACAAGAAATTCGTCGGACAAGATTTCATGAAAAGCGACAGCTTTTGCCGCGATCACATGTTCTAGAGGTCCGCCCTGAGTACCGGGGAAAACCGCCAAGTCAATAAGTTGGCTTATCATTCTTATTTCGCCTTTAGGGCCTTTGATACCCATAGGGTTTTCAAAGTCTGTTTTTACTAGAATGAGTCCGCCGCGAGGGCCGCGAAGCGTTTTGTGTGTAGTGGTGGTAACAATATGGCAATAGTCGAAAGGGCTGCTGAGCAAGCCCTTAGCTATAAGACCGGCCGGGTGACTGATATCTGCCAGCACCATTGCGCCAACTTTGTCGGCGATGGCGCGGATACGCGGGTAATCCCAGTCGCGGCTGTAGGCCGAAGCGCCACAAATTATTAATCTAGGTTTATGTTCTATCGCCTGACTTTCCATCATGTCATAATCCACCCTTCCGGTTTCCTTGATTACGCCATAATGCACTGCATTGTACAATTTACCTGAAAAATTCACAGGCGATCCATGAGTAAGGTGTCCGCCCATGCTCAAATCTAGTCCCAGTATGGTATCCCCGGGTTTAAGTATCGCGAGCATTACCGCAGCATTGGCCTGTGCGCCGCTATGCGGTTGCACATTGGCATATTCTACGCCAAAGATTGCCTTTGCCCGGTCAATAGCCAGTTGTTCGCTTTTATCTACTACTTCGCAACCTCCATAATATCTTTTCCCGGGGTATCCCTCTGCGTATTTATTGGTCATTACGCTTCCCATAGCTTCCATTACCTGCATGCTGGTAAAGTTTTCGGAAGCTATCAATTCCAGTCCGTGGCGCTGGCGTTCCAGTTCTTCATTTATGAGAGCAAATATTGCGGTATCGCGTTGCATATAGTATCTGATTTGAACCTTAAAGATAGTAGTGCGCGCTGGAAAAGTGAAATATTATGATAATAACGTTGACGGAAACTGGTTAAAAAACGCTGATTATTGTTTTGTAGATAGATTTATTTAACGGGCAATACCCTAACAACCAAATGTTTGAGTGTAGTATTGCAAAAACGGTGTTTTGATTAATCAGGTGATTGACTAATCAAAACAAAGGATAGCTAATAGAATATAGAATGGAGAAAAGTAGTTGGAAATAGGTAATTAATGACCCTTGTGGTGTTTTAACACTCCGCCTGTGGCCTCTTTAATTGTATTGGTATACACGAATGCTTTTGGGTCAATGGAATACACAGTGTTTTTAAGGCGGCGCACTTCTAGGCGCGTTACGATGGTGAAAACAATATCGGTTTCTTCGCTTTTATCGAAACTGTTTTTGAGAAATCCCCGCTCACCCTTGTAAATAGTGATACCACGACCTAAGTGCATTACCAGCTGCTCTTTGATGATTTCGCTCTTACCCGATATAATGGTTACGCCTGTATATTCTTCCAACCCTTCTATAACATAGCTCAGTGTGCGGCTGGCAGTGAAGTAGGTAAGCATTGAATAAAGCGAGGTTTCGAGGCCGAGTTTTAAGGCAGCTATGAGGAAAATAATCACGTTTAGGCCCAATATTATTTCGCTTATTGTAAAACTGCTGCGTTTCAGAGTGTATAAGGCCAATACCTCAATACCATCGAGCGCACAACCTCCGCGCATGGCGAGGCCAATACCTAACCCCATGAAGAAGCCACCGAATATGGAGACAAGGAGCTTGTCTTCTGTGATAATGGGGTAGTGGATGAACGTAAGGCATATAGCCAATCCACTAATGCTTGCGAGCATTTTAAGGGCAAATTTCCAGTTTACATTGAACCCCGCAGCAATAATCAGCGGAATATTGAGCAGAATAATCAGCAATGCCAGATTGACGTGGTATAGTTCATGCAACAGTAGCGAAATACCAGTTATGCCTCCATCGAGGAAGTTGTTGGGTACAAGAAAACCTTTCAACGCAAAACCACTGAAAAGCGTTCCCGAAGCCGTGTACAAAATGTCTTGCACATAGTCGGGCATATGCAGCGTTAGCTTCATTAGATTTCTACTTGATTAGAGATTTTATAGACTGCAGGTGTGCGTTTTTGCTATCGTTGCGCAGCCTCATAGCTGTTTTTGTAAAATAATGGTGGCTTTCCAAAAAGCGCACCTGTAGCTGATTCCATTCCAGTTCGCTCTGTATCATTCCATATACGCGCAACTCGCTAAAAAGTCGGTTGCCGATAGTAAAGAAATCATCACGACCTAAATAATCTAGATCAGCATCACAAATTATTTCTTCAAGATGGTTGTGCGGTTTTTGCGGCACTTTGGTAGCCATAATCATACCGCATATTTGCTGAATCTCATCTTCCGAATAGTCGAAACCCGGCAGAAACTCACGTGCAATCTCGCATGAAATGCTTTCATGGTCTTTCTGCTGCACTAAAAATCCTGAATCGTGAAAAAGGACGGCGGTTAGCAAAAGAGTCATTTCTTCGCCACTAATACCTTCTTCAACCGCGATTCGTTCTGCTGAGTTATAAACATCCTTAATGTGACCAACGCTATGATAAGACAGGTGCTCAGGAAGCTCTACTTTCAACTTGTCTACAATAAATTTCTTTGCATTTTCGAATTGCATAGTATGTAGTTATAGTACAGGGCTAAAAGTAATGATATAAACATAATTGCGCAATTTTTTTTGATAAATGGTCAAATTACGCGGTCGAAATGTGCTTGCATTTAGGGAATTAGATTGTTTGTGCGCGGAATAACGTGCAATTTTGCGCAATAAAGTTACTGTTATAGAGAATTGATTACTAATGCAGTAGGAAGTTTTTCGACAAAATAGGTGGTTAATAGCTAGTAGCGACTATATGCATCAGGGGGAGTTGTTGATTATTGATAAAAATTATACGGCTTTGAAATGTATTTCGTATGTTAGAGCGCTAAAACAACAGTTTACGTTTTTTGTGTTTGTAATTTGTTTTTTTTCGATGATAATTGAAAAGCGTTAACAGTATGCATTATGTTTTTTGCGTTCAATGCCCTGTGTCTTATAAACTAAAACGGACTTCTATTTGATGCTTAGGAAACAAGTAGTATTTTGCGTGAACAGTAAAAAATTGAAAAACAATATGTTGCCTGATTTTATTTTTCGTACAAAATATGCGATAATCTTAATGGGTTTCGCGCTCTTTGCCTGCGGCACAGCTGTAGCGCAAAAACAAGGGCAAGCCTATATAGATTCGTTGTTGCGAGAGCTGCCTAAGGCAAAAGAGGATACTATTAAAGTAAGAATACTAAATGATCTGGGCGCTAAATACAACTACACCAAGCCAGATGAAGGTGTGAAATATGCACAGCAGGGAATGGATCTCGCAACAAGGCTTGGCTTCAGGAGAGGGGTTGCTGCATCGTGCAAGGTAATGGGGAGTTGCTATGCGCTGAAGCGAGATCCGGGGATGGCGGTTGAATATTACTGGCGGTGCCTGAAAGCGGCAGAGGATGCTTACGATAGATCAACAATGTCGGCGGCTTTGTTTGCACTTGGAAAGAATTTTCAAAAAATGGCGGAAGACTCCGCTAAGTTGCGTTTGCCTGATTCGTTATCGCGTATATCGAAAATGCAAATGCTGAACAGGGCAGAAAACTACCTGAACCGCGCAATATTTATTCAGAAAGAACTTGGCGATCTGGACTTGCTGCAGGCCTCTTACAGTCAGCTAGCCGCTATCCAAACTTTACAGGGCGATGCAGAAGGCGCTAAAGAAAGCTACAAACAGCACAGTAAATACCTGGAAGGTATTTATAATCAGGAGAAAAGTACTGAAGTAGTAAAGAGCGATATGCAGTATGTATATGGCAAGAAACAAGAGAAACTGAAGGAAGAGGGCGAGCAGAAGGATTTGGCATGGCAGAAGAAGGTGCAACAGCAAGCGCTAAAAAACGAATACGAAAAGAAACAGAGCGAAGCAAAAACTGAAATAGAACGTCAGGCGGTTAAGTTTGAATACGAGCTTAACCTGAAGCAGGTAGAAATAGAAAGCGCGCAGAAGCAGGCTAAAGCAGAAGCAGAGTTGGCAAGGGCAAGAACCGAACAAGAGAAAAAAGAGGCGATTGCTGCAGAGCATCTGAAGCAGGAGCGCAAAATGATATATGCGATTTCTACGGTTGCGGTACTGATGCTGATTATAGCAATAACTGCGGCATATGCCTACCGCCAGAAACGCAGAGACCACCTGGCTATAGCAAAAGAGAAGCAACGGTCGGAGGCGCTATTGCTGAATATATTGCCTGCTGAGGTGGCCGAGGAACTTAAAGAAAAAGGCAGCGCAGCGGCTAAATATTTTGATGATGTAACAGTAATTTTTACAGATTTTGTAGGATTTACAAAGGCTGGCGAACGGATGTCGCCACAAGAGCTTGTGAACGAGCTGGATACATGTTTTAAAGCGTTTGATGGAATTATGGTTAAATACGGTATCGAGAAAATAAAGACCGTAGGAGATGCCTATCTGGCAGTAGCTGGCCTGCCGCAGGGGGTACAGGATCATGCCCGAAATATGGTGAGCGCTGCCATAGAAATTTTGCATTTTATGGTGGAACGCAAAAAGACACTGGGCGAAGGTACTTTTGAGATAAGGATAGGGGTGCATACCGGTAGTGTGGTAGCGGGTATAGTTGGGGTACGCAAGTTTGCTTACGATATATGGGGCGACACAGTGAACACTGCCGCCCGTATGGAGCAAAGCAGCGAACCCGGTAAAATAAATATTTCTCAAACTACCTACGAACTGGTAAAAGATAAGTTTGCCTGTATATACAGAGGCGAGATTCATGCCAAAAATAAAGGCGGTATGAAGATGTATTTTATTAGCTGTTAGCAGTTAGCTGACGGGTTAATTTTATAGTTCAATGCCCGAAATAGTCTGGGTATTTGCGTAGCTGGCAGGCAAATGTCATTATTGCAAAATAACGAGAAGTAAGTTATTAGTTTCTGTTGACTGTTCTGCAATTACGCTGCTTAGTGGATTATCAGTTCCGCGCGCCTTATAATTATCTCTACTCGGCGGTTCATTTTCTGCCCTTCTTCGGTGTCGTTGGTAGCTATCATTTTTGCCTCGCCCCATCCGTGCGCTTCAATATTTGTTACGCTTACGCCAAGTTTGTTGAGTGCATTTGCAACCATTGATGCGCGTTTCTGCGATAGCTCTTCATTAATCATTGGCGTGCCTGTATTGTCGGTGTAGGCATTCACAAGCAGTGTAATATTGGGCTCCAGAAGCCATGGCTCCAGCGCTTTGCGAATCATTACCTTATCTGAGTCGGCAAGCTCTACGTGGTTTACTTCAAAATGTAGCGTGGCAATAAGGCTGTCGTTTATGGCGCGTATATAGCGGTAGTTGCTGGGCACCATGCAAATATTATGTATTAGCGGTTTGTAGAGGTAACTGGAGTCGAACAAAACGGTATCACATACTGTTTTGTACTCCATCCGTTGTGTTTTTATAGCGTAGGTATGGTTAAGGTGCAGGGCTATCAGGTAGCTACCATCGCCGCGGTTGCTATGAAACTTATAAAGTACCTCTCCGGTAGCCACATTGCTTATCTCTATTACTGCATAGTTTAGTCGGGCTTCAGTAAGGCTGTCGAAAACATAGCCTTTCAGGTAGCTTACAGGAGCCGGTTGCATTTGCGCAGGCAGCGGGGTATGGTAAATGTCGTAGTTGCCAGCGGGGCCGGCACGGTCGCTGGCGAAGTACAGCTTCTTGCCATCCAGGGTTACGCAGGCCGTTTTTTCGTTGTGGGCTGTATTTATAGGGTAGCCCAGATTTACCGACCGCCCCCATAGCGTGTCATTCATTTTGCGGTTTACAAACAGGTCGCTGCCTCCCATGCCGGGCCAGTAGTCGCTGGTAAAAAAGAAAGTTTTATTATCTACATCAATATAGGGCGCTGTTTCATTGCCGGGAGTATTGATTGCCGGGCCGGCATTTTGCGGCGCCTGCCATAGTCCGTCTTCAAACTTAGATATCCATATATCGTACCCGCCCATTCCGCCTTCGCGATCGCTAACAAAATATAGTTCCCTATTGTCCTGCGATAGAGAGGGCATACCCTCGTAAGCAGGTGTATTGATGGTGGAGCCAAAAGGTTGAGCTATCGACCAATCGCTGTCGTTGGCTACTCGATAAGACATGTACAGGTCGCATCCGCCCTCGGCAAATCCGTCTTCGCTGCGTTTGTCGCATCGGGTGAAAAACATATAGTGGCCGTCGGCCGAAATAAACTCAGCAAGTTCTGCGTCGGGCGAGTTGGGTATATATCCCATGTTTACCGCCGATAGCCAACCGCCGCAGGAATCGAAATCGGCGCGATACAACTCATCGTCCATATTGTTGAGGCGGCGGGTAAAATAGAAAGTTTGAGTATCTACGGCCATACAGGGAAAAAGTTCCGGGTCGGGCGTATTAATACGAATGCCAAGCGGAGTGGGCGTAGTAGCAGACTGCATGATGAGCGCTTGCCTAATGAAATCGCCCTGGCGGCGCATTTGGTTCCATTCTGCGCTGTCGGCAGCGGTAGCATAGGTGTTTATCAGGTAAAGCGCATCATCGGCCTTGCCGGCATAGAGCAAGCATTTTGCCAGCGGTTTTGCAAATCTGCGTTGCCCGTTTGGTACGCGCGACGCAGCATTCCGAAACACCTGAGCGGCATCGGCAAAACGATGTTGGTCGAAGTACCATTCGCCCAACTGGCTGTAGGCGTCGGGCCATTTACGGTCTTTTTTTATCGACTTCTCCAGCTTTTTAAAGGCTTTCTCCGGTTTCTTTTTTGCTTTCATGCGCTGAGCGACGCCATATAGCCGCGACGCTTTTTTAGGCGATTGCCCGTGGGCTATGCCGAAAAAGCAAAGACAATAAGAAAGAAGTAGTAGGCGGATAACCATCGGGTTGGGAAAAGTACGTCAAAAATCCTTGATTTTAAAATTTGGACCGGCGGCTGCCATTGGTCTGCACCGGGTCGTTGGAGCTGAGGCTACCATTGAGCGATGGTTTTTACATGCGCATCGATGATTGTCTTTTGTCGTTGTGCTTCTGCATCTGCATCGTTGCGCGTCGCTTCATACAACTGGTGAAATTTGTAGCTGAAGTTTTTCTCCGCGTCGGCCGGAGTGTCGCCTTCAGCATATATATTCAGCAGTTCGCAGGCTATAACAAAAGTGGTTTTCAGTGTTTGCTCGAAAGCGCACCTAAGGGGGAAATGAAACGTATATTTTCGGTTGTATACCCTAAAGGAGGTAGGCGCGTAAGCAAGCGCGTAGTCGGGTTCTTTTGCTGTGTACTTAATGGTTTGTTTTATTACTTTACCATCGGCTTCAGTTACTCTAATCGCGCCAACGGCATCATAATTGTTAATCAGCATAGTATACCGGTTTTAGGTTATAAAGGTACAATGTTGGGCGGAGCAATCGTTGATATTGGCTGTAAAAGAACAATCCGGCAGCAGCCTAGCGGCGCAACCGGATTGTTGAGTAGAATATCTGAAGTATGTTATACCCGCTCCAAAACAACTGCATAACCCTGACCAAGGCCAATGCACATAGTGGCCAGCGCATAGCGTTTGCCGGTTTTTTGCAGTTCTAATGCAGCAGAATAAATAATACGCGCTCCTGACATGCCCAAGGGGTGGCCCAGAGCTATGGCGCCGCCATTGGGGTTGATGCGTGGGTCGTTGTCGGCAAGACCCAGTTCGCGAATTACTGCTAAGCCTTGTGCAGCAAATGCTTCATTGAGCTCAATAACGTCTATGTCGTTCAGGCTGAGGCCGGCCTTTGCAAGCGCCTTTTGGGTGGCGCCTACCGGGCCTATACCCATGATGCGCGGCTCAACCCCCACTACCGCCGAACTTACGATGCGGGCTTTGGGTGTGGCATCGTATTTTTTTAGCGCATCGCCCGAGAGTATCAGTAATGCAGCGGCGCCGTCGTTGAGGCCGGAAGCATTACCGGCGGTAACCGTACCTGTTTTTCGAAACGATGCTTTAAGCTGCGCGAGTTTTTCTACGGTAGTATTGCCTTTAATAAATTCATCTTTATCTATTACTGTAGGGTCGCCTTTTTTTTGCGGTATGATGATGGGCGTTATTTCTTCGGCAAGACGGCCAGATTGTTGCGCTGTAGCAGCTTTCATTTGCGAATTATAGGCAAACAAATCCTGATCTGCGCGGCTGATATTGTACTGGTCGGCCAGGTTTTCGGCTGTTTCACCCATTGCATCGGTTCCATGCATTTCGTGCATTTTGGGGTTTATGAAGCGCCATCCGAAGCTGGAGTCATACATTTTTGCGTCTTGTCCGTAAGCCTGAGTAGTTTTAGATATAACCCATGGTCCGCGGGTCATATTCTCTACGCCGCCTGCCATAAACACATCGCCATCGCCGGCTTTTATGGCGCGGGCTGCATTGATAACTGCCGACATACCTGATGCGCAGAGACGGTTGACAGTTTCGCCGGGCACAGAAATAGGTAGGCCAGCCAGCAACAACGCCATGCGCGCAACGTTGCGGTTGTCGTCGCCAGCCTGATTGGCGCAGCCCATTATTACATCGTCAATGTCGTTGGGGTTGATATTGGGGTTGCGTGCGGCCAACTGCTGCAGTACCAGCGCGGCCATATCGTCGGCTCTAACCCCTGATAATGCGCCTCTTATGTTACCAATCGGCGTTCTGATTCCGTCTACTATGTATGCCTCTTTCATGAGTATGTTTCGTTAGAATTTTTACGGCGGCAAAGGTAAGATATTAATTGATGGGCGCGTTTGCGCCATAAATTGCATCAACCGCAGTATAGAGAGAACAGCAAACAGCAATTATCCTTCCAGATGTATAGAAATAACAATCATGCGGGTGCGCAGGTTGTCGATAGCGTTGGTAAGTTGTAGCCCACGGTCGGGGTACAATTGATTGTTGAAGCCCTGACTAATCTTAATTTCGGGCGAGAAGATAAAGTTTGGGTAGTAAAATTCGAAACCTACGCCCAATTCGCCGCCATAATCAACAGGGCTTATTTTGATGAACTCATCGGGACGATGAGAGCGTGCATTCGCAGCAAGGTCGTAGTCAAGTTTTACGCCCAGCAGGCCGTAAAACCTGAAATTGCTAATACGGTCGCTCTTGAACTTGAGTTGGAGCGGTAGATGCATATAAATGGACTCGATGCCGCGGCTTGAAGTGCTATCGTTGGGGTAGCCATATTGGAATTCCAGATTTTTTTCGGCAAATGCCAGCGATGGAACAAAACGCAGGTCGATGAATTTGCTGAGCTTTAGGTTGCCTATAAGGCCCAGGTTGAAACCGGGTTGCCAGTGCGGCTGAATTTTTTTGAAGGTATCGGTATTGGCGAAAGATTGTGTGTACTTAATTTGATAGACTGAATAGTTGACGCCAAAAGTGATACCGAAATAGTAGGGCTTGTCATCGTGATCGGGCATGTTAAGCGCAGTACGTTGCGCGCTGGCAGTAGCTACAAACAATAGTAATAGCAATAAAGAAAAAAAGCCGCTGCGCATGTATGGTGTACTGTTGATTGCCCTAATTTTTCGGTGTTATAACGCAAAGCGCGAAGATACAGTATGTTGTTGTTTTGCCAACTATCATTAATCACGAAGAAATAACAATTTTTTTTGAGTGAAATGAAATTTGATGAAGAGGAATGATTAGTTTTGTAGTCTGAAACCTACTTTTTTTGAGCATTAATTTATTTTTAAGTTTTCTAAGATATTTTCCTGTCACCTTGTAAACTATCATGCCCCGGATATTCGGGGCATTTTTTTTTGGTTTAACATACCGTTTATAATGGAAATTATGGCGCATCTAAAAGCAACTCGTCATTAGTGTAACCAACAAGCATACTAATTTTCCTCGTTATTCTGTGTTTATCGGCCGATTATTGTTTTATTTGCGTAAAGAATATGTGGCGTGTTAGAAAAATTATCGCTACTAAAGTTATCTTTGAACAAACATTTGGTATTTTAGCCGTTCTAAACTAAGAATATGAAACCGATACGCTACGTATTGCTTGCTGCATTTTTGATTATGAGTGTTATGTCTGCTCTGGTATACACGTCGTGCCACAAAGACAAGTGTGTGGATGTAGCTTGTAAGAACCTGGGTTCGTGCTACGATGGTAACTGTACTTGCCTTCCGGGATATGAAGGGTCGAGATGCGATACGCTGAGCCGCCACAAATTTATTTATACATGGAATGGCGCTGATAGCTGCACTGCTGGTTTAAGGGCTGGTATTTACCAGTATCCGTTATATTTTTATGCTATCCCGGCAAAGCCGCTGGAAATGCAAATGAAGCATTTTTTGAATAACTGGGACGATAGCGCTACCTGCACTATGCAGGCTACCGATTCATTTACCTTTAGCGGTAACAACAACAGCACCGTATATCGCGGCACAGGCAAGCTGTATCATGATACGCTGAAGCTGGTATGCCATGTAGATATAGACACTGTACACTTCGACTGTAAGTGGATAGGCGGTAGATAAGTTGCACTAACAATATTGTTTTAAGAGCCATCCGTTGTGGGTGGCTTTTTTTATGCGGTATATTTTATGCAAAAAATTAGCGCGCCTTGCAGCGCGCTATATAAGTGTTTGTTGGCAGTGTAGCTTATGCTATTGTTTCTTCTGTTTTCTCTTTTTCCTTTTCTATTTTGCCTCTGCGCAGCGGGGATGCTGTTGCTGCTGCATAGTTACGACGCTGCTCGAGAAGGCTAATGCACTGGAAAACAGCTTCACGAAAGGAGGTAGGGTCGGCTATGTTTTTACCGGCTATGTCGAAAGCTGTGCCATGGTCGGGCGAGGTGCGGATTACCGGCAAGCCTGCTGTATAGTTGATACCTTCGCCTTGCTCCAGCGTTTTGAATGCTACCAGACCCTGATCGTGATACATAGCCAGCACAGCGTCGAACTGGGTATAGCTGCCGCGGGCAAAGAACGCATCGGCGCTATAAGGGCCAAATATCAGGTTGCCGCTTTGTTTCAGTTGTTCTATTACCGGGCGTATGATAGTTTGTTCTTCGGTACCTATTTGTCCGTCGTCGCCGGCATGTGGGTTAAGGCCCAGCACTGCAATGCGCGGCTTGTCGATACCAAAATCTTTTATGAGCGACTCGCGCAGCAGTCCGATCTTAGATACCAGTAGTTCTTTAGTAATTGCCGAGGCAACCTTAGAAATAGGCATATGCTCGGTAGCTAGCGCTACGCGCAGTTGAGGACTGTACAGCAGCATCAGCACATCTTTAGCTCCGAATTTGTCTTTGAAAAATGGCGTATGTCCTGTAAACGGAAAGTCGGGAATGTTTGTATTGCTTTTGTGTATGGGCGCCGTAACTATGGCGTCCAGCTCGCCGTCTTTCAGACACTGCGTAGCCACCATCAGCGAGCGTATGGCATATTTGCCGCCGGACTCTGTGAGTATGCCTGGTTGTATAGGCACTTCCTCATCCCAGCAGTTGAAAATATTCACCTGCTTTGGGTTTAGCTTTGTGAGATCCTTAGTGCTGCTGAAATTGAACGTATGCTCGGTAACGATGCGCCTGTAGTAGTTAATGACTTTGTTTGATGCAAAGATCACCGGCGTACATAAGTCGAGCATGCGGTTGTCGGAAAACGTCTTTATGATTACCTCCGTGCCTATACCATTGATATCGCCGGTGGTTATGCCAATTATTGGTTTTTCGTTATGTGGTTGCATGTTTGTTGGTTGTGGTGGTTAAGCTTTACCGTAGTTAGACAGGAAATCTATGAGCATACGCATGCCGTAGCCCGTGCCTCCTATGGGTGTGTAGCCTTTTTTTGAAGTAGCAAAAGAAACGCCGGCAATATCGAAGTGCATCCAAGGGTAGTCGGTGAAATGCTGAAGGAATTTACCTGCAGTAATAGCGCCGCCCGATGGCCCGCCTACATTTTTAAGATCGGCAATATCCGATTTAATCAATTCGCCATATTCATCCCATAGCGGATATTCAACAAGTCGCTCATACTGGCGGAAACCGCTTTCGTTGAACGCCTGCTTGGTATCGTCTTCGGCAGTGCCCATGCACACAATGCCATACTCGCCCACGGCTACCGATGCTGCGCCTGTAAGGGTTGCAAAGTCTATTACCAGTTCAGGTTTGTAGCGTTTGGCATAGTGCAGCGCGTCGGCCAATATCATACGGCCTTCGGCATCGGTGTTCAGTACTTCTACTGTTGCGCCGCTCATCATGGTTATAACGTCGCCGGGGGTGTAGGCTTCTTCGCCGGGGCGGTTGTCGGTGGCGGGCGCCAATGCTACCACATGCAGGGGTAGCTGCATTTTGGCAATGGCATACATAGCGCCTGCCACCAGGGCAGCCCCGCTCATGTCGCTCTTCATCCTGTCCATAGAGTTGGGCGTAGGTTTTAGCGATAGTCCGCCGGTATCGTACACCACGCCCTTACCTACCAGTACAATAGGTTGCTTGTTGATGGCTTTTTTGGGCTCGTACTCCATTACCGTAAACGTAGGCGGCTGAACACTACCACGGTTTACAGCCAACAGGCCGCCCATTTTTTCTTTTTCAATTTTGGCTTTGTTCAGTATGGTTACTTTAAAGCCCGCTTCCTTGCCCATGTCGGCAATTTCGTGAGCCAGTTGCTCGGCCGACATAAAGTTGAGCGGCTCATTTACCATAGTGCGCGCCAGATAAATTGCCTCTATGGTTGCTGTGAGTTGCGCTACTTCTTTAGCGCTGGCAGTGTCTTTGGCAAAGCATATCCGCTTTAGTGTGTTGGTTATTTTGGCAGCTTCTGTGCGGTATTTCAGAAACTGGTAGTTGGCAAGAGCCATACCCTCGGCACACAAAATAGCTACCGAATCGTGCGAAGAACAGTTGGTGATGGTTATTTCGTCTATTTTATATTTGTTGCAGGCAGCGGTGAGGTCTGCTCCGGTTTTGCGGATGGCCTCGCTGGTTTGCCAGTCGGTTTTTTTTGCTTTGAGCAGGTATATAAATATGTAATGGGTGTACCTGTTGATGGTTACTAGCGACTGGTCGGCAGTAAAAGACGCTGTAGCGAACGTTGTTTCGTCGGCCGATATATCGGGAACCTGATTGAGTAGCGCAGTATCGTCTATAATAACGATCTGATGCTTTTTGGTTGGTTTCTGTAGTATTTTGAATTCCATGCTGTAAATTTAAAGTAATGAACGAAGGTAATGTAATTCAATTTTTAATTACGGGGAAATTGAGCATAAGAAAAACGCACGGCGACTGAGCGCTAAGGATGAAACTAGTTGCCAGGCGAGGTGGTATTAGCAGGCGTAGTAACTCATGGCCTTAATTACACTCGTATTGAAACTGTTTACCATTACCTTTGCCGCCCGTTGCCGATGCCCGATATGGGCGCCGGTATAAACCAATGTATGCAATGGCGCAAGGCAAGAAGGTATCTACAATGAATGAGCTGCACCTGAAAAAAAGTTTAGGGCAGCATTTTTTGCACGACGAAAATGTGTGCAAAAAAATTGTGGCTCAGGTTGGCCATAAGCCGGGGTTGCAACTGCTGGAGGTAGGGCCTGGCGGCGGCGCTATAACCAAGTATTTGCTGGAGTGGACGGATGTAGACTACAAGGCTATAGAGGTAGATGAAGAAAAGGTGCGCTACCTGAACAAAACCTATGCACGCATAAATGGCCGCATAATATTGCAGGATATACTAAAGGCTACGGCTCCTTTTGAGGGCGTATTTTCGGTGGTGGGTAATTTTCCTTACAATATTTCTTCGCCTATATTATTTAAGGCATTGGAGTGGGAGCCGCAGGTGGCAGAGATAATAGGTATGTTTCAGAAAGAGGTGGCGCTGCGTGTAGCATCGGGACCGGGGTCGAAGGTGTATGGCATACTAAGCGTGCTGATGCAGGCTTTCTTTAAAGTAGAATATTTGTTTGATGTAGGCGAGCAGTGCTTTACTCCGCCGCCAAAGGTGATGAGCGGTGTGCTGCGGTTTACCAATTTGCACAACCCGCACGGCATTACCGACAAACGCAGATTTATAATAATAGTAAAGGCGGCCTTTAATCAGCGCCGCAAGACACTGCGCAATGCACTGAAGAGTACACTGCCGCCAGAGGCTATGGCCGACGAGCTAATGAACAAGCGCGCCGAGCAACTGGGCGTGGCAGAATTTGTGTATTTGTATAAAAAGTATGCTACCGGAGTAGATACTACCGGCGAGCAACACCTATAATATATATGGAGCGACAACTTGGCTATGTGCTGATAGCAGCGCCCGTGCATAAGGCGCTAACAGACGGGCTGGTAGCGGCAGGCTACCAACTGCGGATGGCAGAGGGTATAACCCAGGACACAGCCCCGGGGCTTATAGCCGACTGCGTAGGGGTGATAATATCGACAAGGTTACAACTGGACAAAGACCTGATAAACGCTGCGCCGCTGCTACAGTGGATAGGCAGGATGGGCAGCGGCATGGAGGTGATAGACCTGCCCTATGCGGCAAGTAAGGGTGTGCGCTGCTACAGCAGCCCCGAGGGCAACTGCAATGCAGTAGGCGAACATGCGCTGGGTATGTTACTGAGCCTGATAAGACGCATAGGTTGGAGCGCTTCCGAGGTGCAGGCCGGGATGTGGAAACGCGAAGAGAATCGCGGCGCGGAGCTGGAGGGGAAAACAATAGGTATTATAGGTTTCGGGCACACAGGTAGAGCTTTTGCCAAAAAGCTGATGGGCTTTGATATGCGGATACTGGTATATGATAAATATAGCAATGAACCCGTACCTACCTATGTGCAGCGTGTGGATACGCTGGAGCAGATATATGAACAGGCCGATATAGTGAGCTTTCATGTGCCGCTGCAGGCCGATACCTTAAAGTGCTTCGATGATGGTTTTGTGGATCGAATGCAGAAAAAGTTTATACTCGTGAATACGTCGCGGGGACAAGTAGTAGATACTGCGGCTTTAAAAAGGGGGATAGAAAGGGGTAGGGTAACGGGCGCCTGCCTGGACGTGGTAGAACAGGAGCCCCTGGAACGTATGAAGCCCGACTTGCGAAAGATAGTAGATGAGCTGGCGAAAAAGGATAACGTAATAATAACGCCGCACATAGCCGGCTATACCTACGAGGCCCTCTACAAGATGAGCGCCACACTTTTACAGAAGATTGTGGGCTGATAAATATTAACTGATAGTAATATAGGGCGGTTTTAGGCAAAATTGGCTTTATTTGCGTTATAAAAATAGTCTATATTAAGGGTTTTCAAAAAAAAATTAACTTTTTTTGGCTTTCAGCCCAAGATTTTTGTACAGAAACACGTCTGTATATATGGCGACGATTTTATAAACGAGAGATTTGGTTGCATGGATTTCAAAATTATATAAGATAATAGGGGAAAATAAATTTGCTTAGCGTGGTTTTTTAACAGATTTTTTTACCTTTACGCCTCATTTGCTAATAATTTATTAATACAGGATATGACACGTACATTACGTAATCTGCTTCTATTTATTTTTACAGGACTATCCGGTTCCGCATTTGCGCAGGAAATTGGTGGACGGGTATTGGATGAGAAAAAAGAGCCGCTTCCCAGCGCTGTAGTGCAAGTGTACCAGGGGGGTACACTAAGGGGGGGTAACGTAACCGACTACGATGGTAATTACACCGTAAAACCACTGGAGCCGGGAACCTATGATGTATTAGTATTGTATTCGGGCTATGACTCAATACTTGTACAAAATGTGCGCGTGAACCCCGGCGCAACCACTCCCCTCAACTTCAATATGAAGCTGCACACCGTTGGTTTGACTGGCGTAACTGTAACTTCTTACAAAATTCCGTTGATTGAGCAGGGTAGCACATCGAGAAAGATGGGTAAAGAGGAAATCAAAAACATACCCACTACCGAGGTATCTGACCTTGTGGCATTGCAGCCAGGTACATATCAGCAGAAAAGAGGTAGCGACATCAGCTTCGGCGGCGCTCGTTCTTCAGGTACATTATATATAATAGATGGTGTGCAGGTGCAGGGTACAGTAGGTACAAACATGTCTCAGGGCTCTATTGAGCAGATCGAGGTGATCACTTCAGGTATTCCCGCCAACTACGGAGACGTATCAGGCGGTGTGGTAAATATCACTTCTCGCGGCGTATCGCAGAAAATGACTGGTCAGGTTCGTTTGCAGCACTCTATTGATGGCTACAACAACAATCTGGCTAACTTTTCTATCGCTGGTCCATTATTGAAGAAAAGAGTAGACAGCACACACAAAAAGCCTGTGTTGGGTTTTGCGTTGAGCGGCGACTATTATAATGATAAAAACAGGTATCCTACCTACGATCAGCAGTATGTAACTAAGGGCGACGTATTGAACCGCCTTCAGAAAAACCCACTGCGTATCATAAACGACAACAGCGGTAACCCTGTATATAACTATGCGAGCAACTACATCACTTACGATTCTCTGGAGAAAGTAAAAATAACTCCGCACAACGCAACTGTGGAAGCGCGCCTTAACGGTAAGCTCGACTATCAGGTAACTGAGAATATGCGTATTGCTGCCGGCGGTACTTTTGGCTACACTAAACAAGATCTCTACAGCCGTGCACGTATATTGTTTGCTCCAGAAGCAACTCCAAACCTGAATACTATATCTGGTCGCGGTTATTTGCGTTTCACACAGAAGTTCGGTAAATCAAATGATACTTCTGCAAATCACAGCATCATCTCTAATGCATTCTATAAAGTACAAGCCGATTACCAGTTAGTTCATCAGGATGTTTCTGATCCTAAATTTGGTAACGACATCTTTAAGTATGGCTACAATGGTAAGTTTATCGAGAACAGAGTAGACAACTATGCTACATCGTTGACCAGTCTTGGCACCGACTCATTGTCTGGTAAAAAAGGAACAGTATTATATGGCACGTCATCGCAGGGTATTGCTTACGAGCGTAGCGAACTGAACCCAAACCTTGCAAATTATACAACTCAGTATTATAACTATCAGCGCGGCAACCTGCCATTGGCTATCTCTGAAATTCAAGCTAAGAACGGTTTGGCTAACGGCGACGAACCTAAGTTTACTTATGGTATGTTCTACAGCCCAGGCGCTACACAGTTTTATTACCAGAACTTCAACAGCAGCCAGTACGCACTTACTGTTGACGCATCTTTCGACCTGCTTGCAGGTAAAACAAAACACGCAATTGAATTTGGTTTGTACTATCAGCAGCGCGTAGAAAGAAACTACGTTGTATACTCTAACCCAGGCAACACAGGTACTAACTCTTTGTGGTCTTTGATGAGAGGCTTGGTGAGCAGCCAAACCAACGGTAACCTGAAACTGGATAAACAAAATCCAATATTCCTGATCAACGGCGTACAATACAAATACTCTAAAGATCCGGTTACTGGAAACGAATTGTATTATGACCCAAGCGGCGTTGCAAAGAACGTTTCTCCAACATCTTCAGATACCATCATCTACAACTACAAAAACATAGGTACATCTACATTTGATACTAACCTGAGAAAGAAACTTGGATTTGATCGCACTAAGAACATCAACATCGACGCTTATGATCCATCAACATTCTCATTGAGTATGTTCTCTGCCGACGAACTGTTGCACAGCGGTAACCCATTCGTTACTTATCAGGGTTATACTTACACTGGCGCAGAGCAGGGTAACGTAAACTTCAATGATTTCTGGACTGCTAAAGATCGTCCGGGCGGCAACTACACTCGTCCTATCGGCGCATTCAGCCCTAACTATATCGCCGGTTATTTGCTCGACAGGTTTGAGTATAAGGATATCCACTTCAACGTAGGTGTGCGCGTAGAGCGTTATTCAGCTAACACAAAGGTGTTGAAAGATCCATTCTCTTTGTATGCTGAGAAAACAGTAGGTCAGGTTGACGGTTCTTTGAATCAGTTTAACCAAGGCAACCACCCAGGTAATATTGGTAAAGATTATGTAGTGTATGTAGATGATAACAGCTCTACAAGTCCAGGCGTAATAGGCTACCGTAGCGGTAACAACTGGTACGACCCAACTGGTAAGTATATTGAGAGCCCTGCAACCCTGAAACAATTCTCAGGCGGTCGCGATCCTCAGCCTTTCCTGGTAAAAGACGCAACTGGTAACACTCCAAAAATTACTGATACCGGCTTTAATGCAAACAACTCATTTACCGACTATACACCACAGGTAAACGTTATGCCCCGCGTATCATTCTCTTTCCCAATATCAGACGTTGCCAACTTCTATGCACACTATGATATCTATGTTCAGCGTCCAACAGGCGGTATCAATGCAACTGCATACGATTACTTCTTCCTTGCACAGAACGCACAGGGTACTATTAACAACCCTAACCTGAAACCTCAGAAAACGTTTGACTATGAAGTTGGTTTCCAACAGAAACTTACTAAGAGCTCGGCTTTGACCATCACAGCTTTCTACAAAGAAAGAAAAGACATGATCACAGTAGTTCCATTGTTGTACGCTTACCCAACTACCTACTATTCTTACGGCAACCGCGACTTCTCTACAACAAAAGGTACAACCCTGTTGTATGACCTGCGCGCTACCAACCACCTGACAATGGGCGTATCTTATACACTGCAGTTTGCAGAAGGTACAGGTTCATCTCCAACCTCTGGTCGTGGTTTGTTAGGTAGCCTTGTGGATGCAGGATTGCCAAACCTGAGATATGTAACTGCTGCCGACTTCGATTCTCGTCACAACATCATCGCTAACATCGATTACCGTTTCAATGATGGCGAAGGTCCAACAGTAGGTAAAAGCCACATCTTCCAGAATGCAGGCGTTCACGTTATAGCAAGAGGCAGAAGCGGCGAACCATACACAAGATACACCAGCGCTCAAGGTAATACAGTAATGGGCGGCGTTAACGGTTCTCGTTTGCCATGGCACTACGGCGTTGACCTTCGTTTGGACAAAGACTTTTCGCTTGCATTTGGTAGCAAACAGAAAAATGCACCAGAAGGCATCAAGCCAAAGAAACCAATGTTTGTTAAGGCAATATTGCAGATCAACAACTTGCTGAACACACGCGAAATACTTGGCGTATATGGTTATACCGGCAAGGCAGACGATAACGGTTATCTGTCATCAACCTTTGGCGCACAGTATGTTCCACAGCAAACTAATCCACAGTCTTACACAGACTTGTACAAGATACAGATCAACAACCCATACAACCTGAACTACGCACGTACTATTAGTCTTGCTCTGGAATTCAATTTTTAATAACATTTATTAATATATAACTTTGATAAGTTATGCTGCTTAGAAACAAAATACGATTTACCGGCGCCATTGTCCTGTTGGGAATAATGGGACTCGCAGGAAATTTGAGCGCACGTGAGAATGTGGTATCAACACACCGCAAATCCCAGTTAAAAGCCTCTGCTTCCGGCTGTTTGCCAGCATCAGAAGCCCTTGACCTTGACATCAACAACGTTCGCGCAAGGTTGATGACAGGTGGAGATATGTGGTGGAACATAGGTGTGGGCGGCGCTGCATACGAAATTCCCAAAGGATCAGGTAAAAGCTCCCAGTTCGCAGCGTCTTGCTGGATAGGCGGTTACGATAAACAAGGTCAGCTGAAAGTTGCCGCTCAGACTTATCGTCAGGATGGTAATGACTACTGGCCAGGCGCTCTGGATGTGAACGCAAAAATCACATCTGACCAGTGCGCACAGTGGGACAGATTCTGGAAAGTGGATCGTTCTACAATCAACAAGTTCATCGAGTTGTCTAAGATAAGCGGTAATACTACCACTTCAGAGTTCGACGCGATCAACCAATGGCCTGCAACCGGTAACCCCAACGTGAAAGCGAAAGGCGGCGTATCGAACATTAGCCTTAACGTAAACAATTCTTACGCACCGTTTAAAGACATAAATGGTAATGGCGTGTACGAGCCAAGCAAGGGTGAGTATCCGTTGATCACCGGCGACCAGTATATCTGGTGGGTGTTTAACGACGCTGGTAACATCAAACAGCAGTCTATTACTGCAGCAATGGGTATTGAGGTGCAGACTTCAGCATTTGCCTATGCTACACAGGACTTCCTAAATAATGCTACCTTTTACAACTACCGCGTAATTAACCGCGGTCCGTTGACCATCGACAGTACATTTATCGCTGTATGGGATGATGCGGATTTGGGTTACTACCTTGATGACTTTATTGGTTGCGATACCAGCAGAGGTTTGGGTATATTGTACAACGGTACTAACGATGATGGCGCCCCCAGCCATCCAGTAAACAGCTACGGTCTTACGCCTCCACAGGTGGCGCTCGACTTCTTTAAAGGTCCATTGCGCCCTGTGAAGAGAGCTGGTTTGCCAGATACTGTTGAGCAGTTGAGAATGACCAACTTTACCTACTATAACAACGACGCGAGTTCGATTGGTAACCCTGACAATGGTGTACAGATCTACAACTACATGACAGGTTCTATCAGAAACGGTCAGCGCTTCGCTGATGACTTCCAGGGACCAGGCGTACCAAGTAAAGGTTATGGTTCAGGGCCGGTTTCTAACTTTGTGTTCTGGGGAGATCCGGGTAATGCATCAGAGTGGTCTGAGTGCGCTTGCGCTAACCCTCCCGGCGACCGTCGTTTCGTGTTCTCTTCTGGTCCGTTCCAATTGTTGTCAGGCGCAATCAACGATATCACTATCGGTGTGGTTTGGGCAAAAGGCGTTGGCGGTTGTCCTTCTACAAACTTCAAGACAATTAAGAATGTAGATGATCAGGCTCAGGCTTTGTTCGATAATAAATTTAAAACTGTAGAAGGTCCTGAAGCTCCAAGAATGGTAGTAAGAGAGTTGGACAGAAAGTTGATTGTATATCTGGTTAACGACTATGGTAGCAACAACTATGGTGAAAACTATGGTCGTTCAGATAGTTCTTACAAAGATTCTTTGCAGTACCACCAGATTGTTGTTAAAGCACAAGGCAACAAAGACTCTTTGTATCGTTTCCAGGGTTATCGCGTATTCCAGTTAGCTAACAGCCAAGTTACAGCATCAGAAATTTTTGATCCTAACACCGGCGAAGTAGATAATACTAAAGCATACGAAGTGTTCCAGTGCGACGTTCATGATAGCGTTAAACAGATAGTGAACTATGTTAAAAACATCAACATCAGTGATACTACACACATACCACAGATTAAGGTAAATGGTAAGGACAGCGGTATAGTACACAGTTTCGTACTTACAAATGACCAGTTCGCTACGGGCTCTGACAAACGGTTTATCAACTATCATAACTACTATTTTGTAGCGATAGCTTATGCTTACAACAACTTCTCAAGCTTCGATTCTCGTAATACAGTATCTACACAGGATGTTCCTTATCTGGGTAGCTCACACGGAGCTGGCGGTATAGATGTACCAAAGCTTACAGTAATGCCCAACCCGGCTAATGGCGATATGGGAACAATACTGAATGCTGATTATGGTTCTGGCGTTGAAATTACAAGAGTAGAAGGTATGGGTAATGGCGGTAACATCATACAGCTCGACGCTGCTTCTGAAGCTGCGGCTGTTGCTGATGGTAAAGTAGATAAAGCTACCTATGTTGCTGGCCAAGGCCCGATAGATGTAAAAGTTGTTGATCCACTACTGGTTCCAAAATATAACTGGGTACTGCAGATTGCTGGAGCTGATTCATTGATCGTTGCAGATTCTACACGCAGAATCAGAAACAAAGCTACATGGAGATTAACTGCTTTAGAAAATGGTCGTCCGGTTGATACCATCTACAGCGAAACAACACTCGCTGGCGTTAACGAGCAAATATTGCAGAAATATGGTTTGAGTGTTAGCGTAACTCAGGTAGGTACTCCTGGTTCTAACAATCAGCTTGATGGTAACGGCTATCTTACATCAGACATTACATTTGACGATCCATCAACACCTTGGTTGTGGGGTGTTCAAGATCAGAACGACAGTAGCTTCTCTAACTGGTTGCGCTCTGGTAATGTACAGAAGTTTAAAACACCATCTCCACCCAACACGACTACAGATCCACGCGGTAACCCATGTTACTTCAACGACTACATGAAGTTGGACGTAAACAGTAACTATGGTAACATGCTGGATAACTTTACACCTACGAAGAGCACATGGGGTCCTTATTGCCTCGCTTCAGCTTGGGCATTCTATCACCTTACAAACTCAGCAGGCGCTGGTTCACCTTGTGGATTCGATATCGCTTACTCTCCAAGAACACAGGATATCGGTCACTTCCAGGCTTTACCAGATGTTGACCTGGTGTTTACAAGCGATAAATCTAAATGGACAAGAGTAGCTGTAATTGAAGAACAGGAAGACTCTACACTTGCAGAGGGTAATGCGTTGAAGTTCTTGTTGAGAAGGCACAGAAGCTGGAACGGTGATTTGAACACAGACGGAGTTAGCCCTAAATATGCTGAATCTGATACAGACAGAGGTATGTCATGGTTCCCTGGTTATGCAGTTGATCAGAATACCGGTAAACGCCTGAACATAGTATTTGGTGAAGATTCTTATCTGACCAGCGATAATGGCGGCGATATGATTTGGAATCCATCATCAGTTAAGTTCAATCCTTTTGATAATTCAATTATCTACGGAGGCAAGCACATAGTGTACATTCTTAATTCAGCTTACGATAGCGATAAGGTTTTTGTAGCTAACGTTAAGAAATATTATACTTCAAATGTGTTCCTACAAAGAGCCTATGAACCAATGCAGTGGATTGGCGTTCCAACTTCTAATCCTACAGTGCCTATGCTGTCACTGAAAGATGGTTTGATACCGACAACTACAAGATTGCGTTTCAGAGTAAAACGTCCGTATAGTTCTTACCATGCTGTTGCAGATACAAACAACATTCCTGATGTGAAAGTAATACCTGGCATGGCTACCAACCCATACTATACCTTTAGCACTAGTGGTTTGGCAAAGATTGCAAAGTCTGACACAACTGATAGAACCAGAATATTGAACAGAATATATGCAGTTCCGAATCCATACTATGGTTATTCAGGTTGGGAGCGCAACCGTTACGATACAAAGGTGAGAATCATCAATTTGCCTTCGAAAGTGACGATCAACATATACTCTCTTGATGGTACACTTGTTCGTACATTGTCTAAGAATGACAATACTTCTTACATCGATTGGGATATCCGCAATAGTGTTGGTCTACCAATTTCGAGCGGTATGTATCTGATGGATGTTAAAGCTGAAGGTTTAGGCGAGACAGTTATTAAATGGTTTGGCGCTGCAAGGCCGTTGGATGTTACTACGTACTAATTTAATCTAAAAAATGTTTATTTGTATATATTTATGAAAAACTTTTCAAGTAAAGCAATAGTTGCCATCTGCGCTTTAGGAATGTCTTTTAACGCAGTAGCAGGAAATAAAGACCGTTCCGGGCAATCTGGCGCACCCGAAATGTCCATCAATCCATGGGCGCGCTCAACAGGCTTATTTGCAATAAATACAGCATCTGTTAGCGGACTTGAAGCAATGAAACTTAACATTGCCGGATTGGCACAGGACAGTTCAACAGAGGTTGGATTATCAAGTGGTATATATCTTACAGGAACAAACATCACGATCAGCAATTTGGGCGTTGCTCAAAAGTTGGGAGAGTCTGGTGTAATCGGTTTGAACATCATGTCAATGGGTTTCGGCGACATACAGGCAACCGATTACTTTAATCCGGAAGGGTATGGATCTTTCAGGCCCCAGTTTCTTAATATAGAACTGGGTTTTGCAAAGCAGTTCTCTACGCATATCAATGCTGGTTTTGCAATGACATACGTTTCTGAGCAGGTGAGTAACATCATAGCGCAAGGGCTGGCTTTTGAAGCTGGTATACAATACGTTACCGGTAAGCGCGACAATTTCCATTTTGGTATTGCTCTTCGCAACATTGGTACTAACATGCGCTTCTCTGGCAACGGATTCTCTGTTAATGCTGATCAACCGCAAGCTTCACCAACCTTTGCAATCACTGCAACATACCCATCAGACAAGTTTGCAATGCCAACTTATCTGAACATTGGGGCATCGTATGACTTGTTCCTTGATGAAAACCATCTTGCGTCAAAGGATGCTACGCCTAGTCACAGACTTTCTGTAATAGCTAACTTTACTTCAAATTCGTTTAACAACGATTACCTTGGAGCAGGTTTGGAGTATGGATTCAAGGATATGGTTATGCTCAGAGCGGCATACCGTTACGAAAAAGGTATCACTAGTTCGACCGAGACTACAACTATGTTCTCTGGTATAGCTGCTGGAGCTACTGTTCAACACAGAATAGGCGCTACCGGACCAATGGTTGCCTTTGATTATTCTTACCGTCCGACTCAACGTCCGGCAAATGGCGTTCATATGCTTGCACTGCGTATGACTCGCTAATCATAAAATTTTGTACTTTTGCATTTGCAACGCTTCTGTCAACAGAAGCGTTGTATTTTTTTTTCATAATCAATAAAATAAAACTATAATGTCTGATTTTAATTACCTGACGAAAGAGACATTGGACCAGATGAGGGAAGAATTAAATATTCTTAAAACCTCAGGTAGGGCAGAGATTGCCAGACAGATTGCCGAGGCAAGGGAAAAAGGCGATCTTAAGGAAAATGCGGAGTATGATGCAGCAAAAGAAGCTCAGGGCCATCATGAAGCTAAAATTGCCTATTTACAAGAAGCATTAATGTCTGCAAGAGTTATTGACGCTAAAAACATAGACATAAGTAAAGTCTCTGTATTGAGTAAAGTATCTGTTACAAATATGAATAATGGCAAAGCTATGGTGTACCAGCTTGTGTCAGAACGTGAGGCAGATATAAAACAAGGTAAAATTTCAGTTACATCGCCAATAGGTAAGGGGCTGTTAGGAAAGTTGGTTGGGGAGATTGTGGATGTTGTTACTCCCGGTGGTGTTATTAAGTTTAAAGTTGAGAATATATCTATTTAGGCTATGTCTTCCATATTTTCAAAAATTATCCAAGGAGCTATTCCTTGCTACAAAATAGCCGAAAGTGACGACTTTATTGCTTTTTTGGATGTATTTCCAATAGTAAAGGGTCATGTACTTGTGGTACCTAAGATTGAGATAGATAATTTATTTGATTTGCCGGATGAGGTACTTGCAAAGTGGTTTTTATTTGCAAAACCTATAGCACGAGCCATTGAAAAAACATTTCCTTGTAATAGGTGCGGCTTAAGCGTTATTGGTCTTGAAGTGCCACATGCACATATGCATCTTGTTCCAATCAACTCCGCGGATGACCTTAATTTTACCAGGCCAAAAATTAAGTTATCGTCAGAAGATTTTAAAGAGATACAGAACAGGATAGTGGACAATATTTAAATGAGCAGCGCGACGTATAACGATCGCGCTGTTTTTATTTTATATACTTTTTAGACTTTGTGCTCGTGCTTTTTCTGCAAACAGCGCTTTTGTAAGTGTCCACGTTTCTTTAAAAAATTCAGAAAAGCGATACTTATCTAAATCTTCAACAGATTTCCAATGGCTATAGGTAAAAAATATGGTAGGGTTATCGCAGTCTTGCAATAATTCAAGGTGAATACAACCTTTAAACTTTTTGATTGTTTCTTTGCGCTCCTGAAATAAAGTTACGAATTGCTCCACTTCATCAGAACGGAAATTCATTTGTACTATTCGGACTATCATTGAGTTTAATAATTTTAATGTTGTTGTTCCTACCTCCCAGTTTCAATCCAAATAAACTTGCTGCATTGCCTCTGTTTATACCAATTTCGAGTGTATTGTTACTATTTATGCGACATAGTTTTTCGCCGTCTTCAACATCTGAATAGTTATTGGCTATTTTAGACAGGCGCTCAGTTTGTTTGAAATGGATTTCGAATTTTCTACCAGCTATAAATGCCCCGAATTTATGTTTATTGATGTTTAAAATGGCATTTCCATAGTGGTCAATATGAGCCACGTCGCAAATAAGAGTTTGTGAGTCTGCTAAAATAGGTAGGTATATACTTGGTGAATCTTTTAGTATATATGCGGTTAGACCGCTATCTTCTAATTTTCTATTTTGTAAGCTTGCTATTATTTGTGCAGAAAAATGAACCCAGTCGGAGTATTTTCCGTCTTTCTTGAATTCTTTGATGATCCATGCATTTTTTGGTGTTTGTCCTAATATTAGCGAAATAATGCCGTTATCAGGAGCAAGTAAGTAGCGCCCATCATGTTCAGCAATGACCAATTTTGGAGCAATTTCAGAAAACAAATCGAATAGTAACAAATGATAAGAGCCCTTAGGAAAAGCGCTATATGCTGCCGATGCCACATATGCAGCCTGCCCCATATGGTTTGGACTTATCTCGTGGCTAATATCAATAACAGGCAGTTCTGGGGTATATTGCATCAGTATTCCTTTTGCAATTGCCGCTGAAGCATCCTGCATTCCGAAATCTGATAACAACGTGATACAACCCATTCAAAATATTTTGCAACCTTATTGCGTTATTATAGTAACTTTCTGTTAAAATTAACTCGCTAAGCGCCTCAAAAGTACGGCGCATTTAATGACGGTGAATGAATTTACTGTAAATATTTGTTTTTCATTACCATAATCAGCGAGTTTCAAATTTATGTAGTCTTCCAATATTTGTTTGGGCATAAGTGAATAGCGCTGATTATTATTGGCGATTTCTATAATAGGCGTCTCGCGTGTAGACACTATTGTGTTTATTTTTGTTGATATTATAGTCGGAAATTGTTTGAGCTAGTTGTGCACTATAAGTTCCTGTAATGCAGTTATTGACTAAACGCACTGTTAGTTGGTAACAAAAATAGTTAGTTCAATACTGCTTGGCGATTTTAGGCATATTGATAAACATATTAATAGAAAAGGGGGCGTCCAATGTTGAACGCCCCCTTTTCATTAACCTATGCTATCTCGATTATTGCTGCAATACAAAATGGAAAACACGTTTTTCATTTTCGGCATTGAAGTTGAGTAAATACATACCATTCGCCAACGATGAGTTGAGCTGAATCTGTTCATTTATTCTACCATCTGCTACAGTGTATTTATTTGTGTACACAACCTGTCCAAGCATATTCACGATTTCTACTGTTACTTCTTCTGTTTTGCTCGATCCTAAATATCCATTAAGGTTGAAAGAGCCTTTATTGGGGTTAGGGAAAATGCGCACGTCAAAAGTTCCTGTATTCAGGTCTGAGTTATCGTTGGCAAATCTGCACGGATTCACCGTCATTGGTACCACAAGTCTACAACCAGTTGCTGCAATGGTGTAGGTTATGTTGGTGATGCCTGTGTTCAGACCGGTTACGAGGCCGGTGGTTGAACCAACCCGAGCAATTGTGGGATTGGTGCTTGTCCATAATCCACCGGGGGTAGCGTTCGATAGCGTAGTTGGTGTGGACATACAAACGCTGTTAGCTCCTGTAATGGGCGAAAGCGGATTTACGGTGATAACCGATGTAGCTGTGCAAGTTGTAGGAAGTATATAGCTTATTACAGATGTACCAGCAGTAACGCCATTGATAACGCCATTGGTTGAACCAATAGCTGCTACGCCGGGGTTGCTACTGCTCCACGTTCCACCGCCTTCGGCATCGGTTACAGTAATAGTCTGACCTTCACACACGCTTGTTGGACCAGCAATTACCGATAAGCGATATACCTGTAGTTGGCGTGTAGTACGGCATCCCGTGTTGGTTACTGTGTAGCTGATATTTACATTACCGCCCAGTAACACGCCTGTGGCCACGCCTGTGCCCGAACCAATTATAGCAATGTTGGTGTTGCCGCTTGTCCACGAGCCGCCCGGAGTAGCGTCGGAAAGGGTTACTGATTGACCCACACAAACGAATGCAGGACCCGTAATTACCGCCAGTGGGTTTACAGTAACTGGGTACGTTGCTGTGCAGCTTGTACCTATAGTGTAGGAGATGATAAACGTTCCCGCTGTAATGCCCGTTACTGCGCCGGTATTGCTCACTACGGTGCCTATAGCTGTATTGCTACTGGTCCAGATGCCGCCTCCGCCAATATTGGTGAGGTTGATGTTTTGGTTTTCGCAAACTCTGTTAGGACCTGTTATAGCGCCAAGGGAACTAACCGTAACTGCCTGAGTAGCGCGGCAACTGCCAATAGTATATGATACAAGCGTGATGCCAGACGAGATTCCGGTAACCACACCGCTAACAGAACCAACGGTAGCGCGGGCTGGCGTTCCGCTTGTCCATAGTCCGCCGGGTGTTGCATTGGTTAGCGTTATTGTTTGACCGATGCATACGCTGCTCAGACCTGAGATAGGCGACAAAGGATTCACTGTTACGGTGCGCACGGCTGTACAACCTGTAGCCAGGGTGAAGGAAATCACGGTCGTACCAGCGTTAACGCCGGTTACAACGCCCGATGTAGACCCTACAGTTGCGATGCCGGTGTTGGCGCTGTTCCACAAGCCGGCGCCTACTGATGTAAGGGTAGTGGTAAGACCCTGACAAACAGAAGCTGTACCTGTGATAGCGGAAAGCGTATTAACCGTAATAGTTACGATGTCTCTGCAACCGCCGATGGTGTAGGAGATAGGGGCTGAACCTGCTGCGATACCTGTTACAATGCCAGATACTGAGCCTACAGTGGCGCGAGTAGTATTGCCGCTCGTCCAGATACCTCCACTGAGTGTGTTAGTGAGCGTTGTTGTTTGTCCGAGACACACGCTTGATGAGCCGATTATTGGCGCAAGCGCATTTACAGTCATTGTTTTGGTAGTGTAGCAGCCTGTGGCCATAGTATACGAAAGCGTTACTATGCCTGTGTTTACACCAGAAACAACGCCTGTTGTAGACCCTATAGTGGCTATAGTATTGTCGTTACTGCTCCAGATGCCGCCTGCTACCGCGGTAAGCGTTCTAGTTTGCCCTTGGCATACGCTTGCCGCTCCTGTTATAGCCGATACCGTATTAACTGTTACTGTGGTTATAGCGCGGCAACTGCCCACTGTATAGGAGATAGGTAATGTGCCTGCCGCTACACCGGTTACGATGCCGCTGGTGGATCCAATTGTGGCGCGGGTAGTATTACCGCTAAGCCATGTACCGCCGCCAATGGCGTCTGTTAATGTAATTGTTGAGCCTATGCATACAGATGTTGGGCCTGCAATGGGCGCCAGTGCATTGATAGTAAGTGTTTTGGTGGCAAAACAGCCTGTAGGCAAAGTATAGGTAATGATAGCAACACCAGCGGTAACGCCTGTTACCACTCCCGATGTAGAGCCAACTGTAGCCATAGCATCGTCGTTACTTGTCCAGAGCCCTGTTCCGGCGTTAGTCAGCGTAATGGTTTGACCTTGGCAAACGCTTGCCAGACCACTTATAGCCGAAATGGTATTTACTGTAAGTAATTGTGTAGCGCGGCAGCTGCCCAGATTGTAAGAAATGGTAGCTATGCCGCCGGCAACGCCCGTAGCGATACCAGACACCGAACCAATACTTGCTATTGCTGAGTTGTTGCTGCTCCAAACGCCGCCAGTAGCTGCATTGATAAGGGTAACTGTCTGACCAAGGCAAACGCTTGTTGGTCCGCTGATAGGAGCGAAGGGATTTACGCTAAGCGTATGTGTTGCGCTGCAGCCGAGGCCGCTGATAGTATATGAAATAGTAACAACGCCAGGCGCTATGCCGTTTACAACGCCAGTTAATGTGTTGATAGTAGCAACAGAACCGTCTGTGCTTGTCCATGTTCCTCCTGGGGCTGCATTGATAAGCGTCACAGATTGGCTTTGACAAACCGTACCCGGCCCCGAAATAGGCGATAATGCCACAACCGTAACCGTAGACACTGATCTGCAACCTGAAGGGTTGGTGTAAGTAATATTTGCCACACCGCCTGCTACGCCTGTAACAATACCAGTAGTCGAACCAACTGTTGCAATGGCCGTATTACCGCTCGTCCATGCGCCGCCGGTAATGGTATTGATAAGCGCCAGACTTTGGCCTGCGCAAACCGAGCCTCCGCCGGAATTTGGCGCTGCTGCGTTTACCGTAACAGTAACGCTTCTTGCGCAACCTGTGCCGGTTATAGTGTATATTATGTCTGTTACCCCAGGGCCGATACCTGTTACGATACCAGTGCCCGAGCCAACAATAACTACATCATAATCTCCGCTAGTCCATTCTCCGCCCGGAGTTGCAGAAGAAAGCGTTTGAAGCGATCCTTCGCAAATAGACAGACTACCAGTAATAGCAGCGGGTAATGGATTGACTGCAATGGTGGTAGTACGTATACAGCCAGACCTTGTGGTGTAGCTGACAATAGCTGTGCCTGGACTAAGGGTTGTGATATCGCCCGTAGTCATATCAACTGCGACCGCTGGGCTACTTGTATACCACGTGCCGCCTGGTGTAACATCAGTAAGCGTTGTTGATGATCCCATACAAACAGGTGTTGCTCCTGCAGGCGTAATAGTACCGCAGCCTGGTCCAAGCTTTGCCAGATAAACAGCCAAAGAGCTTGTGTTTGCCGTAGTTGCGCAGCCAAAAGTTGCTGTTGAGTTGCGTGTGTGACCTCCAATATAAATATTGTCAGACGCATCTGTTCCAATACCATAAACCTCGGCATTGCCATAATAGTCTGGTACTACGCTTGTGCGCACCCAGTTACAGTCGCCTGTAGCTGAGCTGAATTTGGCCACATATACATTGTTATCGCCGGTCATTTGAGGGCCTGTTGCAGGTCCGAAATTATTAGGTCCTACAGAAACACCTGTCAGTACCGGATCGCCGGTTGCAGAAAGCGTCATTGCATTACCAAAAATCATCTGTCCGCTTCCGTTGTTAGATTTCACCCATATTGGGTTGCCCGAACCATCGAGTTTAGTAATAAAAACGCCTGTTGCAATAGTGGCAGGCAAAGTATAGGTTGTGCTACCTACAGTTAGTCCGCCATAAAAGTCGCCGGCAACAAATATATTGCCTGAGCCGTCTGCCTTGATTGTTTTACCATAAGCATCGCGACGGTATACCGATAACGATGTGCCAGAAAAGCCAAATTGTCTCACCCATTGGAAAACACCAGAAGCATCTATTTTGCCAACAAACACATCTCTGTCGCCAATAGCTGAAAGCGTAGTTGGCGAAGTAGTGGCAAATACCTGTGTACCTTCCTTATTGCCGGTCACGTAGCATGCGCCGCTGGCGTCGGATGTAACTGCGTAAGGTATGGTAAGGTAGCCTGCGCCTAAGCGTGTAGCCCATATGGCATTGCCCGATGCATCGTATTTTGCAACAAATGAACCGGGAGACAGAGTAGAAGTACTGCCAAACGTAATATTATCATAAGTAGTATAACCCGCGAGGAAGCAGTTGCCCGAAGCATCAGTAGCCAGGCTCTGCAAGCCATCTGAACCGGAAGTGCCCATTGTGGGTTGTCTTGCCCATATTTCGTTGCCGTTAGCATCGTATTTTACCAGATAGAACTGGTTGGCGCCATTGCCGGTAAGCACATCTGAGCCAAAGGCCACGGTAGCTCCGGCGGCCTCGCTCAGGTAGCCTGCTACATAGCAGTTGCCAGAGGCATCAACACCTATATTTCTGCCTGCATTGTTATAGGGGAAACTTGGACTTGCGCCTGATAGGGTTTTTACCCACTGGCACACGCCCGCTGAATTGTATTTAGCAACAAAAGCAGCCGACTGATAACTGGTACCCGATGAAACGGTAAACGAACCAAAATCGGTAGTGCCGGTAAACCTGCCGGTAACATAGGTGTTGCCAGATGCATCGGTAGCCATAGGGCTTGAGTTACCTACAAAGTCCATAAGGCTTTGTCCGGTTGCACCTGCCGAATAGGCCCATTCCCATTTGTTGGCTTGGTTTACATTCAGCATAGCGCTTGTACTTGCTACGCCACATGGCGTAGATATGCTGTACATAATAAGCGATGACCCGCTGCCGGTAACCGTAACGCCGCCGCCGCCGCTTATGGTAGCTACTGCACTATTGCTGCTGCTCCATGTGCCGCCTGCCGGTGTGCTGCTTAACGTTACCACATCGCCTGTGCAAAGGTTTAGGTTGCCGGTGATGGGTGATGGAGGGAATGGATTAACGGTTAATACATGTGTACTGTAGCAGCCACCGCCCAATGAATAGGAAATTGATGCTGTGCCGTAGGCGATACCAGTAACAACTCCCGAGGCGCTGCCTACTGTAGCAATTGCAGGGGCGCCACTGCTCCAGGCTCCACCAGTTGAGCTTGCAGTTAGTGTAGTTGTAGCACCTGTGCATAGCGATGTGATACCAGTCAAAGTTGGTGTACCATATACGGTTACATTTGTTATTCTCTGGCATGCATATGGAGCCGAATAGGTTACTGTTGCTGTTCCTGCAGAATGGCCAATAAGCACACCTGTTGTTCCGTCAATTATGGCGCAAGTATCGCTGCTGGAGAAAGTTCCACCTGAAACCGGCGACGAAATAGTTATAGAATTGCCGACGCAAACCGAAACGCTTGTAGGGCAAATATTTGTAAGCTTGGCCGTGAAAGCATTATAGCTACTTGGACTGGTGGCGCTGGCGCAACCAAACGCCACAGTTCTGTCCACAAAACCAGCCACATATACATTTTCGCTGTTGTCGAGGGTGATTCCAGTAAAGGTAGGGTCGCCATCTGCATAGCCGCTGCCAACTGAGGTGCCCCAATTGCAATTGCCGGTGGCATCAAATTTAGCCACGAAACCGTTTAATCCAGCTCCGCTAAAATGTTGCCCACCAAAGTCCATAGGGCCTTGGTGCTTGCCAGCTAAGTAAATATCACCAGTGGCGTTCATGGCCATACCGTAGCAATAAGAAATGTAGTCGTCGTTCAATGCCTGCTTAGCCCAAATAGGGTCGCCATTGTTGTCCAGTTTTGCTACAAAGGCAGTTTGGCGGGGTGCAGAGGCCGACCTGTTCAATACAATACTGCCCAAAGTCAACGATATGCCAAATTCGCCAGCTATATATATTTCTCCCGCATTGGTTACTTTTATCAGCCTTGCAATGCCTTGCATGTCCCTTGCGGTCAATGTAGTGTTTGGCCCGCCATATTGCTTTACCCATTGGCACACGCCGCTTGGGTCCAGCTTTGTAACAAGGGCGTCCCTCCAGCCAATCTCCGTAAGTGTTACAGGACCTGAAACCGTGCTGATGGTCTCTGTACCCTGCATCCAACCGCCTATGAAGGCGTTGCCAGTAGCGTCTACATCAATAGAAAGACCCATGGCTTCGGGCCTGGAAGTAATAGATGTAGCCCACAGTGCAGTTCCTGAATTGTTGTATTTGGCTGCAAACATGCCGGCTCCTGTCAATGGCGCTGTGCTTCCAAAGGTTACCCCCGTGCTGCCTGCCTGACCAGTAACATAGCAGTTTCCAGATGCATCAGTATAAAGCCCGTTGATAAAATTGATGCCTGTGCCTCCTGTAGTCTGTCTTGCCCAAATCTCATTGCCCATATCATCATATTTCAATATAAATCCTTCTGTTCTGCCAGTACCAGTAATGCTGCCCGACCCAAACGGGTAGGATGTGCCAGAAACCCCTTGAAATTGACCAGTGGTATATACGTACCCCGATGCATCAAGCGCTATTGCGTTTCCCTGGGTGCCATAATCGGCCCCAAACGTTTTTGCCCAGAGGCAGTATCCTGCACTATTGTATTTGGCTACAACAATATTGCTGGCATTGCTTGTGGAAAAGGTAAAGGAGCCAAAAGTGGCTGTCCCTGCAGTGAATTTGGAAATAACATAAGTATTGCCATAAGCATCGCTTATAATTGGTGTTTGGCCATAGTTGCCGGTCTCGCTAAAACCACCTGTTGTAGTTACGGCATTTGCCCACTCCCATTCGGTGGCCTGCCCTACGTTCAGTATGCGGGTGGTGGTGGCCATGCCGCATGATGTGGATATGGTGTACCTAACCAAAGTAGAGCCTCTGCTAACCGCTGTAACCAGGCCTGTAGAGCTGATGGTTGCAATTGCTGTATTATCACTGCTCCAGGTACCGCCCGATGGGGCGCTGTTAAGTAGTGAAGTTTCGCCAATGCACAACATGCCGTTGCCCGTTATTGCATCGGGTGGGGTGGGGTTGATGGTCAGGCTTTTTATTGCATAGCAACCATCGCCCATGGCATAAGTAATAGTAGGCACGCCATAAGCAATGCCGGTAACTATGCCTGTTGTTGAGCCAACGGTTGCCGCCGCATTATTGCTGCTGCTCCATAGGCCGCCAGAAACAGTATTGCTGAAAGTAGTGGTTGCCCCGGCACAAACCGAATTGGCGCCTGATATGGCCGCCGGCGCTGGTGAAATGGTAACAGGATAAACGCCATAACAACCCGAAGCCATCATAAAGGTAATGGCGGATGTGCCAGCAGATACGCCTGTAACGATTCCTGTGGATGAACCAACAGTAGCAATGCCTGTTGCAGATGAAGACCAAGTTCCAGTATAAAAAGATAATGTGGAAACAAGCGTGGTCGTGCCACCTACGCAAGCCCCGGCTATGCCTTCCAATGGCGGCACTCCGTCAACGGTTACGTTTACAGATGTGTAGCAGCCTGAAGGTAAGGTATAGGTTATGTATGTGCCTCCACCTTCGTGATAAGGGATTGCAACGCCAGAAGTTGTGTTAATATCTATAAAATAAGGCAGGTAGCTACTCCAAGTGCCGCCGGAAACCGAATTGGTGTAGGTGGCAGAGGAGGAGATACAAATGCTGGGTGGGCCGGAGATGGCCGATGGTGTTTCGTTCACCGTCACCACCCGTGTATCTACCCCCGAAGTGGACGTATAAGATATAGTAGCAGTTCCTGCTAATATACCTAATATATCGCCCGTGGTTAAATCAACCGTAGCCACAGCGGTATTGTCACTGTTCCATGTACCTCCTGTGGTTGGGTTGGTAAGTGTTATAGTACTACCGGTACATACGCTCGATGGCCCCGATATTTGTGCATTTGCCGTAAAGCAAATACATAACAATAGCCAGGCCGCGAGTATGCGGGCTAAAAAGCCCCGCATTACTCCTCCTGACAGCGTTTTTTGTGCAAGGCTGCATTCCTTTACGCCCGTGCTTTGTTTCGTGTGATTGTTGTTCATAATCCTTATTTAGTCGTTAAAAGATAATTGCAACGTAAAGGCACAATTTTTTTCACGGACAGTAAATTGTTAATGAGGGAACGGTACTAAAAATTGAGGCAACGGTATCGCAGCCCCAAAGTGCAGTATTATTTACAATACCGACATACTACTTACAACGTGGGTATTATGTATTTGCCGTGATGTTTATGTGAATTTTTGGTGTAGTGTATTTACTTTGCTTGTTAAGTATAGGAGTTTTAGGTTTTTTTAATACATTTACATCCTCGAAAACCTAAATACTAACGTATCATGCAAACACCTGAAAACACCAGCAAGAGTGGCTTCCAGTTGGCCTTTACACAAACTGGACTAAAATCTTCTTTTATGAATCAACGACTTAAGCGTTTGGCATTGACCATCGTGGCGCTGGTATGCATTGCGGCTACCAGCGTTAATGCACAGATAGTAGAACGCGGCCGCGAATCAAGAACGGGCGTTATCAACTTTACCGATCTCGCAAACAGATTGGCGCTTCACCCGGAGCCATTTGCGGTAAGCGAGCCCGAGAACGAGGAAGATGAAGACGAGGCGCGACCAACAGCGCGTACATTTACCGACTCTTCTACCTGGCACAGACGCACTACGCTCGGTGGCCACATGGCTTTCTTGCCAGTGCTGCCAACATTGCCAGTATCGCCGTCGCCAGTCGATACCTTTCAGGCTACATTAGACAATGGTACATCAATACCTCCGGATACGCATGGCGCTGTAGACTCTAACTATTGCGTTACTACCACCAATCAGGTAGTGCGTATCCAGACACGGGCCGGCGGCGCAGTGTCGCAAGTGTCGCTCAACTCTTTCTTTTCGCCAGTTGTTGGCGGCGGTACCTTCGACCCAAGGGTGCATTACGATCCTTATTCCAATAGATGGATAATCGTTGCGGTTTGCGGTTCGTTTTCTACATCTTCGGCCATCCTGATTGCTGTGTCGCAAACCAGCAACCCAACAGGCTCCTGGAGAGAATATCTGGTTACTGCCGATGGCACAGGCGTTAACTGGCTCGACTTCCCAAATGTTGGTTTTAATGGTAAGTGGATTTGCGTATCGGGTAATCTATTTGCTAACTCTGGCGGCGCTTATGGCGGCGCTAAAGTGTATATGTTTAACAAAGCCAATTTATATACCGGAGCCGGAGCATCGTTTACAGCATTCCTCCAAACAGGATCTTTCAATATTTGCCCGGCGCTGACCTACGATGCCACTACGCCCAATATGTTTTTTGCGGAAGCGGAAGGATCTTCATCAGCGCACGGTTTTGTAGGCATATGGAAGGTTTCTGGTGCGATAGGTTCTGAGTCGATGACTTTTGTTGGCGACGCGCTTTCTGACCAGCCATACCAGTTTACAGGTTTTGATCACAGTACAAGTTCGAGCGGAGATTTTCAGCCGCAGGTAGGAACAACCAACAAGGTGCAGGCCAATGATGCAAGAATAGATCAGGTTTCGTTCATAAACGGTAAACTTTGGTTTTCACATACGGTGTTTTTGCCTTTTAGCTCTACTGTAAGCGCCACACGTTGCGGCGTAGACTGGTGGCAGACAGATACTTTGGCTAACCCAATACAGATAGGCCGTATTGATGATGCTACGGGCGCAAATTTCTTTTCGTTTCCTACATTGGCGGTAAACACCAGCAACGATGCGTTGATAGGATTTTCTGTTATGTCGGCTACAACACACCCAAGCGCTGCCTACGCACTGAGACTGCATACCGACCCAACCGATTCTATACGTCCGTACCAGATATACCGGCATGGCGTAACTACCTATTATAAAACATTTAGCGGAGCAAAAAACAGGTGGGGCGACTATTCAGGCGCTGCAATTGATATTACCAACATGACCGACTTCTGGACAATTCAGGAAGCATCATCTACAACTACAAACGTCTATGATACTTGGTGGGCGCACGTTACGGTACCTTCTGCTTCATGTTCTGCTCCAGCGGCTATTACCGGCACATTGGCGGTATGCGCTGGTTCATCAACGGCATTGGCCGACGCTACCAGTGGCGGCGTTTGGTCGAGCACAAGTACCGGTGTGGCAATTGTAAACTCTACAACAGGAGCAGTTACCGGCGTTTCGGCAGGTACTACCATTATTTCTTATACTGTAACAGGCGGTTGCGCTAGCAGAGCTACCGTAACTGTTAATCCATTACCTGCAGCTATTGGCGGCACAACCAACGTATGCGTGGGGTTGACCACCACGCTTACCGACGCCACTAGCGGCGGCACATGGACGAGCGGCTCTACGGGCGTTGCAACGGTGGGCGCAAGCACAGGCGTTGTTACCGGCGTTTCGGCAGGAACAGCAATTATATCTTATTCACTAAGTACAGGCTGCCGCGTAACGACAGTAGTAACGGTAAATGCAAATCCGGCTGCAATAGGCGGCACGTTGAGCGCCTGTGTGGGTCTGACAACAACACTCACAGACGCCACTGCCGGCGGTACATGGACGAGCGGCAGCACAGGCGTTGCTACTATCGGTGTTTCAACAGGCGTTGTTACCGGCCTAACCGCTGGAACTACAATAATAACGTACACATTGAGTACTGGTTGCCGTGCCGTAGCTACAGTTACCGTAAACGCTGTTCCCGCTGCCATAGGCGGCACAACCAGCGTTTGCGTGGGGTTGACCACCACGCTTACCGACGCCACTAGCGGCGGCACATGGACGAGCGGCTCTACAGGTGTTGCCACGGTGGGCGCAAGCACAGGCGTTGTAACCGGCGTATCGGCTGGAACAGCAATTATTTCTTATTCACTAAGTACGGGCTGCCGTGTAACAACGGTAGTAACGGTAAACGCTAATCCGGTTGCAATAGGCGGCACGTTGAGCGCTTGTGTGGGTCTGACAACAACACTCACAGACGCCACTGCCGGCGGTACATGGACGAGCGGCAGCACAGGCGTTGCTTCTATCGGTGTTTCTTCAGGCGTTGTTACCGGCCTAACCGCTGGAACCCCTATCATAACATACACATTGAGTACTGGTTGCCGTGCCGTAGCCACAGTTACCGTAAACGCTGTTCCAGCTGCCATAGGCGGCACAACCAGCGTTTGCGTGGGGTTAACCACCACGCTTACCGACGCCACTAGCGGCGGCACATGGACGAGCGGCTCTACGGGCGTTGCAACGGTGGGCGCAAGCACAGGCGTTGTAACCGGCGCATCGGCTGGAACAGCAATTATATCTTATTCACTAAGTACCGGCTGCCGTGTAACAACGGTAGTAACGGTAAACGCTAATCCGGCTGCCATAGGGGGCACGCTCAGCGCTTGCGTGGGCGCTACCACCACCCTTACCGATGCCACTAGCGGCGGTACATGGACGAGCGGTAGTACAGGCGTTGCCACGATAGGTGTTTCTACAGGCGTTGTTACCGGCCTAACTGCTGGAACCACAATAATAACGTACACATTGAGTACTGGTTGCCGTGCAGTTGCGACGGTTACAGTAAACGCTAATCCCGCTGCTATAGGCGGCACAACCAGCGTATGCGTAGGGTTGACTACTACCCTTACCGACGCTACAAGCGGAGGAGTGTGGGCAAGCGGAGCTACAGGTGTTGCTAATGTGGGTAGTAGCAGCGGTGTTGTAACGGGTGTATCGGCAGGTACGACAATAATTTCATATACACTTGGCACTGGATGCGGAGCATCTACAGTGGTTACTGTAAATACTAGTCCGGGAGCAATAACAGGCACAACAAGCGCCTGTGCCGGTACCACAACAACGCTTGGTAATACAGTATCTGGCGGGGTGTGGACAAGCAGCAATACTGGCATAGCGACAATAGGCAGCGGTACCGGTGTGGTAAACGGCATTAGTCTGGGTACATCAGTTATTACCTATACATTACCTTCAGGTTGTAGGGTAACAGCTATCGTTTCTATTACCACATCGCCAGGCGCTATAGGCGGCGCCACTACTATTTGTGCAGGCGCTACCAGCACGCTGACCAACAGCGTTTCGGGTGGTACATGGCAAAGTTCTGATGGCGCAGTCGCTACCATAGGGTTAACTACGGGCGTTGTCACCGGCGTAGCTCCAGGCACGGCGGCGATAACATATTCGCTGGGCACAGGTTGCACGG
>CAIRYK010000037.1 GCA_903882805.1 uncultured Bacteroidota bacterium | reverse complement strand
CGGTTGTTTAAGAACTCAAAGCTAAGAAAAATTGAAAGCAAATCACAACTAGCCACTGCAACGCCAAGCCCTAACGATTGTTGTTTAAGAACTCAAAGCTAAGAAAAATTGAAAGCAAATCACAACCCACTATGCCGTCGGCTGTAACTATTACGTGTTGTTTAAGAACTCAAAGCTAAGAAAAATTGAAAGCAAATCACAACGCTACAAAGATTGCGGTTAGCGATACAACGTTGTTTAAGAACTCAAAGCTAAGAAAAATTGAAAGCAAATCACAACAGATTGCACCCGATGTGTTTGAATTTGAAAGTTGTTTAAGAACTCAAAGCTAAGAAAAATTGAAAGCAAATCACAACTGCGACCCGTTTATCCCAATAGCATGGATGGTTGTTTAAGAACTCAAAGCTAAGAAAAATTGAAAGCAAATCACAACAAACGATTGACTTTATAGAGGCGAAAGGAGTTGTTTAAGAACTCAAAGCTAAGAAAAATTGAAAGCAAATCACAACCAAAAAGGCAAGTCTCGAGCAATACTTATGGTTGTTTAAGAACTCAAAGCTAAGAAAAATTGAAAGCAAATCACAACGGTGCAGTCGTTCGCCTGTGAAGAAATAAGTTGTTTAAGAACTCAAAGCTAAGAAAAATTGAAAGCAAATCACAACTAGTGTCCGGGGTGTTTGGTACATCATTGGTTGTTTAAGAACTCAAAGCTAAGAAAAATTGAAAGCAAATCACAACTTTAGTTCAATAGTTTGGTGTAGCTCTATGTTGTTTAAGAACTCAAAGCTAAGAAAAATTGAAAGCAAATCACAACACATTCAGATTTGCAATAAACATACCATTAGTTGTTTAAGAACTCAAAGCTAAGAAAAATTGAAAGCAAATCACAACATTTACAACATGAACGATTTACTTATTTGGTTGTTTAAGAACTCAAAGCTAAGAAAAATTGAAAGCAAATCACAACTATGCAACATACGACCTGTATGGTTCATAGTTGTTTAAGAACTCAAAGCTAAGAAAAATTGAAAGCAAATCACAACCAATATTGCGCGATGTTCAATAATCAAGTTGTTGTTTAAGAACTCAAAGCTAAGAAAAATTGAAAGCAAATCACAACTATCTACATAGAAATAACAACAAATAAGAGTTGTTTAAGAACTCAAAGCTAAGAAAAATTGAAAGCAAATCACAACGTTAATAACAATTTCCAAAAACCTTTCCTTGTTATGGCGTCCAAGGGTTAAAACCCATTTTTTGTTCACACCTGTACCATAATCAAACCTTTTTTTTCATAACTAATTGATAATCAATGAAAGTTACCTTTTGTATCAGAAAATTATTTTTGTCATAGCTACAAATCTATTTTTCCTATATCGCATAATAACTACCCAACCTTGTAAATTACTATTTGCTACAAAGCCAACTACATCAATTAGTGCATCAAACCGCACTATCTACATGATTTCCCCGCAAAATCCCTATCTTTGCATAAAAAAGAGCTGTATAATGCACTTTGATGGATTGATAAAACAGTTGAAACAGCGGCGGGAAATGCTGAATGTAACGCAGGAGGCGCTTGCCGATATGGCAGGGGTAGGGTTGCGAACGCTGAAGCAAGTGGAAAGTGGAAAGGGTAATGCTACGTTGCTAACTATATCTAAATTGGCCGATGTGCTTGGGCTGGAACTTTGCTTGCAAGTGAAAAAAATCAACACTAACCTATGAGAACGGCAAAAGTATTGTTTAAAAACGAAGAGGCAGGAACGCTTTTTCAGCACAACGATGGCAGTTTTACATTTTCGTACTCCGATGCATGGCTTACAGATATTGCAAAGCCGGGGATAGCCCTAACTATACCCAAATCGCAAAAGGAGTACCAATCGCCCTATTTGTTCCCTTTTTTTTACAATATGCTACCCGAAGGGGCTAATAAACAAGCGCTTTGCTCGCTATTACGCATAGACCCCAATGATAATTTTGGGCTGTTGATGGCGGCTGCCGGAACAGATGCTATTGGCGCTATAAGGGTTGTAAAACTACTGACTGTATGATGCCGGATATTCAATATTGTCCCGGTACATTGGCCGCAGGCCATAGTTCTTATAGTCGCACCTGTCTTTCAAGGGTTTTTGGCGGGCATAAGGTGTCGCATATTTTGCCGTTCAGTCTGCAGTCGGTTTACGAACCTAGGTCTACGGTTTATTTGCAAAACATTCAACGAGTATCTATATCGGGGGTGCAGGTGAAACTGTCGGCGGTGTTGGATAAGTATAAGCTACGGTTGACTAATGAAGGGGAGCAAGGAATGTATATTCTTAAACCTATTCCAACAATAGGCAATAATGCCGACCAAATGCCTGCCAATGAACACCTGACTATGCAGATAGCCCGGCAGGTGTATGGTATAGAAACGGCAGAAAATGCACTAATATTCTTTGATGATGGTATGCCTGCCTACATAACTAAGCGTTTTGATGTGTATGATGATGGCGCCAAGCGGGCACAAGATGATTTCGCTTCGCTTGCAGGCCGAACGCCGCAAACGCATGGCGAAAACTACAAGTATACCGGTAATTATCTGGAGCTGTTTGAACTAATGAAAAGGTATCTGCCTGCCTACCAAACAGAAGCTCCAAAACTATTCAAACTGATATTGTTCAATTATTTGTTTTCGAACGGTGATGCTCATTTTAAGAATTTTTCTATTGTAGAAACACCCTTGGGCGACTACAAACTAAGTCCGGCTTACGACTTGTTGAACAGTAGAATACATATAAACGATAGTGACTTTGCACTGCAAGATGGGCTGCTTCCTAAAAACAGAGCCGAAGGGAAAATAGCAGATCAGTTTAGGACATTGGCGTTGGCGGCAGGGTTAACTGACAGACAGACAAAAAAGATAATGGATGAAATGTTGTCAAAATCGGCTGATGTAGCATTGCTGGTTAACGCATCTTTCTTGAAAGAACGTTTACAGCGCAACTATTGGCAGGCTTATCAAACAAGGCAGAACAGGTTATTGAAGGTGTAAAGGCTATATTCACCACAGTATTAAATTCTGCAATTGTTTCAATAATAGAAAGGGGATGCCACCGGCATCCCCTTTCTATTATTGAAACACGTTGTTATTAATTCTTCTGTAAGCTACCTGTTACTACTTTTTCGCCGCCAATAACGCGGTAAAAGTATATGCCAGATGCTATACCTGCAGCGTCAATTGTGTTGATAACTCCGGCTTGCAATACTTTAGTTTGCAGTAGCTTGCCTTCTACTGTATATAGCTGGAAGGTAAGTGTTTCAGCAGTGTTTTCTGCTACCGATACATGCCACTGATTGTCGGTTGGGTTGGGGAAAATATGAACATTGGTATTTTCAGAGAATATGTTCATATCGCCGCCCAGCGTACCGGAATTGTAGAAACCAGTTCCTCCGCCCGAAAGGTTGGTCATTTTCATGTGGGCCAGGTAAGTAGTACCCGATGTGGTGAGCGACCATACACTTGTAGATGGCGCGGTCCCGTAAGTGTAAATAGAGAAGTTGCCGGCAACAGCTCCCGGGAAGTTGTTTGCTGGATTAGGATCTATTGGGCTATTTACCTTGTACATTCTGTAAGAGCCCAATGGAGCTGGTCCGGGAACGCTACCGTTGACGTCGGATGTATCTGCCTGCAGGAATGGGAATATAACTTCAACAGCGCTGGTGGGCGGCGTAGTAGCATTTATTTTCCAATAGCGGCGCATTGTATACCCGTTTCCGCTCACACCAACCGTACCTGTCGGGAAGGTTACAGTATCGCTTATCCCGGTTCCGTAATTGGCTATGGTGCTTGCAGTAACTGAGAAGCCTGAGGTATTGAGGTTGCCAATATTGTTGCCATTTTTTATCAGCATCAACACCAGCGTATCGTCGGCATGGTCGGCAGTGTTGTTGTCTTTCCAGTAGTAGGTTGTACTTACACCGCTTACCAGGTCGGTACATTCTCTGTTGGCAGTAATTGTTCTGTTTACTTTAGAGTTAGCGATGTTTGGATTATAGCGACCTCCGCAAGCAGACGAGCTACCAAAAGTAGAGCTGATGAATCTGCGAATAGTGTCGCCTGGCTGAGGGCCAAAGCCATTGGTGAAATTGATACCGGCGCTTGTAAGATGGCAATAGCTCATAATAGTGCCGCCTAAAGCAGGCGTTGGGTCGCCGGGGTCGGCGCAAGTGCCTTCTATGGTATAGCACCCGTCTATGGCAGTGTTGCGTGCCGGTGGGTTCCAGCAGCACTTGTGTGTGTGCGGAGAGCCTACCATGTGTCCCATTTCATGCGTCATACCTTCTACGTCCCATGTATAGGTAGGGAAGTTTGCTACTGTGGTATTGTCGTCAATGTTCATAAAGCCATACGGGCCATAACGATTGGTAGAGTTGTAGCTGGCGCACATACATCTCAGCCATGCTACGCCGCCCATAGCGCCGTATCCGCCATTAAGCGCAGTAGAAACAAGAATAGCCACATCGCAACCATGCATTACGTTTTGTGTTACACGACCGAAAGTATCCAAAAACCTACTTGAGTTAGCTACTGTAATATTTTGGTAGTTGTCGCGGGCAGTATTTACCTGTATGTATTTCAGCACAATAGGCACGCCTTCGTTACGATACAGCGTAGCCTGATTGTTGAACATTGCGGTAAGAAAGTTAGTAACGTTGGTTGTGCTACTTCCTTTGGTGGTGTACATATCCCAGTCGCCCACTTCATATACGCGCACCTCGCTACAGTTGTTATATACATTGTTGTTGGGGGTGGTAGTACCTTTGCCTGCTTGCTGCGACAGATCAGGTAATTGATCTGCTCCGCATTTTGGCGCCTTGTCTTTTATTTTCAGGTCTCTGTCGTTATACAGCACATAATGGGTGTTATAGTCGAAATAACGACCTACCATGGTATTGGGTACCAATGTGTAGTTGCCCTCGCCGGGAATAGAAAAGATACCATACACTTCGTTTTTGAAAAACGAAAATGCTGCCACCGATCCGGGAATACCCTTGACGACGCCGCTATAATACAAGCCGGGTGAATAATCTGCCTTAATATCTTTGTTATTCACGCCCGTTTCGTGTACCTGAAAGTCGTTGGTCAGGTAGTTGTATTGCGCCATTTCAATAGTATAAGTTCCACCATCCACGCTAGGTACAACCAGACTAATAGCAGTGTTTTTTTGTTGCAGAAAGTTAGCAACCAAGCTGTAGTCTATAACTAATGGTTGCGCCTGCTCCACTTTTGTGAGCATTTCTTTCTTGTCAAAATTGTTATCTGTCTTCCACAGATAGTCTACTTTCACAAAAGTATTGGTCTCTTTTACCTGTTGTATAAAAGTTTCAACCGGTGTATTTTGACGGGCATAGCTTTGGAAGCTTGTACAACAGGCAGCCACCAGCAAACATTTGAGTATAGTTTTCCTGACCATTATTATTACATTAAACGTTTTATGTTTAACAAAAATATAGATTGCCCTTCAAAGTCCAACGTTGGTTTTTGAATATTTATTTTGTGATATAAGTATTTGTTTTTAAGTTTTATTGCGTTAGTATATTCCAAATGCAATGTTGTTTATTGGGAAGTAAAATATATGTTTGCCAGTGATTCTGAAAGCTCAATTGAGTATGAAGGTATTGTAATTGGTAGTTAATAAACGCATCAAAAAGCGTGGAATGACCCAATAAAAGGGAAATTGAAAGTAAATGCCAGGGTTGGCAATTGCAGAAATTTGCGTTGGAATTCCAGTTGAAATGCAAAGCAATGCCCATCTAAATGAGCCTTGCTTTACTGCAGAAAAATAAGTGATGAAGAAATTATCAGGGAAATTAAAAGGACAATGGCAGCTTTATTTGATAATTTTCGAGGCTACCGCAACGCCTTGCTATCAGTTTTCGCAACGTCGCTCATTCTTGCCCCCATACTTATGAAGAACCCTAAAACCATAACTATTACGCCTATCCACAATACATTTATGTAGGGGAATACCAGCGCTTTGAGAACTATGAAGTCGTCTTTAGGGTCGGTTTGCCGCACCTTCAGTTCAATAAGCACAGAGTCTTGCGATTTAACAATAATGTTCTCGAGTCGCACATACAGATCCAGCGTACTCACGGTATCTTCTATGTTGCTTACATACTGTCTGTTGCGCAATACATATACAGGGTTTATCTCTTTCGCAGGACCCGTAATACTGTCATACACCATTAGTTTAGCGCTTATAGCCAGGTCGCTGTCCGATACAGGTTTGTACTTCGTGTCTTTAAATTCTTTACTAAGCCCCTGATAGACCATAAATCCGTTTTTCAGGAAAACAGTATCGCCGATTTTACCCAGCAAATGGCTTAGGTAGGTACTCGTATCCGACTTTGCCTTATCCAGCGTACCGCCATTTATGTAAGTAAATATGTCTTTGTTCCAGTAGTGTTTAGTAGACGGGTTCACCGTTAGAACGCCCTGACCCTTTGTGTTGATGAAGGCGTCGGGGTACAAGGTAAACCTCTCCAGTACTTCGTTGGTTTTGAAATCTTTACGTTCAAAATTTACTTTGTAGTACATGATCTTGTCTTTGCCCGTCATGCTTAGGCTGTCGCCTACGTAGGTGGCCCAGTAGTCATCCATTGGCACAGGTACACCATGAAAAAGCAAAACGTTTTCCATGTTTTCCTTGGCTTTTTCGGCAGCAGTCCGTTTCTCGAAGTTGAAGTTTTCTCCGGTGGTATTGAACGAGATAGCATGCTTGTTGTAAGCAGAGAGCAATACCCCCAGCATTACTAACGCAAAACCCAAATGCGATACGCTTGGGCCAAGGAGCTTGAAGCGCGCTTTTTGGACCAATATGCCAAAGTAAATGCTGGCAATTGCTCCATAACTGGCGGAGAAAAGCATGATCTGGTATTGCCATGTGCTGATGTGCTGCCCTTTGGCAATACCTATTGTCATGGCAAGCGCTATGATGGCAGTTATTCCTAGTCGTTTGCCCAAAGCAGCTGCATTGGCTGTTTTGTACTTCATAAACAATACTGTAGCGGCAAGCAGTCCAACAATTATTGCCACCCAAACCTGAATATTATTGTAGTGAGTTATCGGGTCTACCGGCGGTGCAAACTCCTTGCCGGTTATCCATTTAGCCAAAGGCTCCCACACAGGAATAGAAGTAGTCAGTATAATTTGTACAGAGGCAAGAAAAAGTATGACAGACCCAATAAACATCCAGAATTCGCGGGTAAGGATGCCTTCTTCTGTTTTTATGCGGGGCAGCTTGCGCCAGCGCACTACGAGCGCTGCAACCGAAATGCCCACCAAAATGGCTATTACAATGAGCAAGTGGTAGGTAAGCGCCTTACCATCGCCGGTGAATGCGTGCACCGATGTTTTGCCTAAAATGCCTGTGCGCGTTAGGAAAGTAGAATACCACACCAGCAAGTGGGTGAGTAAAAGCATAAACATGGTCACCGTCAGCGCCCTGCCTGTGCTTTTGTACACTAGTAGCGTATGCAAGCCAGCAATAAGCGTTATCCATGGCACGAGCGACGCGTTTTCTACGGGGTCCCACGCCCAGTAACCGCCAAAGTTGAGCGATTCGTAAGCCCACGCGCCACCCATCATAATGCCCGTGCCCAAAATAGCGCCGTTGAATAAACTCCACGATATAGTAGGCTTTACAAACGATTCGAAGTCACCTTTCCAGAGCGCTGCGATACAATAGGCAAAAGGAATAAGGGTGCTGGCAAAACCCAAAAACAATATAGGTGGGTGTATTACCATCCAGTAATTGCGCAACGATACATTGAGCCCGTTTCCGTCTGTTACAAAATCGAGGTAGTTGGGCATAGCAAATATGGGTGCATTGCCCATAGTATTGCGGAGCAACGAAAAAGGCGTACTACCTATTTTAATGTCGGGCCCAAGATATATACCCAGTATCATGGTGGCGAGACATACCTGAACGAGGGCTATAATAGCCATAGTGCGGGTTTCCAGTCCTTTGGCCGTGCGCATTACCACCAAGCCCAGCAGGCAATGCCAGAACGTCCAGAGCATAAAACTACCTTCCTGCCCTTCCCAAAAGCAGGCTAAAAGGTATTTGCCCGGCAGTGAGAGCGACGAATGCTCCCAGGCATAATGATATTCGAAAAGATGATTTTCAATAACATAAAAAAGCGCTATGAAAATGCTGATAACCGATGCAGAATGCGCCACAAAACCCGACCTGCCAAACAGTAGCCAGGTGCGGCTGGAGTCGGGCGCTGATTTCTCTGTACGCACCGCCCACAAATAACTGAATGCGCTGAACAAAGCGCCCACAAAAGATGTAATTACAAAGAAATGGCCCAGTTGCCCGGGCCTCAAATGTTCTCCTACAAACTGTGTATCCATTCTTAGTTTTTTGGCGGCTAATCTTCCGGAGTAGCATCCCCTGAAGGTTTATTCCTTTACAATTATATTACTGACTGTACACGTTACAGTGGGTGTTTTTATTATTTACTCTTGGTTCGTCGTTTAGCTCGCGCTTCCCTCAGCCACCATGTCTTTTTTGTATTTAGAAGGGCATTTCATTTGAATTCTGGAGCAGCGAAAAGTGTCGCCATCCAGATAGCCCATCATCACTATTTGTTCCGATTTTTCAATATCTCTTGGTTTCTCACCGTTGAAAACCACCTTGCTAATATTGCCGGCTTTGTCTTTGGCGTAGAAGTAAAAATGGTTAGCATCTTTTTGAGGGTTGTATTCCATCTCTTTGTCTTTTTGCAGGTAGCCTATTACGTAGTATTTCTTACCCGGATTTTTAGATGCAGAGGTAAAAGTTTCATAGGTGCTAAAATCTGCGAAAACGCTCACTATTACCGACAAGCTCACCACTATTAGTAACAGAAGAATGATGGATGTTTTTTTCATAAATTTTGCATTTACGGCTATACGCTTAAGAGCAGTATTAATCCGTTGGCAAAGTTAGGGTAAAAACACTTTTTAAAGACAACTTCATTTGGTTTCTGTTATAGCGCAATACGCAATAGGTATGGACATTGCTTCCTTATTGCAATTAGTTTGCGCTCACGGTTATTTGCGCACAAAAAAACGGATCAAACTGTTTGGTTTGATCCGTTTTTTGAAAAAATTGATTAATTATTTATCGTAACCCTGTTGTTTGCGATAGGTATCGTAACCCGGATCTTCGTAGCTTGTAAATACAATGCAGTAATGGCCCAACAGTGTAAGCGCCCATGCAGCAACTGTCCATGCTGGCCAAGGGTACACCCAATGTCCATCGCCGCCTTTGTCGTACAACATAAGTGATGCGGCTGTAGCTACTGCAAAAATTACCGCATGCAATATCAACATGGATTTGTCTTTACCCGTTGGTTTTATTTTCTTAGGCATTGTCAATTATTTAGTAAGATGGGACAAAGATAATAGGCGGTTGCGATAAATTCAAAATAAAAATTTGCCCATAGTGATTTATTTTAGCGTTATGTACACACATTTTGTGGATATCGCCTGTAGCTATTTTTGGCAAGGTTTGTGCTGTGCATATTGAAACTACATTTATGCGAAAAATAACGGTTGTTTTGCTGGCTGCAGTCGCGGCAATATGTTTGGACTCCTGTGTTGTTTTGGTGCCACATGGCGAAAGCTATCATGGTAAACGATATATTTCACCATATCCACATAATTATTCTCGCCGCACGCATGCAGTGCATCCCGGAAGATCGCGTCATTCATCGCAGCCAGGCAGATATGGTCCACGAAGATAGCCAACATTGTTACGCCCCAATGCATAATCTACAGGCTATCCTTTTTCAAATAACATTGTACTATATTTACACGCCGAATTAATATCACGGCTACCTATCAGTGTTTTAATGGTTATTGCTTTATCGAGCCGCATGAAAATATTGGGCGCTACTTGATAGGGTATTCGCTTTTTTAGATGGGCTTGTATTTTTATATTTGTATTAAACATTGACAATCAAACGACTTATTGAGTTTATGAGAAAAATTTACGCAAAATTCTTAGTTGCATTTTCACTCAGCTTTATTTTTCTTAACTGCCTTCCACCAACACAGGCTATAGCTCAATATGACGACGCCTACATTTCGTACAACGATTTTTTTCAGAATCTGGCTCCCTATGGTCAGTGGATAGAAGATCCTAAAATGGGATATGTATGGTCGCCGGAAGTAGAAGGTAACTTTCGACCATATTATACAAACGGACACTGGGCTATGACTGACTACGGTAATACCTGGGTATCTGACTATGCCTGGGGCTGGGCTTGCTTTCATTATGGTCGCTGGACGTTCGATAGTTACTATGGTTGGTTATGGGTTCCAGGTTCAGACTGGGGGCCGGCATGGGTTGCCTGGCGCAAAGGCGAGGGTTATTACGGATGGGCTCCACTAACGCCGGAGTACAAACTGAGCGCTAAGTCGGCAGAATATACCTGCCCCGGCGACTGGTGGGTATTCATACCTCCGCAATACCTGTATACCGGTAACTACTACCGCTATTGGAACGGACCAAGAAACAACAAGCATTTAATCAGCAACTCTGATTTAATAAACAACACTTACAGCAACAAGGGCGTAACCTATGTTGCTGGTCCACATTCGGCGCAAGTTGCAAAAACTACAGGCAAGCAAGTACTGACCTATAAGTTGGTAAACTCCACAAACCTTGCCACCCGGGTGCACCACGAAGTAATTAAGATGTACCGTCCTGCAGAAATACGCCCAACAACTTCGTTAACCGGCGCGCGAATGGTTCCACCAAATGTAATAGCTGCCCCACAGGGTATTGGTAAGCCGCAAACCATTAGCAGTTTACAAACGCCAATATCTGAGTTCAGAAGGAATCTGCCTCCAACAGCAACTAGCAAGGACGCAATTGGCACCCATGTTATAGAAGCAGAGAAGGAAGCGCCCAAAAACAGGAATATCACTAATCCATACGAATGGGATATCAACAAACCAGTTGCTCAACCTGAGCCGCCGGAGCGTGAACCTGCCCCTGTAAAAGAAACAAAAACAGAAGAAGAAGCTGTAGATGCGCCCGCAGTAAAAACACCCGTTAAAAAAGCTGTGAAAACTGAAACAACCGAAACAAAATCTGCCAAAGACGCCAAAGAAGCTCCGGCAAAAGCAGACAAAAACACGAAAGGCAAGAAATAACACACATCAAGGAATAGATTAGCAGGGGATAAAGCGCATTATGCATTTATCCCCTGTTTTTATTTTTATGACCTACAATAACGTGCCGTGCAGAATAAGCGCTGCTATAGAAAAATAAATTATAAGGCCGGTAACATCTACCAATGTGGCTACAAATGGCGCCGAGGATGCTGCAGGGTCTTGTTTGAGTCGTTTCAGTATCATAGGGATCATAGCTCCGCTCATAGTGCCCCACATCACAATGCCTATCAGCGAAAAGAAAATGGTAGTGGCCAGCAGCACATAGTGCACGCCGTAGTTGTGCCATCCCAAATATTGCCATGCCAGAATGCGTAAAAAACCTATGGTACCCAATATAAGCCCAAGTGTGAGCCCCGAGAAAAACTCGCGCCGCATAACATACCACCAATCGCGAAGATTGAGCTCTTTTACCGAAAGCGCCCTGATAATGAGCGTAGCCGCCTGAGAGCCACAGTTACCTCCACTCGATATCATGAGTGGAATGAATAGCGACAGCATCACGGCTTTAGCAATTTCGTGCTCAAAATACCCCATAGCCGTAGCAGTGAGCATTTCGCCAAGAAATAGTATGATGAGCCAGCCGGCGCGCTTGCGCACCAGCGAAAAGAAGGGCGTTTTAACATAAGGATAATCCAGACTTTCCAAACCGCCGAATTTCTGCATTTCCTTTGTGCCGATTTCCTGCGCTACATCCATTACGTCATCAATAGTTACCACACCCAGCAGCATATTGTGGCCATCTGTAACCGGCAGCACTGTGCGGTCGTATTCCTGAAATTTGGTTACGGCTTCATCCGCAGTGTCTTCTATATTTAGCTTTACACAATAATGGTCCATTATTTCCTCTACCTGTTTGTGCCCTTTGTTGAGCACCAAACGCCGCACCGGTATGTCGTCTATCAGTTTTCCATCTTCGTCTACTACATATATTACGTTGGCCGTTTCAGAGTCTTTATGATTTTCTTGCAGATGTTCTATCGCCTGACTAATAGACATTTCTTTCGATACAGTTGCAAACTCCGTATTGATAAGACGGGCAACGCTGTTTTGCGGATAGCCGAGTAGGTTATGCACGGCCTTCTTTTTCTTTTCATCGAGCTTATCGAGCATTGCCGACTGCTCCATACCATGAAATGACGTCAGTAATTTCAGCCGGTCATCGGAACTCAGATTGTTTAGAATGAAGGCGGCGCGATCTTTGGCCAGACTTCTGATAATTTGCTTTTGTAGCAGTATGTCGAGGTAAGAGAAAACACTTATTTGTCGGGTAATTGGGAATGCCCTAAAGGTTTTGAGCGCCACATCGAAGGGTAGGCCGTTGAAGATTCCGGCAACTTCCGACGGGTGAATGGCATTTTTACTGTTTGGGTGAAACAGACTGCTGAAGTCGCCCTCTGCAAGTTTGTGCCTTATCTCTTTGAACGACATCATGGTTTCGAGTTGAGTGGCTGATAATTGTGAATAATACCTCGTTGTTAAAGTTCGCTCAAAAAAGTAACACTGGCGGCGTAATTGCCTGGTTTTGATATTAAAATTCGCCTAAAATAAAAAATCCTGCGTTGATGAAAACGCAGGATTCAAAAAAAGTATAAGCGCCGCTTATCTGAATATTTTGAAGTGTCCGGTTGCTACGTAATAGGCATAGTTGTAACGGAGATTCAGATAGAGCGAACCTTCGAGATATTGGCTTGCATAGGTTGTTATTTCTATATGGCTGCCAGTAGTAATTGCATAATTTTTGTTTTCTCCGCCTGAGAAATCTGTAAGTGTTGATGTGTTGTCCTGAACAAAATATTTACCGATGTTGTTTGCGTTATTTGTTTTTGTATTCAGGTAAAGGGCCATTTTCTGATTGCGATAGTCGGTAAGTACCAATTTGCTCGACCAAATAGAATCGCGATCGTTGAACAGGCTATTAGCAAACATTTCGTAAATCGGAGAATTGTTTACAGATATATCGGATATATAAAACGATTTATCCAGAAAAGCGATTTGCAGGTAGCTGCCCTTAGTGATGGTATCTTCAACAGGAACAGTTACCAGATTAGTGGTTCCAGAATCTTCACTACAAGACGATAAACCAAATAGGCACGACAGCAACAGTACGGTAATAATGCTTTTCATCCGGTTATTTTCCGTAAATATATAAAGCTATTGAACAATTAGCAAATCTGGAGGGAAAAAATGTAGATGGGGCTGGTGAATTCATATTATCGATCTTTTGCAAAACAGCGTAATTTATGCCATCTGATTTTGCGAAATAGAACATAGAGCGCCTTTTCGCTTTTAGATTTTGGATGCCTTTTAAACACAATTTACAATCCAAATACTCGCAAGATTAAATGTCGCCGATTTATGAGTCTACCCAGCGCCGAATGCCCAATAAAAAATAAGGTATCTGCGAAATTCGACGAAACTAAGTCGGATGGCAGTGTTGGTTGATTTACAAAGATTTGCTTTTGCAATAGAAACAATACTCTATTTAGGAATTGCTGTCGTGTTGTTTAAAGAAACGGATAACATTTGATGAGTTTTTACACTTAATTTTATATGAATTACTTATTATGCTAAAGATGGTGTTTTCTTTCTTGCTCCCTTTGTTATTTTCTGTGTCTTCAATTGTGTTGAAAGCACAAACAAGGATAATTATCTCTGATAAAAAGATAAATAAAGACCCGGAAAGCATAGCAAACAAGTACAGGGAAATATTGCAACTTAGCGATTTGCAACGCAATATGGTATTCAAATATTTATTGAACGCAGAACAAGAAAAAACTAGCCCAAGTACTGGCACCCAGCTAAGCGCTGCTGAAAAATACTGGAAGAGAAAAAACGCTACAGATAGCTTTTATAAAACAGTATTTACAGAACGTCAGTATACGAAGTATGAAAACATACAAAGAGTTGATGCAGTGGATAACGATTAAATTCTTTGCATTTTGGTCGCCAACGAATGTAGTTATACTTAGCTAAAGACCAATATGCTTTGGACTATTGTGCTCATCATTGCGCGCAGACGCAAGCAGTTGGCCTGCTGCACAAGGCTACTAAAATTTATCCCGACTATAGTTCCGCATACATTAATGCCGCAATAGCCTACCTGTACCTTGCGCAGCCCGACAGCGCAATTGCCAATCTTCAGCAGGCTAAAAGATTGTATCCCACTCATCCGCGATTACCGGAGTTGTTTTACAGCGCCGGCGCCATTTATTACCAACGGCATATGGGGCAGCAAGCAGCAGACGCATGGCAAACAACCCTGCAGTTGCAACCGGCATTTGCTCCAGCGCGCGAGGCGCTCGATGCCCTGATGGGAAGGCGGTAGCCTGTTTTACGAAAATGTTAAAAGTATTGGTCAGCGGCAATAAAAGCTGCAAGAAAATTATCCGGGTCTTGGGCAAAAATGGCCGTGATTATATTTTTGACGGTAATTACTGAAAACGGCCAACCATTAAATTGAAGCCCGATATGGTAACAACAGTAGTAACCGATAAAAGCAACAAAGCATCGAACCTCCGCTTTCTAGTACCCCATTGGGCTATGCGGTTTAAGTATCAAGCCATTTTTGTTTCCTTACTTTCCCTGCTTTTTTATGGCAACACGGTAGGAAATGAATTTGCTCTCGACGATACAGCAGTAATTGTGCAAAATGGATATGTGTGGCGCGGTTTTGCAGGTGTACCCGATATTTTGACAAAGGACGCCTACGATAGCTATTTTAAACAAATAAATACCACCGACCAGGTAAGGGGTGGGCGATACAGGCCGTTATCTATCGTCACTTTTGCTATTGAACAACAATTGTTTGGCGCGCTTACGCAACAGCAGGCCGATAGTCTTGTGCGCTTTGGCGTAACTCCCATTGCAAAAGAAGAACACGATAAACAGTTTTTGAGGCTCATGCATATAAGGCATGGCGTAAATGTGGTTTTATTTATGCTTTCTTGCGTGGTGTTGCTTTATTTTCTGCGCAACATCGTATTTCGCCATAATACAATGCTCGCTTTTGTTGCTACCGTATTGTTTGTGGTGCACCCAATACATACAGAAGTAGTGGCTAATGTGAAAAGCCGCGATGAAATAATGTCGCTATTGTTCATTTGCCTCACCTTTATATCCGCATTTGCCTACAATAGGAGCGGAAAGATGTGGCTGCTGGCTGCCGCTTTGGTTAGTTATGTACTGGCTTTTCTGTCGAAGGAATATGCTATTACCTTGCTATTATTGTTACCGTTATCGTTCTATTTATTTGGCAATACAGGTATCAAAAGGAGCGCTATACTGTCATTGCCGTATTGGGTAGTTGCGGCAGTGTATGTAGTTGTCAGGTTGCTTGTTATGCCGCAGCGCAGCGAGTTTTCTGATAACGACATACAAATAAACCCATATGCAATGGCGCATGGCACACAAAAGCTGGCTACAGAAATAGCTACACTGCTTCAATACCTGCGAATGATGATATTTCCGCATCCCCTTTCGTGCGATTATTCTTACAATCAAATTCCCTACGAAGATTTTACAAGTCCGGTAGTGTGGGTATCATTATCTGTGCACGTATTGCTGTTGGGTATTGGTATATATTATTTTATTCGGCGTAGCGTTGTTTGTTTTGGTATTGCATTTTATTTTATCAATCTGATGATGGTAGGCAATTTGTTATTCGACATTGGCGCTACCATGTGCGAGCGATTGGTTTATCATTCTTCAGTCGGCTTTGTTGTAGTAGTTGCCGAGGCTATAGGATATGCGGTTCGTAGATATGGTTGGTGCGGGCGCTCCGTAGTTTGGGCGCCTGTTGCTATCATAGTACTTACGCTATGTGGGTACAAAACAATAGCCAGGAATGCAGATTGGAAAAATGATCAGACTTTGTCTTATCAGGATATTAATGTCTGTCCTAATAGTTTTCTTATTTCCAGCAATGTGGGGAGCCTTCTAGTAAACAATGCCGACAAGGAGCCGGATACCGCAAAACGAACTGCAGATATCAGGCGCGCTATTGGTTTATTCGGGCATGCATTGTCGCTACAGGAAACCTATGCTCTGGGCCACCTGAACCGTAGCGTCGCCTATCTGAAACTGAGTATGCCCGATAGCGCTGCTGTAGATCTGGAACGGGTGAGGGCATTATATCCTGTGCATCCATCCTTGCCCGATTTATATTACTACGTAGGACTTGATTTTTATTATAAAAACCAGTTTCAACCTGCAGCCATTTCATGGCAAATAACATTAAACCTAAGTCCGAGGCACCCGCAAGCAATGCGAGGTCTGATGGTAATAGACAGTTTGCAAAAAGAATTTAGTCATTCAAAGGGGAATTAAAATGCATAATTATGCTATTTGGAACTGTTTTTTCTCTATTACCTATTTCCTCAATGACTATGTTGTAAAAATATAAACCTTTATATTTGGCTGACACTTTATAGTAATGGCAAAACAAGTTAACAAACGTCCCGTAACTGCAACACCCCTAAAGCAGGAGCCTGTTGTAAAAAATAATCCATGGTTGCCCGATCTCCGTTTCCCGGAATGGCTGTCAGAATTTAAGGTTCAGGCGCTGATAGTGGCTGCTTTGGCATTCATCTTTTACATTAATACGTACAAGAATGAAGCTGCCCACGACGATACCATGGTAATAGTGCAAAATGAGTATGTGCTGGAAGGATTATCTGGTATTCCCGATATCTTTACCAAAGATGCTTATGACAGCTATTACAAACAATTTAATTCGGGCAACCAATTGTCGGGCGGTCGTTATCGTCCGTTGTCTATTGTAACGTTTGCTATAGAGCAGCAGATATTTGGAGCGGTGAAGAAGGATAAGATAGATAGCTTTCTGAATCACCCAATGGTTATGGGCCAAAAAGACCCCGGCACAATAAAGCTGGAGCAGAATATGCACATTCGCCACGTAATAAATGTGCTGTGGTATATGCTTGCAGCAGTGGTGTTGCTGTATTTTATGCGTTACATAATCTTCCGTAGCAATCCTATTATGGCGTTATTAGCGGTAGTGATATTTACCATACACCCTATACATACCGAGGTGGTAGCGAATGTAAAGAGCCGCGATGAGATAATGTCGATTGTGTTTATGTCGCTCACCTTCATTTTCGCTTTCAAGTATCAGGAAAGTAAAAAAATAGAAATGCTAATAGCAGCGCTGCTTAGTTATTTTCTGGCTTTTCTGTCTAAGGAATACGCTATTACAATTATGGCGTTATTACCTTTATCCTTCTATTTGTTCAACAGGTATACCATTGGCAAGAGTATTACAGCCACTTTGCCCTTTGGCGCTGTTGTAGCAGTATACCTGTTGATGAGGTTGCCTGTTGTGGGCGACCCCAATCCGGATTCGGGAAGTGAGATACTAAATAATCCATACCATTTTGCGGTAGGCAGCGAAAAAATAGCTACCGAGATTGCCACCACGCTCGACTACCTGAAGCTATTGATTGTGCCCTATCCGCTTTCGGCCGACTATTCTTACAATACTATACCCTACAAAGAAATCACCCATCCGTTGGTGTGGTTATCGTTGCTGGTGCATGGCGGCATGATTTATTTCTTCTTTAAGTTTTTTGGTAAGTCGGGAAAGGGCGAGGTGAAAACAGAAGAGCCGGGCGTTGCTACATGGGAATATGCACGTCCTATTCTTTGTTTTGCTATAGCCTTTTATATGTCGCACTTACTGATGATATGCAACATTGTATTTGATATTGGCGCTACTATGGGCGAGCGTCTTATTTTTCATTCTTCTGTAGGGTTTGCCATAGCAGTAGCATTTTTCTTGTACAAAGGGCTCGAGCTAATACGATCTAAGTCGGCAGGCAATGCTATACTTGCGGTATTTATGGTAGGGCTTACCGTGTGTTGGGGCTATATAACCATAAATCGCAATGGTGACTGGAGAAACGACTATACGCTGTTTACCCACGATCTGAATGTGGTGCCCAACAGTGTATTGGTGAATGCCAACGTGGCTGCCGCGCTTATAGATAAATCGGAGTTTGAAAAAGATCAGAAAGCTAAGGACGCAGATATTTACAGAGGTATAGAGTTGCTAAATAAAGCGCTGGCGCTGCACCCTACCTATGTATCATCTTATCTTAATAAAGGGCTTGCATATTTCAAACTAAAGATACCTGATAGTGTAGTAGCCAATCTGGAAGTAGTACGCAAGATGTACCCTAACCATCCAAAGTTGCCGGAGATGTATTACAATGCTGGCGTTATGTTTTATCTGAACAAAGACAACGCAAAGGCCGCAGCTGCATGGCAGAATGTGCTGAAAATAAAGCCCGATTATGCTAATGCTGCAAATGCGCTCAATGTTTTGAAGAGTCAACAACATTAATATTAGCAAAAAATAGAGGCAATAAGTAAGCCTTTAGTTCTGCAAATGGCTACAGGCTTGCTTATTGCTCCATATATTTTTGGATATTTTAGCGTTCTGCTAATCTTGTATAAAGCTATTAAGCTTAGCTTTGTTGCCTTTGATGAAAACTTTTGAACAGTTACGGATAATTTATTTTGGCACTCCCGATTTTGCGGTGGCGTCGCTTGATGCGCTTATTAATGCCGGCGCTAACGTTGTGGCGGTTGTTACCGCTCCCGATAAACCGGCTGGTCGTGGTAAGTACATACAGCAGTCGGCAGTAAAAAAGTATGCGCTCACAAAAGGACTGCTGGTATTGCAGCCTGAGAAAATGAAGAATCCCGAATTTTTGGATCAGTTACGTAATCTGAAAGCAGATCTTCAGGTAGTTGTCGCCTTCAGAATGATGCCGGAAGCTGTGTGGAATATGCCCCCAATGGGCACGATCAATGTGCATGGATCGTTGCTGCCGCAATACAGAGGCGCAGCGCCCATAAACTGGGCAATAATAAATGGCGAAGCGGAAACCGGAGTAACCACCTTTAAGCTAAAACATGAGATAGACACCGGAGACATTTTATTGCAGGATAGAATACATATAGCCACTAAGGAGAACGCGGGGTCGTTGCACGATAAGCTTATGATTGCCGGCGCTGCACTGCTGGTAGAAACAGTAAAGGGTCTGGCAGCCGGCCTGATACAAGAAACGCCGCAAGCGGCAGTAGAAGAAACCCAAATTAAGTACGCACCAAAAATATTCAGACATCACATGCTTATAGACTGGAATAAACCGGTAAAGGAAATAGATGATTTCATAAGAGGCCTCGCGCCCATGCCCGGGGCATACACTATGCTTGGCGATAAGACATTGAAGATTTTTAGCTCAGATTATCGCGAAGAAGCGCACGATGCAACACCCGGTAGCTACGACACCGATAACGAAACGTACCTTAGGTTTGCAGCAGCTAATGGCTGGGTGTATGCCGAAGATGTGCAACTGGAAGGTAAGACACGCATGGACGTAGAGGCGTTTTTACGCGGTTTCAGAGGGGTATAATAGTAGCCGATTTTCATTAGCTTTTTCCGCTATCACCTCGGAATTACGTTATTATGCCCCTATTTCTGTGCATCGCTAAGATTAGCGGTTTATTGTTCTGAAGAATCTATAAAATGCCGGATAGCGAGTGAGTATCCATTTATGCCTAACCCTGTTATCGATCCTACGCATTTTGAAGCTATGTAAGATGTTTTACGATATTCCTCTCTCGCATATACATTAGAGATATGTACTTCTACAACCGGAATATTAATAGCTGCAATGGCGTCGGCAATGGCTATGCTTGTGTGGGTGTAGCCGCCGGCATTGAGAATAATGCCATGAACCTTGCCGCGGAGGGTATGTAAAAAATTGATTAGCTCACCTTCCACATTACTCTGAAAATATTGCAACTCAACTGAGAGGAATCTATCGTCGAGCATGGCAAGGTAATCTTCAAAGGTAGTGTTGCCATATATTTCCGGCTCTCTAACGCCAAGTAAGTTCAGATTAGGACCATTAATAATTGCCAGACGAAGCATGGCTGCAATATAATAAAATCTGCCGCCATTTTAGGCCCGGGCAGCGCTCGATCTGGTAAACAGCTATTGTTTTTTGTAAGCTACAATGTAGGTAATGCCTAACTTTACAGAGTTAGCGCAATGTGGGAATCATTTTTAAAGGGATTTAAAGCCTATCTTCAATTAGAGCGGTCGATGTCTGATAATACAATCGAGGCATACTTGCACGATGTGGCCATGCTACGCGACCATGTAGATGATGCCTTTGCGGGAACAGGCATCGGTCAGCTGCAATTGGAACATCTGCAGTCGTTTATGATTCGGCTCAACGAGCTCGAGCTATCGGCAGGCACACAGGCGCGGGTATTGAGCGGGGTAAAATCTTTTTTCAGGTACCTGACGCTCGAGGAGGTATTAAAAAGTGACCCTACCGAACTTCTGGAAGCGCCTAAAACGCGGAGGCCGCTGCCGCATGTGCTGAGCATAGCCGATATAGACGCGCTGTTTAGCGCTATAGATCATAGCCAGCCAGAAGGCCAGCGCAACCGGGCGATGCTGGAGACAATGTATAGTTGTGGTTTGCGCGTGAGCGAATTGATCAATCTCCGCCTTTCTGATCTTTACCTGGATGTGGGTTTTATAAAGGTATTAGGAAAGGGAAATAAGGAACGGCTGGCGCCAATTGGCGGAGCAGCTATAAAATATATACAAATATATCTGGAGCATATACGGCCGCTGATGCCGCAGGGCAACAAAAAGGGGGAAGACATTTTGTTTATCAATCGCAGGGGAGGGGCTCTGTCGCGGGTAATGGTTTTTTACATCATTCGAGATCTTGCGCTGAGCGCAGGAATTGCTCAGGCAGTGCATCCACACACACTGCGCCACTCGTTTGCCACCCACCTTGTGGAGGGTGGCGCCGACCTGAGAGCAGTGCAAGAAATGATGGGGCATAAAAGCATTACCACCACAGAAATATACACGCACCTCGATCGCACCTATCTCCGGCAAACGCTGGAGCGATTCCACCCCAGGTTTAAGGATAGCGAAATGTACCCTCAATAATTCGTTGAAAGGCTATTTAAGATTTCATTAGCGTTTTGGGTGGCTAAATGCAGCTAACGCAAGGATTATTGGCATAAAATTTGAAACAATGCAAGTGGCGGTTGCTTCATTACGGGCATAACTCCTCGCCGCTTTATCAGAAACAGGTTGTCGTAGGGGCGACAACATTAATCATCAATCATGAGAAAATCAGTTCTTCTTCTTGCTGCAGCAGTAGTTATGTTTAGCGCAGCGTGCACAAAAACCGGCCCACAGGGTCCGCAAGGCGTTCAGGGTCCACAGGGGCAAACCGGAGCAGCCGGAGCAAATGGCGTAGACGGCACAAACGCCAATGTGGTGGGTTCGGCGCCGTTTACTGTAACTGCATGGTCGCAGAACGGCAATTACTATTATGCAGATTTTAGCCTGGCAACAATAACTAACAGCGTTGTAAACTCGGGAATAGTAGAAGTGTTTAAGAAGTATGGTACTACCGACTGGACAAACCTACCGGATATTTCAGGAAAAACATCGACAGTATTCAATTTTTATAATGGAGGTTTCAGTATTTATGTACAAAACTCCGATGGCACTTTGCCTGCATATCCGGGTACGCAAACCTTCCGTACAGTAGTAATAACAAGTACGCAACGCATTGCCAATCCTAAAACCGACTGGAAGAACTATAAAGAAGCTACAATAGCTGCAGGATTAGAAAGCGCGGCGCCGGTTGCTCAGTAATGTTTGAAATTGTATTAATAAATAAAGGTCGGCGCACTATGCCGACCTTTATTTATTAAGCAAGATAGCTGTTAGCCTTCTAATAGGCGTTGAAAGTATAAGATTGATTAGTTGTAAATGAAAGGTAAATGTCATAACTCCAACTGTGTGAGCCAGAAGTAAGGTAGATATTTGAGTTTGTATATGCTCGATAGTATCCAATTCCGTAGGTGTAACCGGTATTGTAAACCGTGATATTATCCAGTGTTTGGGAAGACAGACCATAGTTAACATAAACTTTATTGATGTCATAACCACTGCTGTTGGATAATTTTAGATAGAAGTAGGTGGGCGATACATTGAGGTCGACGTATGATGTACCTGAGCCTGCGGATGGGAAATAGTCTACAAGATCCCAGTTAATGGTTTCACCTACTACATTACCTGAAGACGTTGTGCCTGATGTGCGGGCTGTAGCCGATATCATTGAGCCCGGAGTACCCTGATAGCTCAGTTGTCCACCCACAGGGATTGTAGATTGAACGCCGTCTACAGTAATATATATTGGCGTAAAAGTGTTGTTGGTGTAATTGATTGTTGTTTGTGTTTCGTATTGGCATTGGTTGCCGGTATATCCCGATGGGCATACGCAATTTCCACCGGAGCAATACCCCATATTGTAACAGGTAACCCCAATGCAAAAGTCTTTACGGCAAGAGGAATAGAAAAGGGTGGTAAAGGCGCCGATGGCAACTACGCACACAAACAGAAAATACCTGATTTGTTTCATGAAAAATGTACTTTAAAAAAAGGTATAAAAAAACTGCTAATACTGGTAACGTAACAAAATTACTACGCATAAGCAGTTATTGCAAATTAAATTGATAGCGACGCCCTCGATTATTTTACTTCTTGCGGCGCTTTAGCTGCAATTTCGTCCGACAACGTTCTGGCCCAGTTTACAAGCATCTGTTTTTCTGCTTCGGTTAGTTTGGCGTCTTTGTGTATCCATGTATAGCTTTCCATCGGCATTTCACCTTCTTCTACTTCTTTCGCGAGTTTCTTTAGCTTTTTTGCTTGCCTTGCCAGTGGGCGTTTCCCAAACTCAGACAAGTTTAGTTCTTCCTTTCCTTCTTCAATATGGTCGTTGAGCCACCATGCTACGGGCTGAATATTGTTGTACCAAGGGTATACGGTATTGTTGCTATGGCAGTCGGCGCATGCCTTTTTCAGCACAAGTTGCACGCTGTCGGGCACGGCATACATTTTAGTAATATCCATTGCAGTAACCTCTGCATTTGCATTTTTTGCAGGATGAATGAACTGGATAACTACCAATGCTCCCAGCAATCCGATCATTATTTTTTTAACGATACTCTTACTTTTCCCGTTTTCCATATTGTATTGTTTAAGGCAAAACATGACCTTTCCATTGTCGCATTGCCTGTATAAAGGTAATTAATGTTTTGTTACCTGTTAATGTGTAGTTCAGACAATGTAGCTGAATGTGGGTGCTAGCTGTTGCGCACCATTTCCCACAGCGTTACGCCCACGCTTACCGATATGTTGAGCGAATGTTTGGCGCCCCATTGGGGTATCTCCAGGCAGCCGTCGGCAGCTTTCAGCCCCTCATCGCTAACGCCAGTTACCTCATTACCAAACACTAGGGCCAATGGTTCTGTATGCCAGTTGAGCCTATTTAGGCTCAGGCTATTGTGCGCCTGCTCTACCGCCATTACTTTGTAACCTTGCTGGCGCGCAAAGCCTATAGCTTCTACCGCGCTGCTGAAGTGTTGCCAGTGTACGGTTTCGGTAGCTCCCAGCGCTGTTTTATTTATGTCGCGGTGGGGCGGGGTGGGCGTGTAGCCGCACAAGTACAGAGCGGTAACCGCAAACGCATCGCAGGTGCGGAATGTAGACCCTACATTGTGCATGCTGCGCACATCGTCTAGTATTACAATTATAGGGTGTTTGGTTGCGCCCTTGCTTTCTTCGGGGCTTATACGGCCCAGTTCGTCCATTGTTTTCTTCTTTGTCATGCTGTAATATTTTGCGCCTGCGCTTCATGCGCCAGAGTTTTACAACGCTATTGTTTGGGTGGGTTTCTGCGGAAACTTAAAGTCGGGCTCTTTATCCAGATGCAGATTGAATCCCAGACTTAAGGCCAATATCCGTACATTTTTGCGCATTTCGCCGGGGCGCGGATTCAGGAAGTCGTTGGGGTAGTATTGCACCTTTAGCGACAAGCCTTTTTTGTTCGACACTCCTGCAAAAACATACGGCATATAGGTAGGTGTGCGAGAGCTGAACCATTCAGTGTACACATATTTTTCGTTGCGGTTCAGGAAGCGTTTCTCTTTATAGTTTATGGTATAGTCTATGCCGCCGCCTATAAAAAAGGCCGCATTGTTTTTGCCCATATTGCCTATACGTATGCCCAGCGGCGCTCCGGCATTATAGCTCCGACGTTTTACCATTTGGTCGTTTTCGGTTTCTTCTATGTAGCCTATGTTTTTTACGTCTATGCCTGTAAATATGCCAATATGTCGGTTGAAGTTGTAATTGAAAGTAAATCCTATATTTAAGAAAAGCGAAAAACGCAGGGGCGTCCAGACCGGGGTTTTGGTAGAGGGAATAGGCCCTCCTGGCGCAGGCAGAATCAGGCTTGCATCAGTTTTGTCTACGAGCGCCGTAGAGAAAATAGCGCCATCGAAAGCGGTACCTACATACAGTTTTCTGATGGGTAGCCCCGTTTGCGATGCTTTGGTAGTATCTGCGGCTATTGGCGCTGCAAATGTTGTTGTTGTATATGCTACGCCTGCAGCAAAAAGCAATACTATGGATTTAAGGTTCATATCCTTGTTTGGGCAAAGATAGAACAATGCACAGATAACTTCTTTTTAGAGATTAAGCGCAGGCTGTTCATTTTGGTTGCGTAATATGCTGCAAAAATTACAGCGTCTTTGCTTTTGGCATAAGTATTGACCATTATCTTTACCTACTTTATTTGTAACTAAATAGGAAGTAACTTTGTCATAATGTCCGAAATAAGATCAATGTTAGATATGTTTTTAGGCCAAAGTGAGCAAGAAATGGAGTTTATGCCCATTGTGCCGCTTGGTGAAGATGAAATGGATGAGCAGGAAAGAAACTCCTTGCCATCAGATTTGCCTATTATAGCCCTTCGTAATACCGTATTGTTTCCCAATGTTGTTTTACCCATTACTGTAGCGCGCGAGAAATCGGTGAAAGCTATAGCCGAAGCGCAAAAATCCGGAAAGTGGATTGGCGTGGTAGCGCAAAGAGATAGCGCTAACGACGACCCTAACCCCGACGACATATACAGAGTGGGTACCCTTGCCAAAGTGGTGAAACAAATAAAAATGCCCGATGGCAACATCACGATCTTTATTATGGGGCGTATGCGCTTCAAGATAGAAGAGTATACGCAACTCGACCCTTACTACACAGCCAGCGTTTCCTACCTCGAAGATATATATCCACAAAAAGATGCTTCTTTCGATGCGTTGATATCAAATATTAAAGATTATTCTGAGCGTATAGCGCAGCAATCGCCCAACTCTCCAAATGAAGCAGGTATAGTATTACGCAATATTGAACAGCAGTCGTTTTTGATGCACTTTGTGGCCTCTAATCTGTCGGCAAAGCTGCCCGAAAAGCAGGCTATGCTGGAGGAAAACGACGTAACGCTGCGCGCTGAGAAATTGCTGCAACTGTTGCAGTCGGAATTGCAACTGGTGGAGCTGAAAAATGAAATTACCAACAAGACACGCGCCGATATAGACCGTCAGCAACGCGAATACTTCTTGCAACAGCAAATGAAGTCGATACGCGAAGAACTTGGCGGCGACCCCAACGAACGCGAAATAAAAGACTTGCAAAAACGCGCTGAAGGCGTGAAATGGACCGATGCAGCAAAAGAGTTGTTCAAGAAAAATATTGAGAAGCTGGAACGCATGCACCCCACCACGCCCGACTATTCGGTAATATACAACCACCTGGACCTGATGCTGGACCTGCCGTGGAAAACATATACCGAAGATAGCTACGACCTGAAAAAGGCGCAAAAGGTGCTGGATGAGGACCACTACGGTATGGATAAGATAAAAGACCGTATTGTAGAATATCTGGCAGTGCTGAAACTGAAGGGAGATATGAAATCGCCGATATTGTGCTTTGTAGGTCCTCCCGGTATTGGTAAAACGTCGCTGGGACGAAGCATAGCCAGCGCTATACACCGTAAGTATGTGCGGCTTAGCCTCGGCGGCCTGCACGATGAAAGCGAGCTGCGCGGTCACCGCAAGACCTATATAGGCGCTATGCCCGGCCGCATAATACAGTCGCTGCGCAAGGTAAAAAGCGCTAACCCTGTTTTTATACTCGATGAAATAGACAAACTGGGTAAAGACTTCCGCGGCGACCCATCGTCGGCATTGCTGGAAATACTGGATCCTGAGCAGAATAATTCGTTTTACGATAACTATCTGGAACTGGAGTTCGACCTCTCTAAGGTGCTGTTTATTGCTACAGCCAACAGTCTGAGCGATATACAGCCAGCTCTGCGCGACCGTCTTGAAATTATTCAGTTATCGGGCTATTCGCCGGAAGAAAAGACGGAAATAGCCAAACGCCACCTTATACCGAAACAAAAAGAACTACATGGGTTGCTGAAAACGCCGCTCAAGTTTTCGGAGAAGGTGATTGTGAAAATTATACAAGAGTACACCCGCGAGAGCGGCGTGCGCGAACTGGACAGGCTGCTGGCCGCTATGATGCGGTCTGTAGCCAAGCATGTTGCCATGGAGGAGAAGGTGCCCGCTACCGTTACGATGGATCAAGTAGAACAAGCGCTGGGAAAACCGCGCTTTACCAATGATATGTACACAAAGGGCCATCCGCCCGGAGTAGTGGTTGGCCTGGCATGGACAGCCGCCGGCGGCGACATACTGTTTATAGAAACATCTTTATCTAAAGGCAAGGGCGTACTAACGCTTACCGGCAACCTAGGCAATGTGATGAAGGAAAGCGTAAGCACCGCCCTCTCTTACTTGCGCGCCCATGCCGAGCCTTTGAAAATAGCCGATGCGGCATTTGAAGAGAAAAATATACATGTGCATGTTCCGGAGGGCGCTGTGCCTAAAGACGGACCAAGCGCCGGCATTACCATGCTTACCTCGTTAGCGTCGGCATTTACCGGCCGCAAAGTTAAGCCCTATATTGCCATGACCGGCGAGATAACGCTGCGAGGTATAGTGCTACCGGTAGGCGGCATAAAAGAGAAAATACTTGCAGCCAAGCGCGCCGGCATCAAGGAAATAATAATGTGCAAGCAAAACGAAAAAGATGTAGACGAAATAAACAAAGAATATATTAAGGGCCTCTCATTTCACTACGTTACAGATGCGGCACAGGTGCTGGAGTTGGCGTTGGTGAAGAAGTAAGGGGTAATTGTTTTTTTTATAATGTATATAGCCCGCGAAATTTCGCGGGCTATATACATTATAATGCTCATTTCGGTTATTTGTAATCACCTCCACCAATACACCACCACCACTACCAACCCCATAACTCCCGCAAAATAATAGGCTGCATAGTCTTGTAGCTTGCCCGATTGCAGTTGTTTGATGAGTAGTGATATTTTACCGGTTACGGTGGCCAACAGATTCATGAGGCCATCTATTATGTTGCGGTCTATCCAGGCTGCAGGGCGGCCTATGAGGTTAAACACTATTTTCTTGGTGATGAACAGATATAGCTCGTCTATGTAAAATTTACGGTAGGCGGCGCGGTATAGTCCGCCCATGCCATCGGCTATGCGTTGCGGGGTAGCGTTCTCTTTTTTATAGAGCGACAGGGCAATGAAAATACCGGCCGTAGCCAGCAATACCGGGGCTATAGAAAAGGTGATATGCATTTCAGATATCAACGCCTTCCCATCGCTGGTTACCAGCTTGCCAAATGGTATAAAACCAGCGCCTACCGATAGCGCGCCCAATAGGAGGAGCGGAAGTAGCATAGTTATCGGTCCTTCGCCATGGCTGTGGTGGTCGTCATGGCTGCCGTGGGCGTCATGATCGGCTGGGGCGGCATGGTAGGTCTTACTCCAGAAAATGCTGAAATACAACCTAAACATATAGAAGGCGGTAATAGCGGCAGTGGTTATGGCCAGCGCAAAAATGCCCTTGTTGGCGTGGTAGGCGGCTTGCAATATTTCTTCTTTACTGAAGAAGCCCGCAAACGGCGGTATGCCCGCAATAGCCAGACAAGCTACCAAAAACGTAATGTGTGTTATGGGCATAAGCTTGCGCAGTCCGCCCATGTCTTTCATTTCGTTGCTGTGTACATAGTGTATCACCGAGCCGGCGCCAAGGAACAATAGTGCCTTGAACATAGCATGTGTAAACAAGTGGAACATAGAAGCCATATAGCCCAGGCCATGTTCGCCGCCATAGCCAGATACGCCCAATGCAAACATCATATACCCTATTTGCGACATGGTAGAGTAGGCCAATACGCGCTTTATATCGGTCTGGGTGCAGGCTATCAGAGCTGCAATTAGCGACGATGCCGCGCCTACATAGGTGACCACCTGCAAAGCCGATGGGCACGAAAGCGCGTAAATAGGAAACAGCCGAGCAACGAGAAATACACCTGCAACGACCATGGTGGCCGCATGTATAAGGGCCGATACCGGTGTGGGGCCCTCCATAGCGTCTGGCAACCAGATGTGCAGAGGAAACATAGCAGACTTGCCTGCGCCGCCAATAAACACCAGCAACAAGCCCCAGGTAAGGGCTGAGCAACCGAGGAACGATGCGGTAACTACATTATGCAATTGGTCGGTGGGGGTGGTGAGGCGCACTATCATGGTTTGGAAATCGAGGGTGCCGCTGTAGTAGCTCAATACCAGTATGCCTATCAAAAAACCGAGATCGGCAAAGCGGGTAACGATAAACGCTTTTTTGCTGGCAGCCACTGCCGATGGCTTATCGAAATAATAACCTATCAACAGGTAAGACGATACGCCCACCAGCTCCCAAAACATGTAGATCTGAAAAATATTGGACGACATTACCAGTCCTAGCATTGAAAACGTAAACAGACCGAGGTACGAATAGTAGGTCGCGTAGCGTTCCTCGCCCTTCATATAGCCAAGGCTATAAAAATGGACCATGAGCGATATTAGCGTTACCACCACCAGCATCATAACCGATATTGGGTCGAGCAATATGCCCAGATCAATAGATACGCTTGGGGTAAACTGTAGCCAGTTTATTTTCAGCGGAATCAGTTGCTGATAGGTGTCGCCCACCTTGCCTGCAACAAAAAAGTAGTCGTAAGCTACCGTAGCAGCCAGTATAAAAGAGGTAAGCAAAGACAGTGTGCCCAGTATGCCGCAGAGGCCGGGGAAGTTTTTGCGCCCTACCAGCGCTATAAGCGTGAAGCTAAATAACGGCAGTAGTGGTATTAGTGCAATCAGTGAAGCGCTCAGCATGGTTTAAAATTTCATTGTGTCCACCTCGTCTACATCAATCGTGTTGTAGTTGCGGTACAGGTTAATAATAATAGCTATGGCCACAGCAGCCTCAGCGGCGGCTATGGTAATGATGAACAGCGTAAAGAACAGCCCATCGAGCTTGTCGGCAAACAGATACTTATTGAATGCTACAAAATTGATGTTTACACTGTTCAGTATCAGCTCCACCGACATGAGCATGGTGATCATGTTTCGGCGGGTAAGAAAACCGTAAACACCTATAAAAAACAAGGCGCAACTGATAAAGAGTATTTGGGGCAATCCTATGGCGTTCATTCTTTGTATTGTTTAGTAGTTCTTGGTTAGCCTTCCATTTCGGGCGCAAACTCGTGGTTTATTTCTGCAATGTTTATGTCGTCTTTTTCGGGTAAGATGGGGTGGGGCGGTATTTTAATTTTTATGGCTATTACTATACAGCCTATCATGGCGGCAAGCAGCAGCATGCTTACCACCTCAAATGGCAGTATGTAGCCATGTTCGGCTGTGTCCAGCATTTGTGCGCCTATATTGCCAGCGCTTGGTTCCAGCGCTGGTTTTCCATTTGGTGTAAAACCCTGTTCATTGATATACAGCATAGTGAGCGCACACCCAAAGGCGGCTGCCAATGCCGAAAATACAGCTCTCCCAAGGGCCGGTTTCTTCATGTCTTCGCCCGAGCCCTGGGTGAGGAAAATCGAGAAAATGATAAGCACCACTATGCCGCCCACATAGACTACTATTTGAACAGCGCCTATAAATTCGTAGTCGAGGTAAAAGTACAGGCCGGCTATACCTATCAGCGAAAATAGCAGATATACCGCCGAGCGGAATATCTTTCGCGATGTTACCGCCATAAGTCCGCCGCCCACTATAATAGCGGCCAGCAGGTAAAAAATAATCGTTGATGCATTCATGCGCTGCTAATTATTTATTTGATTGTCTGTTGCGATAGGGTGTTTCGTTATATTTTAAGATGAATTACTCTACGCCTTCCATTAATTTCGAACCAGGCGCATTAAGCACCTTCTTTAGTTGTCGCTTATCATACACGCTATGCTCAAATGTCTGCGCCATCTTTATGGCGTCCGATGGGCAGGCTGTAACGCACATATTGCACATGGTGCAAAGTTCCAGATGGTAAACAAATGTGTCTATCGCTTTTTTCTTTTTGCCATCGGGCTGCAGTTCCTGCTTGGTAATAATTTTTATAGTGCCGTTGGGGCAGGCTATTTCGCACGCCTGACAGCCCGTGCAGCGGTGCTCGTTGTTTTCGTCGTGCGGCATTACCACCTCGCCCTTAAACCTGTCGAACATTTGCAGCGTAGCCCGGTTGTCGGGATACTCCTGTGTTTGTATCTCTTTAGGGTGCGTAAAGTAGTAGCCGGTTACTTTCATGCCCTTGAGCAGTGAGCCTACTGATTTGTATATGGTAACGAAATAGTCTTTTAAAAACATTGGCGCTTTATTTTAGTAGCAATACCCAATTAATTTTATTTGCCAGTACTTCCGGCGTTAGTTCCTCTCCTAAAAATGCCATCCCATTATGGCCATCACCGTTACAAACAGCACATTTACCATGCTTATGGGCAGCAAATACTTCCACTCCAGCGTCAGCAGTTGGTCTACGCGCAGGCGAGGGAAGGTCCAGCGGAACTGCATGATAATGAATATGATAGCGAATGTTTTGCCGAAGAACCACAACGACGACGGTATAAAATCCATAATATGATTGAATGCCTCCCAATGACCTATGTGAAAAGGCATCCATCCGCCAAGGAACAGCGTAGCGCCTATAGCCGACACCACAAACAGATTGATATACTCTGCCAATAGGAACATAGCGAACTTCATGCCTGAATATTCGGTATGAAAGCCCGCGGTCAACTCCTGTTCTGCCTCTGCAAGGTCGAAGGGGGCGCGGTTAATTTCGGCAGTGGAGGCTATTACAAATATTACAAACGAGATTAGTACTGGTATGTGCCCCTTAAATATCCACCAGCCGTTTTCCTGACTCATCACTATATCGCTCATGCGCAGGCTGCCGGTAAGTATTACTATAGATATCAGCGATAAGCCTACCGATAGCTCGTAGCTTACTATCTGCGCCCCGCTACGCATTGCGCCCAGCAGCGAGTATTTGTTGTAGCTGCTCCAGCCGGCCATAAGTATTCCTATAACCGCAATCGATGATACCGACGATACATACAGCACGCCAATACTTAGGTCCCATATCTGAAAATCTTTGGCAAACGCTATGGGCGCCATAACCAGCATACTGGTTACCACCACTATCATTGGCGCCAGGTTGAAGAGAAACTTATCTGACGCAGTAGGTGTTAGGCCTTCCTTAAGCAGTAGCTTAATGGTGTCGGCAACTATCTGGAGGCTACCCTTAGGGCCTACCCGGTTAGGGCCGAGGCGGATTTGCATAAATGCCGCCACCTTGCGTTCCATGTAGCCCAGAAAAAAACAGAGCGGCACCAGAAACAGCAACAAGCTAATGCCCGCAATGGCCATTTCGGTGATCTTGACCAGCATTTCGTTTTGCATGGTTCCGGCCAGCCACGTATGAATGCCCGTGGCTATCGATGAAAAACTGATTGTTAAAAAAAGCGCCAATGTTCGTAATTGTTTAGTAGTTAAACATATTCAAAATTTCTTCAGCCACACTCTTCCTGTTCACATTCAGTTATCGGTCTACATCGGGTATCACCAAATCTATCGTTGCCATTATAGCTACAAGGTCGCCTATTTTGGCGCCAGTAGCCATATGGCTCAATGCCGACAGATTGGAGAAATTGGGCGAGCGGTATTTTATACGGTAGGGCGATGCAGCGCCATCGCTCACTATATACACGCCCAGTTCGCCGCGCGCGGTCTCCACGCGTTGATAAAACTCGCCCTTGGGCAGTTTTATCACCATTTTAGTTTTTGCCTGGAAGTCGCCCTCTGGTATATTATCTATAAGTTGTTCTATTATGGCCACACTTTGTTTCATTTCTTCCATGCGCACCATGTAGCGGGTGTAGCTATCGCCGCCAGTCATTATTATTTCGTCAAACTGTAGTTTGTCGTAACCATCGTAGGGAAACCACTTGCGGATGTCGCAGCTCACGCCCGATGCCCGCGCCGTGGGGCCGGTACAGCCAAACGATATAGCGTCTTCTGCCGACAGGTAGCCCACGCCTTTAGTGCGCTGTTCAAATATCACATTACCGGTAAGCGCTTCTTCATATTCTCTGAATCTCGACTTCACCTGTTTCATTACATCCTTTACCCGGTTCTGAAAGTTGGGGTGTACATCATACATCACTCCGCCGGGCACGCTGTAGTTTTGGGTAAGGCGCGCGCCGCAGGTTTCTTCCATGATCTCCATTATCAACTCGCGCTCTCTGAATGCGTAGAAGAACGGCGTAACAGCTCCAAGATCCAAGCCAGTGCAGCCCCACCATAGTTGGTGCGACGAAAGCCTTGTCAACTCTGCCATTAATATGCGTATGGCTTGCGCTCGTGGCGGGGCTTCTATTTGCAAGCCTTTTTCTACGGTAAGCGCGCAAGCCTGATTGTTGATGTGGGCGCTTAGATAGTCCATACGGCTAGTAGCATAGATAAAATTGCGGTAAGACAAGCTTTCCGACATCTTTTCTATAGACCGGTGTATGTAGCCCAAATGGGGTTGTATCTTTTTTATGGTTTCGCCATCCAGCCACACCTTCAGGTGCAGCACGCCATGCGTGCTGGGGTGTTGGGGACCAATATTGATGACAAATTCCCCTTCTTCGGTCAGTTCTGGTTCTCCTAACAAACTCATAACGATATCATATTTTCATCCACATAATTTTTTCTCAGCGGGTATCCGTCCCAACCTTCGTCCAGCAGAAGCCTGCGTAGGTCGGGATGGTTTAAAAATCGTATGCCAAACAGATCGTACACCTCGCGTTCATGAAAATTGGCTGTTTGCCATATATCGCATAGCGTTTCTATCTCGGGTTTATTTACATCGGCTATTTTGGCTTTTACCACTATGTTGTGCCGGTGCGTTTTTGACAGCAGGTGGTACACCATCATAAAATGGGTTTTCCAGTCTATGCACGTCAGGCAAAACATATAATCGAAGCTAAACTCCGTATTGTAGCGCAACGCTTTCATCACCGACCTTATTTCGGCAGGCGTTATTAGCAGCGTCAGAAACTCACCGGTTTCGTCGTAAGTAACAGATGGAAACAGGGCAGAAACGGCCGTTTTTATTTCTTCGTTGGTCATTTGCCTTCTTCTGTTTTTGCTTTACCAAAATACGTTTCGTGTTTTATTTTTTCCTGTAGCGTTATCATAGCATGGAGTAGCGCCTCGGGACGGGGAGGGCAGCCAGGTATGTATACATCTACAGGTATCACGTGGTCTACGCCTTTTACAACCGAGTAGGTATTGTAAAAAAATGGACCGCCCGATATGGTGCAGGCGCCCATGGCTATTACATACTTTGGGTCGGGCATTTGGTCGTAAAGGCGTTTCAGTACAGGAGCCATTTTCATAACTATGGTGCCGGCTACTATGATCAGGTCGGCCTGACGGGGAGTAGCGCGAGCTACTTCAAACCCAAAACGCGACCAGTCGTACTTGGCATCGGCAGCAGACATCATTTCTATAGCGCAACAACTTGTGCCAAACACAAGCGGCCAAAGCGAATTGGACCGCGCCCAGTTAATCATATCGTCCAGCTTCGACACCACAATTCCACCGTCTGCTGTTTGGTGAAGTTGTGCCGGAAAAATCATTTTTTCTGTTTCTGCCATAGAAAAATCATTATGTATATTGATCTGCTATTCACTATGCAAGGTGGCCGTAGCCGCCAAAGGCATAGTTTTTTGGTATTGAAACGTAAGCTTATTCCCTATGTTCTTTCGGTCAGATGCATTTTTACCTTCCAAAACGCACAATTTTTGTATTCATCTTTTGCTGCATTTGCCGAGAGTTTAAATGTAGCTAATAGTTTTCATAAAATGAAATAGCGGGATTGCCAAAAAAAGGAATAATCTTAACAGTTTTTTGTGGAAGATGGGTTGGTGTGGGCGCAATTAGTTATTCTTGTAAATGGAGCAACTTATTTTAGGCGCCGACTTCCGTAGTTGTGAGTTCTAATTTACGCCGGTTACAAACCGGCGTTTTTAGTGGGACACGAGTGATCCTTCGGAACACTCGCGCCAGATGGATATTTATACAATGGGAGCTTAATACCTGCTATCCACCCAACAAATTACAAGGTATTGAATAAACGTGAAGTGTGGAAAACGGACACTATGGTAATTCTTCTTTTTCTGTTATTTACACTGTACACGATAACGAAAGGAAACTTCACTATGGTTGCTTCACGATATATCTTAGATTTCACTGAATAGAGCATTGGATATTGCTCTATCAATTTTACTTTAGCCAACACATTTTCAATAAAACTATCCCCGAGCCCTGTTTGTTGCTCTTCATACCAGTCAAATGAAACAATTAGCTCCCTTTGTGCTTTACTCGAAAAAACGCTGGTATAATTATGCTTTTCCGGCATCTTTATTTTTTTTGTGTTCCCTTACAGATGCCACCAATTCATCGGGAGTATAGCCTTTGTCTTTACCCGATTCTATATCGTTGTATCTTTTATCTAATTCTGCTACAAATTGTTTGTCTTTCCACCAGCCATTTGCATTATTGTCTATTTCCAGTATTGCATTCACTCTACGCAACGAGTTTTCGTCGGCATTATCTATATATTCTTTCGCGCGTTTTCTAAGTGTTTCAATCGGTGTCATAAAATATTGCTTCTTACAAAATTAACCTATTTTTCCTGCGGTTACAAAAAATGGATTGATGGTATTAGCGTGGCTTAAGCCGTGACCAGACAGGTGAATTTGGAGAGAATGAAACATCGCTGCACTACATGCATTTAAAAAGTCTGATTTTGCAAGCAAATACAGGCTTAGCCCGAAGAACCATACAAAAAGTTGCTGCAAACAAAGTTGCATGAGCTATATAAAATGTATGATAAAAAGGAGAAACCAGAAAGAAAACAATAAGCAGTCGAATGAGAAAGGAAGTATTGTCTGATTTTATATTGTTATAATCCGCAGGTATGTTTGCCTAGATGCGCATACCTCCTATCCTGAAGACTAAGAGTATATTGTAGCGCTCACTACGCTACTTCTTGTCCTATTAGCGCCCGGGTAAGATGCTACAACGCATGTTACATCCATTTCAGAGCGCCCTTCTTCCAGGCATATAGCAAGCCCATAAACAGAATGAACATGAATATTACAATTTCCACAAGGCCTATAATACCTACTTTTTTCACAGCAACGGCCCACGGGTACATAAATACCAGCTCCACATCGAATATCAGGAAGATGAGCGCAAAAAGGTAGTAACCTACATTGAACTGTATCCATGAGGTGCCGGTAGTGGGTATCCCGCACTCATAAGGTTCGCCCTTGGTTACGTTTTTAGATGATTTGGCTACTGCTTTCGATACCAGTATGCCGCCGCCTGCAAAGGCTATTCCCACTATTACCAATAATATTAAAGCTACCGAACCCATAATTTTTTAGTTTTATACACCGTTTCCGGAACTCATAACGCCACAGCAGGCAACCAAAACCGGCTATTTTTGTTCAATATTGTTTTCTGCTAATAAAGATAGCGCTCCAAAATTAATTTTTCTTATCAATTTTTCTAAAAATATGCCGACGCTGTTTTAGAAAAGCAATTAATACTATTATCTCCTGTTCTCCAATCAGTTTTGGCACGTTTTTACAATCCATTGACTGTCGATAGCGTTTTTTTACTTTTTAGTTACAAATACGGCCAATTTCCTGACTAAAATCAGTCTTGTAGGTATAAAATAAATTTATTTTTCCGACCAGTTTTTATACTTTTAAAAAAAATCTAAAAACATGGCAATTAAAATAACCGACGAATGTATTAACTGTGGCGCCTGTGAGCCTGAGTGTCCGAATGGGGCAATTTTTGCAGGAGGAGACGAATGGATGTTTTCCTATAAAACTTCATTATCTGGTACGTTTGTGGCCAAAAGCGGCCTCACTGCCGATGTAAACGCTGGTCAGGACCCTGTATCGAGCGACTACTACTATATTGTTACAGACAAATGCACAGAGTGCGTAGGTTTTCATGATGAGCCGCAGTGCGCATCTGTTTGTCCGGTAGACTGCTGCATACCCGATGAAGATAATGTAGAAAGTAGAGAGGAATTGGAAATTAAAAAGGGAACTTTGCACCCATAAGGGTTGCAAATGTCTATTAGTTAGGGCGGGTTTTCCAGGAGCCGCTCTGTGTTGGCAGTTTACTGCCGTGTTTACGTGCCTGGATACCCATTGTTGCAATTGCCCATAAGGCAATACTTGATATTTCGAAATTGTTTTTTGTAAATAAAAATTTTAAAATGGATTCAATAATAGCAGACAATAATCCCGGACACGAAACCACACTAATAGAATCTGAAAGTATAGTTATCAGGTTTTCGGGCGATTCGGGCGATGGTATGCAGCTTACAGGTAATCAGTTTACAGATACAGCGGCATTCTTAGGTAATGATTTGAGCACCTTCCCCGAATTTCCTGCCGAAATTCGCGCCCCAATAGGCACTACCGCCGGCGTATCTGGTTTTCAGGTGCACTTTGGTAGTAAAGAAATATTTACTCCCGGCGACGAGTACGATGTGCTGGTAGCCATGAACTCAGCCGCGCTTAAGGTGGACCTTGCCCGTCTTAAAATTGGTGGCATTGTAATTGTAAACACTGCAGGTTTCGATAAAAAGAACCTCAATCTTGCAGGCTATGCCGCCGACGCTAATCCGCTCGAAGACGGCACCCTCGAAAATTATACCGTACATAAAATAGACGTTACCAAATTCACCAAGGAATGTCTGGCAGGTTCGGGATTGGGCATGAAGGAAATAGAGCGCTCTAAAAACATGTTCGTTTTGGGGCTGCTGTTCTGGATGTTTGATGAGCCCATGGATTATACCATCAACTTCATCAAAGAAAAATTTGCGAAAAAGCAGGATATCGCCGACGCAAATATCAAGACATTGAAAGCGGGTTGGAATTTTGGCGACCATACCGAAATATTTACTACCCGTTTCCGCGTATCGCCGGCCAAAATGGCTAAGGGCGTATACCGCAATATCTCGGGCAATCAGGCTACGGCCATTGGCTTGGTGGCTGCTTCAGAAATGTCTGGTTTACCGCTGTTTTTGGGTTCTTACCCCATCACTCCGGCATCCGATGTGTTGCACGAACTATCAAAATATAAAACAAGCGGCATAAAAACATTCCAGGCCGAGGACGAAATAGCGGCCATTTGCGCGGCTATTGGCGCCACCTATGCCGGCGGATTGGGTGTAACCACTACATCTGGCCCCGGTATGTCGCTGAAAACAGAAGCGATAGGCCTTGCTACCATTCTGGAAATACCGCTGGTAATAGTAAATATACAACGCGGCGGTCCGTCTACGGGTCTGCCTACAAAAACTGAGCAATCAGACCTTATGCAGGCAATGTATGGTCGTCATGGCGAAGGTCCGTTGCCAGTAATAGCCGCTTGCTCGCCCGCCGACTGTTTCGACACAGTGCTGGAAGCATCGCGTATAGCTATAGAGCACATGACTCCGGTAATATGCCTTACCGACGGCTATATAGCTAATGGCACTGAGCCATGGCGTTTCCCAAGCAAGGATCAGCTGAAGCCTATAAACGTGGAGTTTGCTACAGAGCCTAACGGTCCAAACGGAACTTACCAGCCCTACAAGCGCGACGAAAAACTGGTGCGCCCATGGGCAAAACCAGGCACCAAAGGACTGATGCACCGCATAGGTGGACTGGAAAAAGCAGAGAACACAGGTAATGTGTCGTATGATGCTAAAAACCATGAAGCAATGACGCATCTTCGCGCTGCTAAAATTGAAAAAATAGCCGATTATATACCCAATATAGCCCCCGACAGCGGTAACGCCAGCGGCAAACTGGCAGTGCTGGGCTGGGGCTCTACAAGCGGCGCAATCAAGACGGCAGTGCGCGAGCTGCTGGCAGAAGGCTATGATGTAGCGCATATCCATTTGCGCCACATCAATCCGTTCCCCAAGAATCTGGGCGAATTGCTGAAAGGCTACGACAATGTATTGGTGCCTGAAATGAATGGCGGACAATTGCTGAGCCTGATACGCGCCAAGTACCTTATTCCGGCTGTTGGACTGAACAAGATGCAGGGATTGCCATTTACCACTGCTGAATTGAAAAACAAAATTCTTGAAACTCTAAAATAACATTGCTAATGTCTAATATATCAGAACAGGTTCCGGCGGCTAAACTTACGGCCAAGGATTTTGCATCAAATCAGGAAGTTAAGTGGTGTCCGGGTTGCGGGGATTATTCCATATTAAAGCAGGTACAAACGGTATTCCCCGATTTTGGAGTGCCGAAGGAAGATATAGTATTTATTTCAGGTATAGGTTGCGCGGCTCGTTTCACCTACTACATGGATACCTATGGTATGCATAGTATACATGGGCGCGCAGCGGCAATAGCCAGCGGCGTAAAAGCCATGAACCCTAACCTCAGCGTTTGGGTAATATCGGGCGACGGCGATGCGTTCTCAATTGGCGGCAACCATTTTATACACCTGATGCGTAAGAACTTCGATGTAAACTATCTGGTGTTCAACAATGAGATTTATGGTCTTACCAAAGGGCAATATTCGCCCACATCGGGCAAGGGTAAGGTGGCAAAATCTACCCCATTCGGCTCTGTAGAGGAACCATTCAACCCAAGCGAACTGGCATTGGGTGCACGCGCAAGTTTTGTGGCCCGCTCGCTCGATCGCGACCCAAAACATATGCAAATGGTGCTGAAACGCGCTAACGAGCACAAAGGCACTTCGTTTGTAGAAATTTACCAAAACTGTACGGTGTTCAACGATGGCGCTTTCTTTGCATTTTCTGAGAAAGAAACCAAAAAAGAACAATCGCTGTTTTTAGAACACGGTAAGCCGCTCATTTTTGGCGCTACCGATAACAAAGGTATAAAGCTGGATGGCGTAATGCCGGTAATTGTAGACCTGAACGCCGAGGGCGTATCGGTAGACGACTTGTGGATACACGACGAGCACGATAAAAACAAGGCGCACATTATAGCCAGTTTCTTCGACACGGCTTATGAAGGTGTAGATTTTCCTCGTCCCTTTGGTGTGATATACACCGAAAACCGCAGCACTTACGAAACCGCTATGCAGGAACAGATTGATGAACTAATAGCCCGCAAAGGCCGTCCATCGCTCGACAAAATACTATCGGGCGACAAAACTTGGACAATACTTTAGTACTTTATTGATTATTGAGCATCCCTTTGTTTTTCGGAGCAAAGGGATGTTTTTTGCAATAGACAAGCAGCTTTTTATTTGCATATATTACCGCGCGGCAGTAACAAAATACATATCCATTTCGCCTTTGTTCTTAGCGTGTATTTGGCCACGGTATTCGCAATCGAAATCGTCTTTTACCAGTTCGTATGTGGCTCCCGATATGTTTACCCTACCGGGTAGTGAGTTTTGTTCCATGCGCGCGGCCACATTTACCGTATCGCCCCATATGTCGTAAGCAAATTTTTTGATGCCCACTATGCCGGCGACTACGCTGCCGCTATGCACGCCTACCCGAAGTTGAAATGTTTTATCGCCAAGCGTTTTTCGCCGTTTGTCCATAAGCGCCACTATTTCCAGCGCGGCGTTTACCACATGCTTGGCATGCTCCGGGTCGGCTGTGGGCAGGCCAGCTACCGCGAGGTAGGCATCGCCAATGGTTTTTATCTTTTCTATGTTGTACTTGCCTATTATACCATCAAATCCCTTAAAGCAGGCGTCCAGTTCGTCAATAAGCTGCTGAGCATCCATTTGCTCGCTTATTTTGGTAAAGCCTACAAAGTCAGTAAACATCACAGTTACATGATCAAAGTGTTTTGCAGCAGCGCTGCCTTTGTCTTTCAGCTCTTCGGCCACCTCCATCGGCAAAATATTCAGCAGTAGGTCGTCCGATCTTTTCTTTTCCTGCTCTATTATTTTATTGCGCAACAGTATCTCATCGTTGCTGTTTTTTAACTCTACATTCCGCAACCGGTATATTTCGGCATCGCGGTCTTTTACTTCTATCAGTCGTTGTAGCTCAGCTTTTTCTTTAGCTTTCTCTGCGGCAAATAGTTCCTTGTTTTTTTCTATAAGCACAGCCTCGCTACGCTGTATAGCAATGGTAATGTATATACCCCATATAGTAATCAGGCCGAAACAGAACACAATATTGGAGTAATTGAACGCTTGCAGCGCAAAGCTAGTCAGCTGGTAAATAGGGGTAGTGTTTTTTAAAAACAACTCAAGCCCTAGATAGCTGGTAACGCAGCATAACACCAGAAACACCTTGATTATTTTATTGCCATGGCTGTTGAGAAAGGGAAATAAAACAATAGCCGGTATGATATACTGGAAACCAGCGCCCCAGCCAAGTAGCTTTACTGCTAACAGCTGATGGCCAATTACCTCGAGCATACCTACTACCATTGCCGTAAGGTGATGTCCGCGGCGATTGAGGGTAATGGCTACAACATGGCAGGCTATGCTGGCCAGTTGCAGCGCCGTCATAGTGTGCTGACCAAGGTTAAAAAAAATGACAAGCCAGGTGAAATGTATGATCCATGCTACCGTGTACCCGACATTGGATATAATATAAAAGCGATAGTTGTGCAAATCAATAGCCGCAGGCACCGTGTCGAAATGCAGTAGTATGCGAATAATAATTCGCGCCAATGCGTTATCGAGTATCAGTTTCTTTAGGCTCATTGTTTTCGGCGATTGCTTTATAAGTATTCTGGCGGTTATAGCTGATTAAGCTATCTTTCCTTTCAACGAAGCCAAATTTTTTTGATTAATCGGTGTTTTTTGGAATTTTCAAAACTAATAAAAATTATTATACCAAGCGGAAGACTGGTTTTTGAGGGGTGTAGATTTTAGGTATGTAGTTCGTACGCCAACTTTTTGCTCAGTTTAGCAGCCTTGATGCGCGTTGCATTTCTCGAATTGGCCATGGCTTTATCAATCAATAATTTCGCAGCAGTATTGTGTTTTATGTCGGGCGTAAAATCTATAAGGCCTTTTAATACATGACCGATAGCTATGTTTCGGCACTCCGTAGTTTCAAATACATCTTCAGCAACCTTGAAGAGTTCGATTAATATGGCATCCTTCATAGAGGGTATATTTTTTGCTATCATGCATAAAGCAGCAATAGCGTGGCCGCTCGTTATTAGCTTGCCGCTATGCAGCAGCGCAATGATGTTGGGGAGCGCTGTTATTGTGCTGCCATCGCTATCAGCGGCCGACAGGCGCCCAATAATATCGATGGCCGTCCATTTTATGATATTATTAGGATGGTGCAATAGCTTTAGCCATTCAGCATAGTAGGGTAGTAGCAATTGAGGCGCTGTTGAAGCGAGTTGCGTCAGTTCTTTTGCATATCCGTATTTGATTTTGGGGTCTTTCGACTCCAATTTTTCAAGGTGCAGCATAAAGTGGAATTAATAACAAAAGAATGCGGTGCGTCTATCCATGATACACCCTCGATGCCACAATTTGCCCGTCCGATATTTCCAATACCTCGGCTACAAGCATTTCGGGTTCGTCGGTTACGGTGCGTATGTATTCCATAAATACGCGATCGTCGTTGGCGGTGAGTGTGGTGTAGCGATAGTGTAGCGTTGGCAACCTATCGAAAGCATCTTGCCACCATGCGCGGAGCGCGGCCTTGCCGCGTACAAGTCCTTCTGTTTCAGGTTGGCGTATCTTTAGTTTTGGGCTATAATGAGCTGCATTATTGTGGTATAGCGATAGCAGATTTTCAAGATTGTGTTCGTTGAAAGCTGCAAACCACTGTTTGGCTATTTGTATATTGTTGTTTGCCGACATTGGGTTATGTATTGGGGTATAAATTTCCGCATTTTTTTGGTTGTTTGTATGTATGTGCGTCAATCTTCTATCAGTGGCATTACGGCGCCTTGACTATTGGGTATACCTTCAGTGGTTTACTGCTTAGTTGCAGCGATAAGTAGTTTGCGCCAAAACGGCGTTTATTTATTTGCATTTACGACAAAACGGCTGTTTTTAACAGTCGGCTTCAATATTGTTATGTTCAATTATCATCTTTTATGATTTGCGATTCAGATATTCTAATATTATTTCTGTCCGCAACACTGTTACCTTTATAAAACAAAAATGCGTACATGGAAGTTTTGAGTCCCGGCGAGTATGTAGAAAATGTACCCTTGCACCAGAAAGATCTGAACCAATCGTTGGCAATAGCCCATAAAGCAGTTGCGCGGCTGGGGTGGGTGGTAGTAGTAGCTAACGATAACAGCCTTATTTGCCAAACGGCAGCTGCTGGTTTTTACCAAGGCGAAATAGTTACTATAAATGTAGCCCGTGGAAACGCCACCATGAGTAGCCGTCCGGTAAATGAATACTACTGGGACGACGCTCAGAATCAAAAAAATGTAGCGCAGTTTGCTGCAGTGGTAGCTGCTCTTGTAGCCGAACAGGAAAAGGCCGATCGCAATTTACACCCCATGCATCGCGAACCGTATGGCGCATTAGTGCCATCTAAAAGTTATCAGGTAACTCCCTACCTTGTATATGCCAATGCACTGGTATTCGTGGCAATGGTGGTAGCGGGTATTTCGCCGTTGCACCCCACTGCGCAGCAATTGTTTGTGTGGGGAGGTAATTTCAGGCCAGCAGTTGCCGATGGCGAATGGTGGAGGCTGCTCACCTATATGTTTTTGCACGGCGGGGCCATGCACCTGCTCATGAATACTTTTGCACTGTTATATATTGGTATGTATCTGGAGCCGCTGATGGGTAAACTAAGGTTCGCATCGGCATACATCCTCACCGGTATTTGTGCGGGTTTGCTGAGCATCACCATGCACGGATTCAGTGTAGGCGTAGGCGCTTCCGGGGCTATATTTGGTATGTATGGCGTGTTCCTGTCAATGCTAACCACCAACCATATACAGAAAACGCTGCGCAAAACTATGCTACGCAGTATTCTGTTTTTCGTGGTACTGAATCTGCTTTATGGCTTACAGGGCAATACCGACAACGCTGCCCACATAGGCGGATTGCTGAGCGGCATGATAATAGGCTATATCTATTATCCCGGTATTAGTAAGCGCGCAAGCACATCCAAGCAACTGGTAACAACTGCTGCCCTTGCAGCAGCCACACTCGCGCTTACCTTTTTTGTGGTGAGGATCTTTGCCTGATAGGTGAGCTACGGTTCTACAATGAAGCCTATATTATGCATAGCCGAATTGCCCGAAAAATAATTAATGACATAATGCCCGGCAGGTAGTTGGTGTGTTATCACCATACTGCCATTGCCATGGGTAACGTTCCAACTGGCTTGTTTGCGCCCGTAAATATCCGTAATAGTTATTTCGTTCAGTAATTTGTCAATACCATCTGCACATATAGTGAACCTCTTTTTAGATGGGTTTGGGTAGAGGTGAGCTGCGATAGAATGTTTATCGGGTAGGGGAGTCTCAAGTTTATAGGTAATACTATCGGAATAGTAAAGGTCGTTATCGCCATGCTGAATCATGTATAGGCGTTTACCGTTTACACCGCAAAAAGCATTGGCATTGTAGCCGCCTCCCACCGGGTCTATGCCGTCTATTATGTGCTGCCATGTATTGCCTTTATCTGCGCTATAATACGGCCCGCCGGTAACGAGCCCGCCAGTGTAGCTACCCAAAACCTCTGAGCTGTTTAGAAATGATAATGACATAGCGGGAGAGCGTAGCCAAAAGCTAACCGAACGCCAGAAACCGGCATTGAGCCATTTTTGTCCTGCGATGGCTTCGCTAAAAGTATTACGGAACATACCAGTTACAGCAACACTGCCGCTAATGCCGTTGCCAGAGCATATTATGGAGTCGTCGGGTGAAATAACAAGATTGGTTATTTCCGTTAGTTGCACTTCGTCATAAATTATCCCACGCCCGTCTATTGTCAAATCCATGTGGTTCCAAAATGCGCCATTGTTATCAGAATAATATAGCCCGCCATGCCCGGCGCCATTGATGTCGCTGCAGGCTGCATATATACGTCCCGTTCTGTCGGCTGCCAGCGCCCAAACAGATTGAGTAGCGGGTAACCCGACGTTTGCACTACGCCAGTTGTTGCCATAGTCGTCTGATATTAAAACGCCATCGCCATACTCAACGCCAAAGCTATAATCGCCCGAACCGGCGAAAAATAGGTTGCCGGATTTAATGACGCTTCTTATCGGGTAGCGGCAGGGAGCATTTACGCTACGCCAAGATATGCCGTAGTCGTTGCTACAGTATATTACACCCTCACCGCCGGCAACGGTTAGCCCGTCATTAAAAGCAGAAATGCAATAAACCGGACTATCGACTGCGAATGATAGTGTATTGCGCCAGGTATCTCCGCCATCGGTAGTAACGAATACGCCCTTATTATAGGCGCCAATTATTAGGGTGTCGCCGCCCGGCGATGTTGCGATACAGGACGCGCCTGCCACGGTAGTGATTGGCGACTTTTTTTGCCAGCGAATTGTAGTTGCAGCATGGCCTGCAATGGGTAGTAAAAGGATGGTATAGGCAAATGTAAGTAGCCTTTGGAACGGAGCTGTAGGGCGCATAGAAATGGTCATTAGAAAGAGTTTTCCAGTTTTTTGCAAAAACTGTGCCATTACGGCGGTTTACTGCAAAATTGGAAGAATCCACAAACTCCGTTTAATCCCCTCTAAAACACCAATCCCTACAACATACTGCCCGTAGGCGTATATTGTAGGGATTAGTGTTTTGTAATTTTTTTGCGTTTTTTACGCGAGCATCACCCAATAATTATTTGATACCTAATTTCGCTTTTATGAGTGGGGTAACGTCGTAGGTGTCTTTACCAAACACCATTGCGCCGCTTGCAGACTGATCAAATATGAAATCGTAGTTTTTCTCTTTAGCTACTTCTTTAATTGCTTTGTCTGCTTTTTCAAGTATAGGAGTGTATACATCCTGCTTTTTGGTTTGCAGTTTTTCCTGAGCGCTCTGCTGTATGCTTTCTATGCGGTTCTGCAAATCCTGTATTTCTTTCATTTTTACTTCCTTCATAGCTTCCGACATTGTTTTTTCAGAAGCTTGATATTGCTGACCTTTAGTTTGGTAATCTTTCATCATTATATCTATCTGGTCTTGAAACGATTTTGCATATTTAGCCAAATCGGAATCAGCTTTAGCTTTTTCAGGCATTGCCGACAGCAAAACAACAGAATTGATATAACCTATTTTCAGGTTGGCGGTTTGAGCCAAAACTACATTGCCTATCAAGAGTCCGCAGGCAAGAAACATTACTAACTTTTTCATTATGGTTTTTTGACTTTTGTTTGTTTTGTCTTTGAGTATTGTTGTTTATTTTTATTTAACGGGTGTGCAAAGTAAATGCCATTATTTGTTTATTCCAAGTATTTTTAAAACATCCTCGCTTTTGTCGAGTTTTGGGTCGGCATAAAATAGGGTTACCCCTCCTGCTTTGTCGAGCGCCATGTCGAAACCTTTAGATGTGCACAGCTTCTGCACTGCGTTGAAAACCCTATCCTGAATGGGTTTTACAAACTCCTGGCGTTTCTTGAAAAGATCGCCTTCATAACCAAAACGTTGTTTTTGCAGGTCCTTTGCGGCTTTCTCTTTGCTAATTATCTCATCCTGGCGTTTGTTGCGCATGTCGTCTGACAGCATAGGTTTTTCGGCCTGATAGCTTTTGTACATTTTGTCTACTTCAGCCATCTTAGTGTCTATCTCCTCCTGCCATGCTTTCGACAGATTATCCAGTTTGCCCTGAGCGTCTTTGTAATCGCTCATTTTTTCCAGTATGTATTTAGAGTCTATAACGCAATAGTGTTGCTGGGCCATAGCTGTGCCGCCCATACATAGTAAAAACAGACTGCCTAAAAATACCTTCTTCATAAACTATATTTTAATGTTTTCGATTTCTTTAGGTCGTTAGTCAGCTAAATGTGTTTGCTTAAAACTGACCTGAATTAATGGTTAAAATCAGATAATGACGTTTAAAATATGGGTAATATACATTGGGCAACCGGAGCAATTTGTTCTGCTATTCTGGTTCGAAGCCCAGCATAAAGGTGAATTTAGATAGGTCTTTAAAACTGGTGCTACCTGTTGCCGGATTATATCTATCAATTCCTATGCCATAGTCGAGACCAAGCAGGCCAAACATTGGTAAGAAAATCCTAATTCCCACACCTACGTCTCTGTTCAGTTTCAGCGGATTGTATTGCGAGAAGTTATCCCATGCATTGGCCGCATCAGCAAATGCCAGTCCGTAGATAGTAGCGGTAGGGCTAAGCGAGAATGGGTAGCGCAACTCGACAATTGTTTTATTGAATATCGTAGCTCCGCTAGCATATACCTCATATCCGCGTTGACTCACGATATCTTTACCTACAAAGTAAGAATATCCCGAGAGACCATCGCCGCCCAACTGGAAGCGTTCAAATGGTGAGAAGCCTATGCCTTTGTTGTAGTAACCAAGATAACCCGATTTGCTCGCTACCCTCAGTACCAGATTACCATATATTTTCTGGTACCAGTCGGCTACAAATTTGAATTTATAGTACTCAATCCATTTGTACTTCTGATCGGGTGTCTCGTTGGTATAGTCGCGACCCGAGAAAGAACTAAATGGGGGAGTAGCCTGGAACGTAAGCGCTATGTTAGCGCCGCCGCGTGGATACAATGGTCCGTCGAGCGAGTTGCGCGACAGCACAAACTTAAAGTGCAGGTCATTGCTGTAGCCGTTTGTAAAGTTAGGAACCAGCGCATAGTCTTTCAAGTGGTAGTTATTGTAATAAATACCATAGTTGAACACGAAGAAGTTATCGGGCCAGTTGAGGCGTTTGCCCATAGATATACCGCCGCCTACCATGCGCAGATAAGCCAGATTAGGGTCGGCGCCGATGGGTGATGAGGAGTACTTACTGTAAATAAGGTTAGCTGTAAAAGCGTTTGGTTTACGACCGCCCAGCCATGGTTCGGTAAACGAAGTATTGAGTGAGTTGTAGTAAGCGCCGTTTGATGCGTAGCTTACTGCAAACTTCTGGCCATCGCCTACAGGTAGTGGATCCCAGAATTTAGGACGGAATATGTTGCGGGCAGAGAAGTTGTTGAAGGTAATGCCAACGTTGCCATAGAAGTTTACGCCGCCGCCAAAGCCAGCAGACAATTGCAGCTGATCGCTCGATTTTTCAACCACAGTATAGTCTATATCCACGGTGCCGTCTTCAGGGTGCGGTTTGGGCTGAATACCAATTTTTTCCTGATCGAAGAAACCCAGGTTAGCTATCTCGCGCTGTGAACGGATAAGGTCGGTATGGCTGAATTTGTTGCCAGGCAATGTACGCAACTCACGGCGAACAACGTGTTCGTTAGTACGGTCGTTGCCGCCGATATTGATATCGCGAATGGTAGCCTGAGTACCCTCGGTCATGCGCATCTCAAAGTTGATAGTGTCGCCTATGATGGAAGTCTCTATTGGCTCCATGTTGAAGAACAAATAGCCGTCGTCCATATAAAGGCTATATACATCTTCTCCGCCATCCGGGCTCAACTGACGACCCATACGTGTTTCCAGCAACTGCAGGTTGTACACGTCGCCTTTCTTAATGCCCAACGTACGACTCAAAAATTCGTCAGAGTATTTAGTGTTACCCTTCCAGGTAATATCTCCGAAGTAGTATTTTCGTCCTTCTCTTATTTTGATATCTACGTTGATATTGCCGTTCTTGACCGGATATACTGTATCGGCCGCTACTGAAGCATCGCGGAAACCTAGGGTGTTGTAGTAGTTCAGCAGCGATTGTTTATCTTCTTCAAATTTCTTTTGATTGAATTTAGAAGAGGCAAACAATTTGAAACGGAAATAAGGATCCAGTTCTTCCAGTGTTTTAGATGGAGAAAGGAAGCCAAATTCTTTTACAAATTGTTTGAATGATTTTTTTGGAGCCGGGTATATGCTTGGTTCTGCATCGGGGTATAGGGTGATGCGGGTCATTTCCTTGGTGTTCTTCAGCGCTCTTTTCAGGCGTGCAGGCGTAGCGTTGTCTGCGCCCACAATCGTAACCTGATTGATGTGGGTCTTGCTGCCTTTGTCTATTACAAAAGTCAGAATTACTTTATTTATTGCCGACGTGTCGTTTTTCTCTATTGCTGTAACCTTTACACGGCCAAAGCCTTTGTCGGTATAGTATTTTTTAATCCTTACTATTGCCTCTTTCTTGGTTGCCTCTGTAACCACTTTGTTGGCCACCAGCGATAGTTTGCCTTTTATGTCTTTCGCATCGGCAGGTTTAATGTTTCTGAAGTTATAGCGGCTCAGGCGTGGACGCTCCTCAACTGCAATATTTAGAAATACCTTGTCCTCTATAAACTTGGTAATAGATATATCGATATTTGAAAATAGTTCTTGCTTCCAGAGCGCTTTTATAGCGCGCGAAATGTTCTCGTCGTGCGGCAAACGAATTTTCTGACCAACAGTTAGATTGGTGACGGCAATAAGCAAATCCTGATCAAGGTATTTAGCGCCCGATACAGTAATGCCTGCCAGTTCATATTCTTTAGGTTTGTTTATTTCCGCTGTCCCGGTTTGGCCTTTCAGCGAGTTTAGTCCACCCAATTGAGCTTCAGACTTTGTGAAGCAAAAAACACATAACAACAGCAGGCCGAATTTAAGCGCATAGCGGGCGGCGTTGGTATTCAGTGCGCTTGTCCGCACAAAGCCGTTACCATCTGCAGTAATAGCAGTATGAGATTTTGTGGCTTCCAACGGATTTGTAGTGTATGTTTTGCTGTTATCCCTATGCATGTTGGGGGGTGTTCGTTTGTATTTGTTCACTGGTTTTGCCAAAACGGCGTTCACGCTGCTGGTAGTTGAGCAACGCTTCTATTAGGTTGTTTTTACGAAAATCGGGCCAATGCACATTCGTAAAGTAGAGTTCGGCATAGGCGAGCTGATACAGCAAATAATTGCTTATTCTGTATTCTCCGCTCGTCCTTATCATCAATTCTGGGTCGGGGAATGCTGAAGTATACAAATGCTGTTCAAAAGTTTCGAAGCCGATATCTTCCGGCTTCATTGTTCCCGCCGCAACTTTTTCAGCAATTTTTCGGGTAGCTTCCACTATTTCCTGTCGCGAGCTGTAGCTCAACGCCAATATCAGGTTCAGTCCGGTATTGTGGGCTGTTATTTCTTTTGCTTCGTTGAGCTCTTTCTGGCAAATAGCCGGAAGGCTTTCAAAGTCGCCTATGATATGCAGCTTTACGTTGTTCTTTTTCAGGTCTTCTATTTCCTTTCGTATAGTGTTTACCAGTAGCTCCATGAGTGCGTCTACTTCCTGTTTTGGACGGTTCCAGTTTTCGGCCGAAAACGCGTAAAGCGTCAGGTATTCTATCCCTATTTCGCCGCAGGCATTTACTATTTCGCGCACACTTATCACACCCTCGTAGTGGCCGTATACCCTGTCTTCGCCACGTTCGCGCGCCCAGCGTCCGTTGCCATCCATTATTATGGCTATATGCCTGGGCAGCTTGTTACGATCAATTGAATCCAATATTTCCATTGAGATACTTTACGAAAAGTGTGCGAAGGTACAAAAATAGGTTGTACCCAATGGCAACAAAATATGTATATGCAGTTTAACGCGAATTTAACTGCATTGAATGTTTTATTTGTTGCATGTGAAAGGCCTGTCTGCAGTTGTTTCATTACTCAAAATACAGTCCTTTACCGTTCCTGGTTGGGACTTTTTTTTTGCGTCGTTACCGCTGCATAGGTCAGTAGGTTGCTGTAGTGTACATAGCTGTCATTGTTCTCGTTTCCTGAAGTAGTACTGTGATCCTATTTTTTGGCGCGCTTCATTAGCGTCGTTAAACATCCCTGCTTATATCTTTTTTTGACAGGTTGTTTGTTCGCCTTTGTATGGTCAAAAACTGCATCGAAATGAGCATAAACAAGGTTTTGTGCCCAAAGTTTGATTTTTAGGATAATTTTGAATTATCTTAGCGGAAATATCGAAGTATGAAGAAAGGCATTATCGCATTAATGGTATTTGCAGGCGTGACCGCAATGTTCAGTAGCTGTATCAAAAACGGCCCTATGGTCACTACTATTACACCGTCTATGACAGCTAACATAGGTTCTTACAACTTTACGGCTGCAAGTATAGTTCCTTCCACTTTAGATTCTCAAGTAAACGATACATCTACTACACTTATCATTACCGGCAATAGCAACGATCAGGCTTATCCTCGCGATAAGATGGTATTAGTTATCAATAACTACCGTGGCGTTACAGGTTTGTTTTCTATGGCGCAGGGTTATGCACATGCTTACTATCTGCATTCCGGTGTGCGTAGCGATGCCGCTGGCGGTATTGTGTCTATTACTAAGATCACGCCAAACAGCATCATAGGTTATTTTTCTTTCACCACTGTAGATGATCAGGCTATTACCGATGGCAACTTTAATGTAGGTAAGCCGGGCATGTAATATCATAATAAATCTGTAGCTTTTTCGTTGTTGTATGTACTTGTAGTATTGCGCTGCTGCTTGTAACAATACCAATCTTTTTGTCTTTATGAAAAAGTATATTCAGGGTTTTCTTGTTGTAGTTATTATTGCTTTATTTGGGTGTTCCAAGGCTAAAGGGCCGGCAAATGCAAAAAGCGCTCAGCCCGACAACAACCGCGACTCGACAGTAACCATGTATGCTACTATCAACGGACAGGAATGGAAAACAGACTCTGCATTTGGGTATAATGTAAAGTACTCAGGAAATGACAGAGGCATAGTAGATTTATTGATAACTGCCACAAAGCACGAAACTGCCTTTAACTCTACCATAAAGTTTACTATTTCAGATTATTCCGGTCCGGGTTTGTATCCTGTCAATCCGCCCTATATCACAGCTACTTACTACAGGGGTAGCACGAGGTTTTACGCCACTTCTGGTCAAATTAATATTACCACAGCCATAAATCCTTATGCGCTTGTAGGTACGTTCGATTTTGTTGCCGATACCATTAGCGTTACCAACGGTTACTTCGATGTAGCAAAGCCCTGATGCTAATCCCGGTCACCTACATCAGTTCATTTCATCACATTTTGCGTTTTATTGTAGCTGCTATCGCAATTTGATAACGCTATTGGCATTACTTTTACATTTTTATGCGCAACAACATTGCCGATGGAGACTGAATACAGATATTATGGCCATGCAGGGGGTAATTTATAAATCGACGGGTAGCTGGTATTCAGTGCAAGACCCTGAAGGCGTTTTTTGGAATGCGAGGATTAAGGGGAAGCTTAAAATAGATGAAGGCATTTCCTCAACCAATCCGGTAGCTGTGGGCGACACAGTGTTTATGGATATTGAGGACGACGCCATAAAAACAGCAATGATTACGGGGGTGGTTCAGCGCAACAACTATATGGTGCGCGTATCGCCCCACAACAAGAATCAGAAGCACATAATTGCTGCAAATATAGACCTTGCTCTACTAGTAGCTTCAATCGCCGATCCGCGCACCTCAACAGGCTTTATAGACAGGTTTCTGATAACCGCCGAGGCATACCATATACCGGCTATACTGGTTGTCAACAAATCAGATTTGATAAAAGAAAAGCACAGACCAGTGTTAGAGCGCTGGCGCGAAATATATACAGCCGCCGGTTATGGTTTTTATCCGGTATCGGCAAACGATCCTGAGTCGCTCACTGATCTTGCCACGCTTATCAAAGGTCGAACAACATTATTCAGCGGACATTCAGGTGTGGGCAAGAGCACATTGATTAATCAGTTTATACCTGGCATAGGCATTCGTACTAATGTTGTGTCGGGATGGAGCGGCAAGGGGCAACACACAACAACATTTGCAGAGATGTTCAATTTGCCCGGCGGCGGCGCTATAATAGATACTCCTGGGGTTAAAGAGTTCGGGCTTATCGATTTTAAAAAAGAGGAATTGTCGCAGTACTTTCCCGAAATGAAGTTGGTAATGGGGAATTGTAAGTTTAATAATTGCAGTCATCTCAATGAGCCCGGGTGCGCAGTAATGCAAGCTGTCAGGGACGGGAAAATATCGGAAGAGCGGTACTTGAGTTATGCTGCTATTTTAGAGAGTATAGAAGAGAAGAAGTGGTAGCCGATGCAGTATTTATCAGATTGCCCTTAAAGGAAATCATCAGTTTTTTTAATTAAAATACATAGCTATGATCATTTATAATGTTACCATTAAGGTAAATTCGCCAGTTGTCGACGACTGGGTTAAATGGATGAAGGAAGAACATATTCCCGACCTGATGTCTACCGGATTGTTTGTAGATGCAAGATTATGCAGGCTGCTTCAGCAGGATGAGGGCGATGGCGTAACATTTGCCGCCCAGTATTTTTGCAATAGTCTTACCGAATACGATACTTACATTGACGAGCATGCGAACAGTATGAGAGAAAAAGCCAATACAAGGTTTGGCGGACAGTTTGTAGCATTCCGAACGGTAATGGAGATTGTATAATTCTGTAAATCATTAACTCAGAATAGATGGTCAGCATTACTACGAAAAGCTGTTGTTTTAGGCGGATAGAAATGTGTTAACAAATTTTTTTGGTGAGCTACAGGCAATACTTTTCGTGTAAAAATGCTATTTAAAATATTTGATTTTCTTGCAAATCGGAGTATATTTGTTGTATCCTCAAACAGTCATTACTCAAAAACGAAAGATTATGAACAAAGCCGAATTAATTGACAAAATTTCAAAAGATGTGGGAATTACAAAACTGCAGGCAAATGAAGCGCTCAATTCATTTACATCTGCAGTGGTAGACGCCCTCAAACAAGGCGATCGTGTTACCTTAGTAGGCTTTGGCACCTTCTCGGTTTCAGAGCGCGCCGAGCGCAACGGTCGTAATCCTCGCGAAAAAACAATAATAAAAATTAAGGCTCGAAAAGTGCCTAAATTTAAGGCTGGAAAAGAGTTTTCAGAAACAATTGGCTCATTAACATAGGAATAGATAAAGAAACAAAGGCAAGGAAGCGGAAAATTCCTTGCTTTTTTTTATGTTTGCATCTTAAACAAAAAGTAATCATGGGAAGAGGCGATAAACGTACGAAACGCGGTAAGATATCAATGGGCAGCTTTGGCAAATCACGCCTGGCTAGAATTGCAAAGAAAGCGACTTCAAAAGAAGCGAAAAAAGCTTAATTACCTGCTTAGCAATGTTGTTGTAATGCGATACTGCCAAGGTGTTTGGGGAAAATTACATTTATTGTTCGGCAATAATTTTTGCACATTCGGTATATGCGCTATTCTCTAAAACTGTGGTTGGTACGCACAATAGTTCACTTACAGCATTCAATAACTGAATGAAGACCGTACACTAAGTGGAACGGTCTTTTTTCTGTTATCATTATTTATTAATTTACCCAATCCTCATTCATTTAATGACTGCTTTTCATCATACAGATATTTCGGGCAAATACTTTTTAGTAACCGGCGGCGCAGGCTTTATAGGGTCCCACATTGTTGCTTATTTATTGAACAATGGCGCCGGTAAAGTTAGGGTACTCGATAATCTGTCTACAGGATTACAATCGAATGTCGATTTATTTAAGCGTTACCCTCAATACGAATTTATACTTGGCGATATTCGCGATGAAGCGAGTTGTCGTTTGGCATGCGATGGTATACATCATGTAACGCATCAGGCTGCTTTGGGCTCGGTGCCGCGTTCTGTAAAAGACCCGGTAACTACAAATGAAGTGAATATTACGGGCTTCCTGCACATGATAAAAGCAGCTCGCGATGCCGGTGTGCATTCGTTCGTGTATGCGTCTTCGTCGTCGGTATATGGCGACGAGCCCAATCTACCAAAGGTTGAGCATAGAACCGGTAATTTGTTATCGCCTTACGCAGTTACTAAAAAGACCAACGAGCTTTACGCAGGTGTTTTTGGCGACCTGTATGGTATGAAAGTGGTAGGATTGAGGTACTTCAATGTTTTTGGCCCTCGTCAGGATCCTAATGGTCCCTATGCTGCCGTTATACCTTTGTTTGTATCTGGCATTATCAACCGCACTCCTGTTTATATAAACGGCGATGGCGAGCAAACGAGAGACTTTACGTTTGTTGAAAATGCCGTTCAGGCTAATGTACGCGGTATGCTGACAGATAATCCCGACGCCTTTGGTCAGGTGTATAATGTGGCCGTAGGCGCTAATTTTTCGGTCAATTTTCTTTACGACGCTATCGGTAAGCAATTGGGTATCGAACACCCGGCTATTTACCGCGAGCCCCGCACGGGCGATATACGCGATTCGCTTGCCGATATTTCTAAGGCACGCCGCTTACTTGGGTATCAACCTACGCAGCAATTTCTGGATGGTCTTAAAATTACGGTCGAGTTTTTTAAACATCAACATGCAGGCTAACAGCTAATTGTACAAATTATGCAAATATTATCGTAGGTTGTAGACCTCAAATCTTACCGGCATGATATCTGGTTCTGGCGTATTGAATGTAATGATTGTTGACGATGAACAGGAAGCCTGCGACAATCTGGAAAACATGCTACGCGAATATGTAGATGTTACAATTAATGTCTTAGGGAAATACAATAATACCAAGGAGGCGGAAAAACAAATAAATGCACTGCGTCCCGATGCTGTGTTTATGGACATTGAGATGCCTAACGAAAACGCTTTTCACTTTTTAGAAAGGATTGCGCCCATTAGCTTTGAAGTGGTGTTTGTTACTGCTTATGATGAGTATGCAATTAGAGCTTTTAAACTGAATGCGGTTGATTATATACTCAAGCCCATAAGCATCTCAGAGTTGCGTAATGCTGTTCTGAAGCTGCAGGAAAAGATTAAATACCGTCATTTACTAGCCGATAATGCTCAGGCCTATCAGGAAATTTCCAGTCAGGTAATCAGCAAGGTCAAGCAACAGCGCCTTACACTACGTGATAATAACACGATAGAAATAGTTGATTTTAAAGAAATATATTTCATAGAAGCTCAAGGTAGCTATGCTAAGGTTGTATTTTCGAAAAATGGTGTAGTGAAAGACATGGTAATGAGTATTTCTATTGCCGATTATGAGGAGTTGTTACCAATTGACCTTTTTTTTAGAATTCACAGGTCCTACCTTGTTAACTGTATTCATCTTAAAAAAATACACAAAGATGAAAACATTACGGTATCGGTTGCCAATTGTAGCACATTGCCGGTTAGTCGCCGTCGTTTCACTCAACTTATAGACTTTTTGCGCAGCAACAAATATGAGCATGAATAGGGTAGCGGCATCTATATGGCTATGTGGGGCTATGCTGCTAAGCGCTATTGTCCGTGGGCAGGATTACCCCATGCTACACTATACCATCGACGACGGACTGCCCAGCAATAATGTCTACAATGTTTACCGCGACAGCAAGGGGTATATGTGGCTGGCTACAGACAAGGGTATAGCGCGTTATAACGGGCTTAAATTCGAGATATTTTCAACACGCAATGGTTTGGCCGACAATGAGATTTTTTTCTTTAAAGAGGATAAAATAGGGCGTATATGGCTGGCGACTTATAATGGTCGTCTTTGTTATTATGAAAACGGCGTGTTTCATAACGATGCAAATACGCCGTTTCTGAAAATGTCTTTTTCAAGTTCGTTTACAAAAACAATTACAATAGAAGATGACAGTAGCGTCACCATTACGTTTATGGATAAAACTAAATTCATAAACATATATCGCGACAGTGTGTATACCTACGAAACTCCCGAGCTAAGTGATAACGAATTGCTGTATCGTTTAGTGACCTGGAAGAAAATAGGTGTAAATACTTTCAAGGCAAGCAGTTGTGTTAAGTCGGTAGTAGTTAACTCGGTTACCGGCGCCCGAACGATCGGATCCTCCGACTTCAAATTTCAATATGATGGGAGTTGCGACTATATGAGCAGGGTTTTTTGCCAGAACCAGCATTATATACTTGCAAAAGGCGGACTTTACGATGAAGATTTCAAAGCGTTGCGGAAATTCGATAGCGGTTTTTGGGATAATAATCTACTATATCAGGTTTATCACAACGAAGTCGGTTGGTTTTACGGAGTCAGTAGTGGTTTGATTATCAATGACACCATAAAAATACTACCCGGTAATAAAGTATCCTGCATTAGTCAGGATCTGGAAGGTAATTATTGGATTACCGATCTTCGCCGTGGGGTGTATATGATGCATAAGGATTTCCTGAAAACCAAAATCTATTTGAATGCCTATGAAGGCGCCGCTCATTTTGCACAGTCGCTACACAATCAGGTGTTTTTTACATCTTTTGGTAACAAGCTCAATAGAATTTACAAGGATAGTATAGACGTTATTTACGATTACAACAGTAATCTTAAAGCGAAGGACGTTTATTCTATGCACGCTTTTAGCATTGACACCAACGGGCGGTATATTAATTGTTATACATATGGAAATACGGTAATAGATAATCTCTTCGCGCGTCCGTTAAAAATCAGTAATTATAAAACCGGCATCCGAAATACCGGCTTTATTAAAAATATGGTTGCCGTCGCCGACACACTTTATTTGAATAATGGGAATACCTTGCTTCGGTTAGATTATAGGGAGGTAAAACCCAACGACTCACTGAAATACAGGCAAGTTAATGATCCGAGGGAGGTCACCAGGATTTTTAAAATGGCTAAAGCACCAGACAATACTGTTTGGTACTGCACAACCGAACATCTCTACAAGATTGAAAATGGAAAGGGCATTGCACAAAAAGCTTACGAACATAGCAATCTAAAGTCAATCTGGTTCTTCGATAAGTATTTATTGGCCTACAACTCCCAGAATCAATTACTGATTTTCAGTGATTATGCAGGAAGGCCTAAGGCAGATACGATGCCTGCCCAGGACTGCATTTGGGATAATTTTTGCAGACTCGACGATAGGCATGTGCTTATCAGTACCAACAGCATGTACCGATTGCTCACTGTTGATGAGGAAAGCGGAACAAAAAAATTTAGGGTAACTGTAGTGGAAAATCCTTTGGCTCCGTTACAGGCAGAGGCCATATGTGTCGATTCAGTGAATTGTTATTTTTTTAAAAATGGCCATGTAACATCGCTACCTATTTCCCTGCTTGAGCAGCAGCCCAATCCTCCAAGGTTGTTTTATTCGCGCCTTAAGTCTACAAAACGCACTTATCTCATTAATGATGAACTGTCAATTCCCTATCAGGAAGCAAGAAACTTATCTGTATCGTTTAGCACTATCGATTTTTCAGGCAACTCAATCTTTTATCAATATGCCATATCCAGAAACGAGTCGCATAGTTGGCGAGATATTAGTGGAGAGGAGATTAATTTTATCAATTCAGGTTACGGAGATTTTGAGATTAGTATACGGGCGCGCAGTCTGTCGAGCGCTTATTGTGAGCCTGTGGTATTTAAGTTGCACATTTTGCGTCCTTATTGGGCAACCTGGTGGTTTATATCGCTTAGCATTCTTGTGTCGTTAGTGTTGGTGGGTATTGCTATAAGGTACAGGATTGCTTATGCTGTACGCAAGCGTGAAAAAGACCACGCCAACGAAATAAAATTTATGCGTTCGGAATACAAAGCGCTGAACGCGTTGATGAATCCGCATTTTATTTTCAATACGCTCAACAATGTGCAAGGCTTAGTAAATCGTAACGACAAACTTGCAGCAAATGAGTACTTACGTGTGTTTGCCGACCTTATCAGGCAAAACATGCACAACATCTCGAAAGAGGTCATTACACTGCAAAAGGAAATGGAGCTGGTGCGCAATTACCTGCGTTTAGAGCAATTACGATTTAAAGAACGACTAAACTATACAATAGATATAGATGATGAAATTGACCTAACTGAAATTTTGGTGCCCCCATTACTGGTGCAACCATTGGTAGAGAACTCGATCAAGCATGGCATTTTTCCACTCGATTCGGTTGAAGGGTTCATCTGCATCAGCATTTTCGATAGAAACGGCAGTCTTTATATTGAAGTGAAAGATAATGGTGTGGGAATGCACAATGCAGCAAAACTAACACCCCAACAAAGCGGTCATGAGTCATTCGGGCTTGATAATATACGCTTGCGAATTAAGCAACTGAGCATTTTGCTTAATCGCGAAATGAAGCTGGAAATCAGCGAAATACGCGATGAGCATCAGCAACTGAAATGGACAGTTGTGACAATAATTATGCCGATAGTCTAAATACCGCATTTATATGGGTGACTGTTTACCCAACTTAAATTAACGCTCGACATCTCTCCTAATGCAAAGTTTCCTGGAATTATACTTCCTGTCTGATAGCGCCTGCCTTCGCTCACTTATTGCCGTTTCAAGCAAATAGTCGGCAGATTAAGTGTATTATACCAAATCGACTAAAATTTGGCGCCAACGCATGTCATTGCGCCGTTAGGTACAATACGTTTATAGTTGCGTTATGCGTTATTTGCAAGCTGCGCCCCGTACTGAGGCAACAATGCCTGCATGGTGATTGTTAATGTCCAAATGGTATTAGGTTACTTTTTCTGAATACAAGGTTCCGCGTTTCAAGTCAGGTAGCGCTCATTTGTTGCAAATGCTTTAATAATGCTATTGTCCAATGGCATGACTATTCTAAGTTAGTATAAAGTAATATCGGGTGTTCGAAAAGGCAAAAAAATAAGGTCCGGCGAAATTGCCAGACCTTACCTTTTTTAACCGATTAAACTGAAAGTTATTGCTCAATAACCATGTGGAATACTTTAGTCTCCGCATCTGTGTGGAGGTTAAGCATATACATGCCATTTGCCAATGAAGAGTTCAGTTGGATTTTTTCGTCTATGATACCATTGCGTGCAAAAACTGAGCCTTTATATACTACCTGACCGAGCATATTGGTAACTTCTACAGTTACATTCTGATCGATGCTGGTAGCTAGTGTGCCTTTTATTGCAAACTCACCTTTGTTAGGGTTTGGCAACAATTTGATGTCGCTTACCCCTGCTGTCACGTTCTTAACGCTTACATTGCCAATCTTGATAAAGATGGAGTTGAATGTAGATAGGTGACAAACATCTGAATTTGTAACAACCACAGTTACTGAATCGCCGTTAACAAAGTTGTTGCGGATCAACGTATTGCCTGTTACGCCTGTTACCAAAGTAGAACCTATGTACCACTGATAGATAGGAGCAGTGCCGCCGTTTGTAACGGTTGCCACAAGTGTGTCGTATTTACCAGGACCTACTATTGAACCTGACAGAGAAGTGATTTCAACTGAAGGAATTACAGCCGTAACAACTGTCAGCGGCACGTCATTACTGTAAACAGTAGTGATAGAGCGGCAAGTATAGTTGCTGGTGAATACGCAAGAGATGATATCGCCGTCGGTAGGAACATAAGTAAGCGAAGCGCTGCTGCCTACTGGTACGCCGTGGTTGAGCCATAAGTAAGATGGGGTAGAACCTCCGAATGTAGTAGTAGCATTGAATGTTACCGCAGAGCCCTGACATATTCTGTTACCGCCATCGGCTGCTACAGATATAGATGGAGTCTGGATAGCATTTACAGTCATTGTTACGGTGTCGCTTACGGTATCAGGAGTCGCGCATACTTCGTTGCTTCTCAGCATTACGCTCACTCTGTCGCCGTTGTTTGGCACATAAGTATAAGCTGTTGTATCGCCGCCAACGTTAGTTCCGTTTACTTTCCACTGGTATCTTGGAGCAGTGCCGCCAAGTGTTACAGCCGCGCTGAAGGTAACGCTTGTACCTGCACACACATTAGCTCCGGTAGATGTTGCAACTGCTACATCGGGGAATGCAAGTGGAAGAACTGTAATAGTTGCTCTGCCGCTCATATTGCTGGTACATGTAGTGGTAGTGTCGGTAGCCACTACTGTGTAGCTGCCGCCGCCTGTTTGTAAACCAAAGCTGATTGGCGCGTCTGCGCCTGCCACTACGCTGCCTAAAGCAGTTGTGCCATAATACAATTGGTAGTTAACGCCTGCAGATGAGCTATCGAGACCAACTGCCAAGCCTGCGCCGCTTGCGCAATAGCTACCGCCGCCGGTAACTGTGTGCACTACTGGTAGAGCATGGTGATTGATAAACGCGCTGCCTGCCATGTTTGCAGTACAGCCGGTTGTTGTGTCGCGACCAATTGCAGTATAAGTACCCAACAATGTTTGCAATCCGAAATCGAGCGCTGAATCAACGCCTGCAAGCGGGCTACCGATTGGGGTAGTTCCGTTATACAGCTGATAAGTTAAGCCAGATACTGAGCTGCTCAGGCCTACATGTACGCCTGCGCCAGATGGGCAATAGTTGCCGCCGCCTGTTACGGTATAAACAACTGGCAATGGATTGATAGTGATGATTGCGCTGCCGCTCATAGTATTAACACAAGAAGTAGTTGTGTCGGTAGCTATTACGGTATGTGCGCCTGCGCCGGTAAAGAAGCCAAAGCTGATACGAGTTCCTGTACCGTCAACAGATGTGCCAACAGCGCCAACGCTATCGTAAACCTGATAACGAATACCTGCCTGTGAAGTAGGCAATGAAATTTCGACGCCTGTACCGCCTGCGCAATAAGCGCCGCCGGCTGATACAGTGATGTCGGTAGGCAATGGATTGATGCCAATTGTTGCAGAACCGGTCATTGTAACGCTACAAAGCGTAAGTGTATCGATAGCTACAACAGTATAGGTACCGGCAGCTGTGTGCAAGCCGTAATCGATAGCCGCTTCGGCGCCTGGAATGATTGTTACAGATGTTGTACCGTTATATAGTTCGTAGTTGAAACCTCCATTTGCTGAGTCAAGACCAACAGATACGCCTGTTCCGCCCGCGCAATAGTTGCCGCCGCCGGTTACAGTGTGCAATGCTGGCAGCGGATTGATAGATACTGTAGCATTAGCGCTCATATCGCTTGCGCAATGAGTAGCGTCGTTGGTTGCAATCACAGTATATAATCCGGCTGCTGTTTGCAAACCAAGGTGTAGTGTGTCGCCTGTTCCTGAAGTAAGGCCTGTAAGTGGAGTTCCGTCCAACACGAGCTGATAGCTGATGCCGGTTTCTGAACCATCAATTGCTACATCTACACCTGTGCCTGTAGCGCAATAAGCGCCGCCGCCAATCACATTGTACACCACTGGAAGTACATCTGCAACTACAGTATCGCTACCGTTCATTGTTTGTGTACAAAGTGTAATGTCGTCGGTAGCAACGATGTTATAAACGCCCGGAGTTGTTTGTAAGCCGAAGTCGAGTGAAGAACCTGTACCTGCCAGTGGGCTTAATACAGGAACGCCATCAAGGTATAGTTGATAAGTTATACCAGCATCAGATGTATCTAAGCCTACAGATACGCCTGTACCGCCAGCGCAGTAATGACCGCCGCCAGTGATATCGTGCTGCGTTGGCAACGGATTGATAGTAATTGTGGCGCTTCCGGCCATAGTATTCAAGCAGCCGGTTACGGTATTACGTCCTTCAACAGTATAAGTGGTTGCAGTTGTCTGGAAGCCGAAGCTGATAGCTGACCCATCTAATGCGCCAGGAACCACGCTACCCACCATTGTTGTACCATCATACAGTTGGTATTCTACGTCTGCTTCAGATGCATCAAGCATAACTTCCAGACCAGCGCCGCCTGCGCAGTATGCGCCGGTACCAGTTACGTTGTTAGCTATTGGAGCAGGGTACACAAAAAGTGTGTAGTTGTTGCCTGTGGTTAGTGTGCGTGTACAACCCAAGGCATTTGTAATGCCTGTTAAGGTGATTGTAGTAACGCCAGCATTTGCCATAGTAACAGAGCTAAACGAACCTGTGCCGCCGCTCATAACCAATGTAGCTGTGTTGCCAGTAGATACGTTAGCGCCGGATAAATCGTAAACTACTGTAAACGTGCCGCTACCCAAGCTTGTCGAGTTTACAGTTACAGTTGCAGCTGTGTTCTGGCAAGGGAGGTTGGTTGATGTAGTAAAGCTGGCAACGTTTGGTTGAGGGTTAACAGTAACCGATGTAGTATAAGCTACGCGACAACCGTTTCCAGTACCGTTGTTTACAGCTACTGTGTAGGTACCTGCTGCGGCCGATGTTACTGTTGGCACTGTAGCAGTCGCCAATGTAGCGTCGGTAATTGCTACCGGACCTGTCCAAGTATAGCCCGTTACGTTCACTGGGCCATTTGCCGATAGTGTAAGCGTAGAGCCAGCGCACACTGGAGTAGTGCTGGTAACGTCTGTAAGAGAAGGAGCTGGGTCTACTGTAAAGTCGAATACAACGCCTGCGCTGGTAACGATGCTGTTACCCACTGTCATAGTACCGGTATAAACGCCGGTAGAAATTGTAGTTGGCACTGCAAACGATATTGCACCGGGAGTAAGGGTTGCATTGGTAATGTTGGTTAAGCCTGCGGCCAGCGCTGCGCTATTCCACACTATACTGAATTTTGAAGCATTGCTTGCTGCATTGGTATAAGCAAGTATTGCGCTGGTAGCGCCAAGACATGCTCTTGGTCCGACTGGAATGGTTACCGGAGTTGATACCTCGTTGATACCCATTGTTGGACGAACGGCGTCGCGGTTCAGACCATCAATGTCGGTAGTAACACTAGCCAACGGAACACCTGATGTAAGACCAGCATTGCCGCTTACTGAGGTAAGGTGCAGATCTGTGTTTGACACAAAAGTTGGCTGTATGTTGGTAGAGAAAGTATTACCGCCAAAACCTGTAACAATTGTAGCCAACGATGGGCGATCTGTTGTCGCAATTAAACCCAACACGTTTGGAGAAGCAACAAAATAGTTGTTGTTGTCTATGTTGGTAAACGCAGAGCTTGGAGCTGCTGAGTTGATTGCCCAACCTTTATCTGTTGAAGACGATGTGTTGCTATATGTGTTTACAAAGATGTTGTTTCTGAGATCTATGCCGCCTGTTGAGGTATTTGCGAAGAAACAAGCAGACCCTGTAGCTGATGTAAGACCAACGTGGTCGCCAAACAGATTTACAGAGTTATTGTACACTTTTACGCCTGCCGATGTGCCTTCAATAGCAATACCCATAGCCCAGTAAATGGCGCTGGCATCAGAATAGTTATAAATGTCAGAGATACTGTTGTTAGCAATGGTTGCATTGGTAACATTAGAACCGGTATTAACCATAATGCCTCTTACACCCCAACCGCCGGTTGCCATGTTATTGATGGCAGTTAGCGTGTTTTTGGTGATAGTGGTATTCAATACATTGGTACCCAGATATATACCGCAAACAGAACTTGTTCCGCTTACAGATGCAAGAGCGTTGATATTGTTGATGTTGTTGTTAGTTACAACAGCTCCGGTTACATTGCTAGAGAAATAGATACCTACTGTTTGTGATGTAGTAGTAGTTAATCCTATTTGCTGCATAGTGTTGCTAGCAATTGTAGGGTTCACCATATTCTGCAAGAACATACCATTGTAGCCCATGTTGTTTACTGTACTGTATGCAGATGGACCAAAAGTGTTGCCTGTGATGTTCCAGCTATCATCGCCGCCCGCAGATACCGCCGCAGAGCCGTTTACATAGATCGCATAACCGCTTCTCAGGCAGTTGTTGCCTTGAATAGTTATGTTGTCATTGTTGGCCCCTGCATTTGTATTTGGAGTAGTATTATCAACTGAAGCCAATATACACCAGTCGGCAGCGGTTGTGTTTGTGCGTCCGAACATGGTCATGTTTTTCAATGTAATGTACTTGTTGCCTGTTCCGCTTGCGCTTGCCAACCATACATCTGCGCTTGTGGCAGTGCTGTTGTTGGTTAGTGTAAGGCTTGAACCGCCCGCGTTAACGCCGTCGATAGTTACATAAGAAGCATTTACCAGTTTGAACACTGCTGTTGCTGTGCCTGCTGATGTAATGTTTGCCGCTATACCAGCCGCTGGTTGAATCGTTAGCGTATTTACAGCGCTCGAGAAAACGTTTGCGTTGATAGCTATTGGGAATGTTTCACCTGGGCCTGTGTATGCAGGGTCGGTAAGGTTGAAGGTAACCGGACCAGTAAGGCATGATGAGTTGTAAGCGGCTACCGCAGCGCTAAGCGTTGCAAACGAACCTGCAGTTCCTACGTTGTATGTACCGCCTATGGCTGGCACAACAGTGTAGTTATTAGGTGTAGTAGGAGGTGTGGTTACTGTGTTTACGTTAGTAGCAACCATTCCGGCAAGTGGATTAGAACCAATGTTGCCAAGGTTATCTTGCGCTATTACATAATAGAAAATCTGGTCGCCCAAAGATACGCCGCCCATATCGGCTGCAGGAATAGTGAAACTCCATGTGCCGCTAAGGTAGGTGCCGCTCGACAATGTGCCCGGACGGCTTAACCATGTGCCGGCTATTCCTTTCTTGAAGTATACTCTTGGCTCGATACCAGAACCAGGCAACGGTACGCTACCCGGATCAGCAATAGAGGCTGTAAATGTTCTGTCGCCTGTAGAGCAGGCTGGCAACAAAGTAGTGTAAGAAATAATAGGCGCCAGATTATCCAACGGAACGCCATCGTATTCGTCGGCTCCTAAATCAGGTGCAAATCCACCGCCATTGATTGAACCTACCGGACCTGGGCGAGCATCATTGTCGTAATCTGTGTTAACAGCTGCTATTACAGTACCGTGCGACTCTACGTTGTTTGCAAAAAGCATGTTGGTATGCAGGTTGCCTGTTGCAGTGCTTATCCAGTTAACTACAGATGCCGTATAGGAATTATTATCGCTTGCAGATGCTGTTTTCCAACCCGCAAATGCCTGATCAGCGCTCCAGTAACCTACTGTAGCGCTGTTTGCAGCATTCAGTATGTTGTAGTTGCTGGCCAATACGCCCCAGCCTGTTGTGCTGGCAGTTGCATTAATAGCATTAGCTATTGCATAATGTTTACCTGTTCCGCCTGCGCGGTTGTTTACAAATATGTTGTTTTTAATGTCTACTGTAGATGTTACTGCAGTAGCTGTGTTGTTTCCTCTGTGGAACGCAGCAGTAGCCAGCGCGCCGGCAGTTACTGTACCTTCTATGTTTACAGAGTTGTGGTAAATGCCCAATACCGCAGTAGTGGTAGCATTGTTCATGATACCAGTAAATGCAGTGTTGCTTGTCTGTCCGTTACCCAACGATATCATGTTGTTGGCAATAGTAGCGCTTGTGGTTACGTTGCCAATGTTGATGCCTATTGCGGTAGGGGGAGTAGTGGTGGTAGTTCCAGTAGACGCATTACGCAGGTCGTAAATCCTGTTGCGTGTTATTGTCGGTGTTGTTGCGCTTGTAATACCAATACCTGCTACATTCGATTGAACAGCCGCTGTGTTGGTGTTCGTAATTGTGTTGACCGTATTCTGCGAGATTGTTCCCGCGCCCGCGCCAGTAAATGCAATACCGCACACGCCAGTTTGGCCAGAGAGCAAAGTGTTTGCAGAACCTCCGGTAACATTGGTGATGGTATTGCCTGTTATTGCTGCAGCGGCAGAACCGCTATGCAATATACCTGCAACTAATGCAGTTGTAGATGTAGCATTGCCAGTGATATTAGCAACAGTATTACCTGAAATAACAGGAGATACAGCTGATGTAGAGCTTGAGTTGATACCATATACTATCTGTGCAGCACTAGATACGGTAGTAGCATTGAGGCTGTTTGCAACGGTTGTGCTGCCTATAGTATTGCCAGACACGGTCTGTATACCTGTAGACGATAGCTGTATTCCGTTTATATTAGCGGCAACGCCTGCTGTGCTACCATTTGCGGTAAGAGAGCCAATAACGTTGTTCTGAATATTAACGATAGAAGGCGTAGCCGAAGAACCATTAATACCCACAACTGTACCACCCGAACCTGTAGTGGTAAAAGTAATTTCGCCAGTACCAGATGTACTGCCTATTCTATTGGGAGTAATGTTACCGATGTTAACACTACCGTTAGTAACGTTGATACCGCATAATGCACCGCCCAATGTTGCTGTAGCCGATGTAGTAGAAAGGCTGATATTGTTGATAACGTTGTTTTGTACAGATGATGCAGTACCGCTACCTACGCTCAAGGCAATACCGTGGAACGTGGTTGCTAATGTGCTGGTCATTGCATAAGTGCCGGTACCGGCGCTCGATGCATAGCCTACTGTGTTTCCGGTTACAACAAAGTTGTTGCCTGCAGTGTTGGTGATCCATATACCGCGGTGAACAGTGCTACTTGTATATGCGCGTGGCGCTGTCTGGTATATTTTGTTGTTGGATATGGTCCAGTCAGAGCTACCAGTTGTCAGGAAGATGCCGTTTGATGCAGTACTTGCGTTAAAGAAGTTAGCTATGTTACAGTTAGATATTGTATTACCGCTGTTTTCTTTACCAGATGTACCAGATGAAAGGATACAGTTGATTGGGGTTGTTGCGCCATCCATTACATCGCAATTATCTATCAGGTTGTTGTCGTTACCGGTTGTGCCGGTTGTTGTGCTGAACAGGATGTTTGCGTTTGTAGTAGTAGTTGAAGAGCCCAGAATGGTACAATATTTCACAACGTTATTTGAAGCGTCGTTGATAAAGCGAATATCCTGACCTGCTGTGTTTGTATTGCTAAGCGTAAGCGCTTTTGTAGTGCCGGTTGATCCAACGCGACCATCAACAATTACCCAGTTAGCTCCATTAAGATCCAGTAATGCGCCAGCTACTGATGCAGAAAGCGTTAAAGGGCCTTGAGGGCGAATAGTCAGAGTATTTACAGAGCTTGCGCAGGGAATGCTATTGATAACAATTGGCAATGTTTCGCCGGCGCCGGTATAGCTTGTCTGAATCTCTATAACAACCGGACCAGCCAAGCCTAAAGTATTTACTGCGCCAATGGCTGCAGTGATAGTTGGGTAGTCGCCGGTAGCGCCTACAGTTTTCACACCGCTCAGCGCACAGTTTGTGGTAGTAATAAATCCGGTAAGCGGAGTGTTTATCTTATATAATGGTCCGCCGCCGCAAAGTGAATTATAAGAGTATACAGTGAAATAATAAGTAGTGCCCGGAGTAAGACCTGTAGCATTGAAAGTAGTCAACGGACCAGCTGAAACGATTGTGCCTCCCAGCGCTGAAGAGCCTACTGTGTAGCTTGTGCCGTTTGATGGCGCTGTTGGCAGGAATGGAGTGGTTTTCAATACAACCAGATAATTATCTACTGCAGGTGTTGCTGCGGTAAATGAACCTGCTACGTTGAACAAACCAGGAGTGAGCGTTAATGCTGTAGGCTGGTTGGTAGGGTTAGAGCATGGCAATAGCTGAATAAGACTTACATTATCTACACCAATATCGGTGCTGCCAAAGTCGGAAATTGTTTTAAAACGAATTACAGAGTTTGTTGTTCCTAAAGTTGTAGTTACTGTTCTGTTAGTCCATGAGCCAGCAGTTGCCACGGCATCAAGGGTTGTGGGAAACGTCAGACCGCCATCCGTAGACAGAAGCACCTGTAAAACATCTGTACCATTAATATTGATGAAATCGTAGCTTAGTTGTTTAGTGCCCGATGCGCTAAGATCTACATAAAGGTCAAGAAAGCCAGAAGTACCGGATGATGCCCAGCCACTATGGAAGCGTGCTGAATGCGAACCTGCGCTCGAAACAGGAGAGTACAAGTAAGACGTAGGGGCTGTCCAGCCTGCCGTGTTGGCGCCTGGTGCATCGTCTTCTCTTCTCCACGATTGGTTGCCGGTCGCCGGTGTGTTTCTCCAGCTGTTGTTAGGCGCATCTGCAGTAGCGCAGGCGTTGATCCAAGAACCTTCAAAACTTTCAACAACGGGTAAAGTGGCGTAAGTAGGAGCAGCTAAAGAAATTAATTGACTTGGGGTAGTAGCTGTTCCGCCGCCTGAAGAGCAGGTAAGTCTGCAACGATAGTAAACGCTGCCGGTAATGCCTGCATTGTAGAAGCTATTAGTAGCGCCTGTTACGTCAGACCATGCTGAGTTGTCGGGCGATGATTGCCATAGGTAAGAAATTCCGGTAGCTGTAGAAGCGCCGGTTAGTGAAAGAGCGCTGGTATATGCGCTACATCCGCTGGATGGAGATGCATTTACAGTGCCTGCAGTAGGGGCTCCAGTGCAGCTTGGTGGGTAGGCTGTCCACTGTATGTCATCGATATAGCAGTTATTGCCAAATTGACTGTATGCATTGAAGATAATATAGTTAACTGCGGTGTTGTAAGTGGTAGGTACTGTAAAGGTATACTGGTACCATCCTGGCGTAGCCGGGGTAGAAGTACCCGTTACGCCGCCCGATGTAGGGAACACCACATCGCGGGGCACATAGCCCATAGATACTGCGCCGGTAAGGTTTGGCGCCGTATTTACATAGGCAGTTACCCCTTCGAGCGAATAGCTTGACGTGTTGTAAGACGCCGACTGGTCTCTGTACCACCAAATGGTTACGGTCGTTGGCACACCAGCTCTGGTCGACCAGTCAATTACTGGTGTCACCAGATTGGCAGCATTGCCATTACCAATGCTAAATGAGTTCCAGTAGGCCATTTTTGAGCCTGAATGGGTGGGCGCTGCCGGGTTGGTAGGACTCGCCGGCGCAATGGTCCAGTTGCTGGTACCAGATGTGGGCGCTATGCTCCAGCCAGTCGGGGGCACCGTGCCTCCCTCAAAACCTTCGTTATAGACCACTTGTGCGAAAACTGCCATGCTTAGGAAGCACAGCAGCGATAAGAGGTAAATCTTCTTCATTGCTTTACAATTAGAATGTTGAATTTATTTTGCAAAATTAGGGCAAAAGCCCTATTGAGAAAATTTTAGTTGAAAGTTTAATTTTGCGGGTTAAATTTTGCTTAAGTAGACATGAAATTATTGTTAACCTATGCTGGTTACTCTGAATTTATAACCTGTTGTTTATTTTTATATTTCGCATGGGTTTCGTTGAATATGTGATGTTTTGTGGGTAGTTCTGCCTTATAGTTTTTATTGTAATGTCAGCTTTTAGGGCAGACTCTGATTTTAAAACCTAATTTTGCTGACAATAAACGTAGAAAATGAATATTGCGCTAATAGGTTATGGCAAAATGGGGCATGCAATAGAAGCGGTTGCCTTAAAACGCGGTCATAAAGTTGTATTAAAAATTACATCGTCGAATAAAAATGAGCTAAATGCGGATATGCTACGAGAAGTAGATGTGGCAATAGAATTTACCAGGCCCGATGCCGCGCTGGAACATACGCTCATATGTATAAATGCTGGCGTGCCGGTAGTATGCGGCACCACCGGTTGGAACAACGACCTCGCTATTGCAAAAGAGGCAGCTGTAGCGCTAAACGGCGCTTTTTTACAGGCGTCTAATTTCAGCGTTGGGGTGAACATTTTTTTTGAAGTTAATAAACTGCTCGCGCGCCTAATGAACGGACATGGCGAGTATAAGGTAGCTGTAGAAGAAACGCACCATACCCAGAAAAAAGACGCGCCAAGCGGCACCGCGATTACGATAGCTGAGCAAATAGCAGATAATATGGATGGTTTTGATGGTTGGGCATTAGCGGCTGACGCAACAAATGGGCAATTACCTATTACGGCTCACCGCGTTGAAAATGTTCCGGGTACCCATGTGGTAACTTATTCATCTACAATAGATGAGCTGCAGCTTACGCATACCGCTCATAACCGCGATGGCTTTGCTCAGGGCGCTGTATTGGCGGCCGAATTTCTGGTGGGTAGAAAGGGTGTTTTTACAATGAAAGATGTGCTAGGTATTTTGTAAATCAATATTTTGGGTATATTTATACACAAACAAATAGAACCATGAAAATCAGGAATTTTGGCATTATTGTAGCTGCAGCTGTAGTGACCTCGATGTCGGCATGTAAAGAGCAAAAACGTATAGATATGGCTCAGGTAAGCGAGCTGGAAAAAGGGATACCTAAAATAATTCCTTCTGTAGCTACCATTCATACCATACAAAAAGATGACTACAGTATGGTTAAGATTATTATTGGCGACCCCGCATTTTACAACGCTCCCGAAGATAAGCGGAAAGCAGATGCAGTAAAAATAGGTCAGCTTGTTATTTCCGTAGCAGGAGCCGATAATTGTCTTACAAAAGGCGTGCTGGTAGTAACCAAAGACACACGGTCGGATACTGAAATGCCTGCCGATGCTATGGAATTGGATATGAAAATAGATAGCCTGAATAAAGCTGCAGGAAAATAAGTACAACTATTTTGGCCAATAGATATAACGCTCCTATAAAAAGCCTGCCAACTTTATCAGGTAAACTGAATAGTTGGCAGGCTTTTATTTTGTAGTAAAAATTATGGTTTCAGGTACAAATCGAAGTAGTCGCTGATTTTTTGCATCAGGTGCACTCGATCTTTTCCTCTTACATTATGCTCGTAGCCAGGGTACATAAAATAATCGAGCTGTACGCCTTCGTCCACACATTTTTTTACAAAGTTGATGCTGTGTTGCCAAACAACCGTACCGTCGTCGGTGCCATGTATTAGCATTAGTTTGCCCTGCAGGTTTTTTACTTTATCAAGCAGGCTTGTATTCTGATACCCTTTGGGGTTTTCTTCCGGCGTATCCATATAACGTTCGGTGTACATTACTTCATACATCTTCCAATCCATAACCGGACCGCCCGCTACTGCGCACTTGAAAACGCCGGGATGCTTCAGCATCAGCGATGTGGTCATAAATCCGCCGTAGCTCCAGCCATGCACGCCCATTCTGTTGGCATCTACATAAGGCAACGATTTCAGATATTCCACACCTTTTAATTGGTCGTTCATTTCTACTTCTCCAAGGTTGCGGAAAGTGGCTTGTTCAAAAGCAAGTCCGCGGTTCCAACTGCCTCTGCCATCCATGCTGAATACTACATAGCCATGTTGCGCCATATATTCGAACCACAGATTGCCGCTTTCGGGGAATGAGTTATGTATAAGCTGAACGTTAGGCCCATTATATAAGTACACAATTACCGGGTACTTTTTATTCTTATCAAAGTTGGTAGGCAATATCAATTTGCCATATAGCGGAGTGCGCCCATCGGCTGCCTTAATCACTACATCCTTTATTTCGGGTCTGTCGTAATTTTCCAGCGTATTGGCCGATTTTACAATTTCCCGGTTCATAGAATTGTTTGTGGCGCGTATGTTACTGCTCTTGGGGGAGCCTGCTCCGCTGAATACGTCAAATACAAATCTTCCGTCTTCGCTACAAAGGGCAGAGTGCATGCCGGCGCCCTTATCTACTCGCACTATTGCGCCGCTTTCTATGCCTACTGTATAAATGTGTTTTTCTATTGGTGACTCTTTTGATGCTGTAATAATTATTTTATTGTTCTGCATGTCGAAGCCAGCGATTTCATTTACCACCCAATTGCCCGAAGTGAGTTTGCGTTCCAGCGTGCCGTCGGTAGTATAGAGGTACAAGTGCTCAAAACCGTCTCGCTGACTCCACCATATAAACTCATTGGAGCTGCCCGGTAAGAAAGTAAGAGGATGGGTAGGGTGAACGTATTTTTCGTTTGTTTCTTCAAAAAGGGTTTTGATTTTTTCGCCTGTAGTAGCGCTGTATTTGTTTAGCCAAAGGTGATTCTGAGCACGGTTGAGAATGGCGACGTAAATGTATTTTTCATCGGGGCTCCAGGTTACAGATGTCAGGTAGTGGTCTTTGTCTTGCTGACCGGTTTCCATAATTGTTGTTTTCCCTGTTGCCGGATTGTATACGCAAAGCGTTACCTCGTGCGATGGTCCGCCGGCCATGGGGTACTTAATTATTTCGGCTTTAGCTGGCATTTCTCCCCACTTTATTATCGGGTAGTCTTTTACCATGCTCTGATCCATGCGGTAGTAGGCCAGCATATTGCCTTTGGGCGAAAAAAATATGCCTTTGTCAATGCCAAATTCATCGCGGTGCACAGATTGGCCGCACACCACGCCTTTGTTTGCTTCATTGGTTACTTGTGTCTTGCCTTTTTCTTTATCCCACAGCCACAGGTTATTATCAATAGTATACGCTATTTTTTTGCTCTTGTCTACCGTAATATTTTCAGCATTTTCCGGTAGTGTAGCCATTACGCTCCATGCAAAATGGTTTTCGGTAAGGTGGCCGGTAACGACGTCCTTGCTATTTACGAAATAAACATCATCCTTGTTCAGCCATTTCAGCGCTGGCGTTGCGGTTACTTTTACCGGGTATGTACCTTGCTCTACTGTAGCTTCTGCTTTTCCGCCCAGTCCATAATTGGTAACTGTCCAAACATCTTCATTGTTTTTCTTTTCTACCTGCCAGAATTTGTCTGTGCCGGGTTGCCAAGAAGCGCCTTTTACACCTTTTGTGGCCAGCGTTGTGCTCATGCCGTTGGTGGCTTCAGCAATGGTAAACTGTTTTTTTTGTGCAAACACAGGAGCAGCTAAACATAGCGCACCCAGTGTAAACAGTTGTATTTTTCTCTTGATGGTCATAATATTCAGATTGCCCAACAAACATAATTAAAAATATCAGCAGCGCACAGCTAAGCAGAGGTGATAATTGTAGTGAGAACAGGCATCAGGGATAAAATAAAAAAGGTTGCACATGGTGCAACCTTTAAGTATGTAGTAATCGTTTGGATTAAAGCTGATCGTAAATCGGAGCATCTACGTTTCTGTAAACGCCATAGTACTGATAAGTTTTATGACGATATCCCTTCTTGATATAAACGTCTGTATCGATATCGTCTGGCATAGTAACCCAAGAGTGACGTTTTGGGATCAACCAACGATAAACAGGCACAGTGTTTGAACCGCGACGTGTAAGCGCATAAAACTGAAGGTGTTTTTGAGTGTAGCCGTTTTTCAGCATTTGATCATCGTTATACTCATCATCGCAAACGCTTATGTGCGCTCTTGTTACAGGATTTGTCCAGCCATTGATTGCAACGCGACCAGGACCTGGAGTGCGATATGCCCAGAATATCAGGGTCTTATCCGACCAGCCCCAGTTCAACAATTGTCCGTCCTGATACTCGCCTTCGGCTACTGTTACATATTGCTGATCTGCAGGTATATACCAACGAAAGACTCTAACAAGATCTTCTTGCGCAAAGGTTCTGCTGCTTAACAAAATTGCTGCCAATACTGTTGTAACTAAAATGATGGTTCTTTTCATGTTTGTTCTCTTTTTCAAAATTGCATCCAAAATACATAAAAATTTTGTTGCCCTGCAAATTATTAACCTAAATTTTTTTTTATTTACTATATTTAACCATTGCAATCCGCTATCTTTCCGTAGCTATTGGATAGTAGCGGCGCTGAATTTTCACGGCCAAAGGTAAACGTTTAACTTGTATTTTTATACATCCATAATTTTATTTCCGGCTATTTATTAGGTCTTTTTTTAGGCGGCCTTTTCTCCGAAGTAAATTTTAACGGATAGCAACATTAACACTTCCTACGCACTTACCATAATATAAGTAAGCTGTACCAGTGTAATACTACCTATAATAAACACATCTTTGTATAGATGTGGCACAGAAATGGCTTGATAAAGCACAATCAAACTGTCGCAATAGCGCGTGCCCTCATATATTCTTGCTTAAATCGACCGATTATCTTAGTTTTGGCATCCCTGATTATGCCAACGTGGCAGAAAAAATTTATTTGCATGGCTTTTGATATAATACAGGGATTGGAGTTTGCTGTACGGCCATTATTTAATGTCTGCGGGCAACATAGCTTTTACTATAAAAATTAACATAACTCAGATGATTGGTTTTCTTTCAAAAATATTTGGCGGCAGTAAGTCCGATAAAGATGTAAAACGGATACAACCGGTTGTAGCTAATATAAATCGATTCTATAACGAATACCAGTCGTTATCTAATGATGAGCTTCGAAATAAGACACAGGAATTCAGACAAAGAATTCAGGATCACCTTGTAGATATTGATCAGCAGATAGCCGACAAGAAAACAGAGGCCGATGTAGACAACGCAGAGGATGTGCATCGTAAAGAAGCTGTCTATGAAGAGGTAGATAAGCTGGTGAAGAAAAGAGATGAGAAAATAGAAGAAGTATTAAAAGAAATTTTACCAGAAGCGTTTGCTGTTATGAAAGATGCAGCGCGCCGATTTAAAGAAAATAAAGAAGTTGTAGCTACTGCTACCGATCTCGACCGCCATCTGGCCACCTACAAGGGTAATGTGCGCATAGAAGGCGATAAATCTATTTTTAATAACACATGGGATGCGGCAGGCATTACCGTTACCTGGAACATGCTGCACTATGATGTTCAGCTTATAGGCGGCGTGGTGCTACATGAAGGCAAAATTGCTGAAATGGCAACGGGTGAGGGTAAAACGCTGGTATCTACCTTGCCTGCATACCTTAATGCGCTTGCAGGCGAAGGCGTGCATATTGTAACCGTGAACGACTACTTGGCACGACGCGACCAGGAGTGGAACGGCCCGCTGTTTGAGTGGCTTGGACTTACAACCGATTGTATAGATAAGCACGAGCCGAACTCTTTTGAACGCAGACAAGCTTATCTGGCAGACATAACCTGGGGTACCAATAACGAATTCGGTTTCGATTATCTGCGCGACAACATGGTGCACCATCCCGAAGAAATGGTGCAGCGTAAACACCACTTTGCAATGGTGGATGAGGTGGATAGCGTATTGATAGATGATGCGCGTACGCCCCTCATCATTTCAGGTCCCATCCCTAAGGGCGATGAGCAACAGTTTTATGCGCTGAAACCTCGTATAGAACGTTTGCTGGAAGCTCAGCGCCGAATAGCTAACCAAAGCCTTACAGAAGCCAAAAAACTTATAGCAGAAGGTAAGACAGATAAAGACACCGGTGGTTTGCACCTGTATCGCGCTTATCGCGGCTTGCCAAAAAATAGCGCCCTCATCAAGTTTTTGAGCGAAGAAGGCAATAAGCATATACTGCAGAAAGCGGAAAACTACTACATAAGCGAGCAAAACCGCAATATGCCTAAGGTAGATGTTGAGCTTTTGTTTGCAATAGATGAAAAGAACAATAGTGTAGACCTCACCGATAAAGGACTTGCGCTGATAACGGGCGGAGCAGAAGAACCAAACTTCTTTGTGCTTCCAGACATAGGCAGCGAGCTTGCAGAAATAGAGAAAAGCAGCATACCGCACGAGGAGAAAACGCAACGTAAGGATGCATTACTTCAGGATTATGCCATTAAAGCCGATCGTATTCACTCAGTACAGCAATTACTGAAAGCCTACACATTATTTGACAAAGATGTAGAGTATGTGGTGATGGACGGTAAAGTGAAGATTGTAGACGAACAGACTGGCCGTATACTGGATGGAAGAAGATATAGCGATGGTTTGCATCAGGCGATAGAAGCTAAAGAAAATGTGCAGGTTGAAGCCGCTACGCAAACTTTTGCAACGGTAACGCTGCAAAACTACTTCCGCATGTTTCATAAGCTGTGCGGTATGACCGGTACAGCCGAAACTGAAGCAGGCGAGTTTTGGTCGATATACAAGTTGGATGTGGTAACTATTCCTACCAACCTGCCGATATCGCGTAAAGACCAGCAGGATCTGGTATACAAAACAAAACGTGAAAAATATAAGGCTGCAATAGATGAAATAGAAGCGCTGAGAGGCGTTGGTCGTCCGGTGCTGGTGGGCACAACATCGGTAGAGGTATCGGAATTGTTGAGCCGTATGCTGCAACAAAAGAAAATACCACACAACGTACTGAATGCCAAGCAGCACGCCCGCGAGGCGCAAATAGTGGCCGAAGCTGGTTTGGCAGGCGCTATCACTATTGCCACCAACATGGCTGGTCGCGGTACGGATATTAAGCTGGGCCCTGGAGTAAAAGAGGCAGGAGGATTGGCAATTATTGGTACAGAACGCCACGAGAGCCGCCGTGTTGACCGCCAGTTGCGCGGTCGTGCGGGCAGGCAGGGCGATCCGGGTACATCTCAGTTTTTTGTGTCGCTCGAAGACGACCTGATGCGTCTGTTCGGTTCTGAGCGTATTGCATCGCTTATGGACAAGATGGGCCATAAAGACGGCGAGGTGCTGCAGCACAGCATGATCTCCAAGTCGATAGAGCGTGCGCAGCGCAAAGTAGAAGAAAACAACTTTGGCATGCGTAAAAACCTGCTGGAGTATGACGATGTAATGAATGCACAGCGCGATGTTATCTACAAACGCCGCCGTCACGCATTGTTTGGCGATCGTTTGTCTATAGATTTAGACAATGCAATGCATGCAGTATGTATGGGGCTTGCTGAACAGTATGTTGCCAATCGCGATATTGACGCCTATGCTCTCGAATCTATCAAGCATCTTGCAGTTGAACCGGAACTTACCGCAGACCAAGCAGCTAAGGGCGATGCCAACACAATAGGCGAACTGCTGTATAGCCAGGTGAGGGATTTTTACAATCGTAAAATTACAGCCCTGCGCGAGCATATGACCCCAACGCTGGAGCAGATATATGCCGACAATGGCGATAGGGTAGACAACATAGTTGTACCGTTTACCGACGGCGTGCGTGGAATGCAGGTATATGTAGCATTGAAGGAAGCAGTAGAGCAACAGGCAGCGCCGGTATTGGCTAATCTGGAGAAAAATATTACCCTCTCCATGATTGACGACGCATGGAAAAACCATTTGCGTGCAATGGACGATTTGCGCACATCAGTGCGTATGGCATCATACGAACAAAAAGATCCGTTACTGATCTACAAGTTCGAAGCCTTTAAGTTGTTTAAAGAAATGCTGCAGGATACTAACCGTAATATTATTTCCTTCCTGTTGCGCGCTGGTATACCAATACAGGAAACACCGCCAATGCCCGCACAAATGCCTGAACCATATACTGATATGAGCCAGATGCATGTGAATAAGGCGGAGATAGACGAGCGAGGACAAGATTATGCAGCCGACGAAGAGGATTACTATACAGAAGGCGAACCTCAAAAAAAAACACCAGCTCAGGCAGGCCCTAAAATAGGTCGTAATGATCTGTGCCCTTGTGGTAGCGGAAAGAAATATAAAGCGTGCCACGGCCGCGGACTCAACTAATAAACAATTGTTTGTAAAAGTAAACGCCTCCATTATTGGGGGCGTTTGCTTTTATAAGCAATATGTATTATGGACGTTGATCATTGTCTAAAAAAAATCCAGAAACAAGGCGTAAAAATGAAAATCTGGCACAGATTTTATTGCAGATAAGGTATGCAGAAACTCAATGACGGGTTTTAAAAATCAAGTGTTTTATGAGCGGCCTGATGATTTTATTCGCGTTTTCAATGTCATTGGTTATTAACCTTTTTCAGAAAAAAGTAAACCCCTTCAACGAAACGGAACAACCAACCAACCAAAAAAGAGTAGAGAGACGAGCGTAGCTAAGAAGTATTGCGAGGCTGTTTCCATTAAATAACGGCCTCCTTGCTGCTGCTGACTTCCTACCAACGCGCAAAGAAAAAGCGAGAGCAACCGTTAAGTCGCTCTCGCTTTGTTATTTAAAGTGTCAGATATTATTTAGTAAGCGTAATACCGTAAGAATTTACGCCTATATAAAGGTTTGCGTTTGCGTCGCAGTCGCCTCCGCCATAGTCGAGGCGGCGAGCTCCATTGTAGCCTGTAATGTTAGCCACTCCGCTTTGCACATAATCACAGGTCAGGGCAATTTTCCAAGGAGTTGAAATTCCTACACTGTATTGGTGACCATTAGGGCGAACCATGGTTGTTGAACCTGATATTGAGAACACATCATCAAATCTATCGGCAGTAAGATGGCCAGTCAACCATTTGCGTACCAGATTGCCTTTCCATGTTACAAACTGGCTGTTGAGCGGATATTGTGTCATGTTCAGCGAATCGTTTACAAACACTTTGTAATACCAGTTGCCGGTTATGGTAGTGTCTACTCTGGTTGTTTGAATGCTGCCGGTGAGCTGATTGCCGTTGATGAAATAGTTGTCGAAAGTAATGGTATGTATTTTTGCAGTGTCGTTGTAGCGTCCATCATATTTTACAATGATAGCGCCTCTGCGCCTTCTGCCATCTGTGCAGGTGTTCTCTTCGCTGCCAAAACGGATAACAAGCACGTGGGGCGTACTGATAGTATCTACGCCTACAGTGGCGCATATGCCGCCATAGGTAGTGCGCATGTGCGCTCCGTTGTAAATAGTGCCGGCTACGTCTGCAATAGAAATTACATCGTTGTTAACCCATTCTATTCTTGAAGCGTCAGATGCATAACCACCATTATCATCGCTGTCAGACAATACGCTGGTATTATCCGGGCGGCAGCTATTGATAAAAAGTAAGGAAACGAGCGCAAGGAACGAGCCGATTCTGAAATTTAAATTGCAATGCATAAATGGTTTTATGTTTAAATAGCTTCTTAAAAAAGAGTTAACGAAAAATTTTGCCGCTAATATACGAATTGCGGCAAATATTCCACACGGAAAACACCACAAAATATAAAAGGTGGAACACATTTCCACCTTTTATATCAAAAACATTGAAAAAAAATTAGCGCAGCGTTATATCATACACTGTTCCGCTGGGCAATGTCAGTTTAGCCATATTATCGCAGGCAGGCGTATCTCCATAATTAAGTGTGCGAATACCGCCCGATGGCAAAGTATATTTTACAGTTCCCGCTTCTATATACCTGCAATCCATTGATAGTATCAGCGGCGAGGTAATTTCTACGCCCACTACAGCTCCACTGGCGCGGGTTATGGTACCTGAGCCGGTTATTGCATAAACATCGTCTGTCAAGGTACCTGTAGTACTATAGCCCGCCGTCCATGTGCGTGTACGGTTCCAGGTAACGCCCACTGTGCCTCCGGTGGACAGCAACACACTACCGGCAACAGTTATGTTATAAAAAGGTTGACCAAGGGTGTTATGCCCCATATTGGCTACGGTGCGCAGGCCAGTTATTTTATTGCCGTTTTGGTAAAAATTATCGAACGTAATAGTGCGCACTGAACCGCTATCCGTAAAAACGCCTGTGCGTACCACAATAATCTTACCGCGGCGTGTGCGGCCGTCGCGACAAGTACAGTCAACTGTACCGAAGTCGATAATGGTAGTGTCGCCGGAATGAGACACTGTGGCGCAAGGGCTGCTCATTGTGCCCGATACTCGGAAATTCATAGCGCCAGTTACCGTAGCGCCCTGATCTGCTATTGTTTGCGCATCCTCAAAAGCCTGTTCCGACACCGCATGATCAGAAGCAACGTTCGTTTCCTCTGTTTGAGCAGTCGTATCGTTGTTTTTGTTTTTGCGGCATCCCGAGCCAAATGTAAATGCTGCCATAGCAATGGCCATCGCGCTTACGGTCATTAATAGTTTTGCTTGTCGCATAGTTTTGGATTTTATCAGCTTATAAATATTGTTATGCTATTAAGACGCAGGCCAATGAATTTAGTTTAATAACCTATAGAGAAATAATATTGGCTATCGGTAGCAAATGTCCAGCTCCAGCGCTATGGTGTTTGCTATTCGTTCGGTAATAGCATTATTGGGCAAATCTATGACCACCGGATTGACCGGGACATAATAGACAGCGCGTCCGGTAAACAGCCATTTGCGATAAACATAGTTGGCCTTTATGCCCACTTCGTAATCCATAATCTTGAATTTGCCTGCATTTTTTATCGCTTGACTCAAAGTTGACGTTTTGTCTTTACGGGCTACATTGCTTACAAAATAGTCGTTATAAAAATGTTGCGTAGCGCCGTTCAAACCTGCTGATGGCGTGATTAGCCATTTGCTTTTACGTATGCGGAATGGATGATCAAAAAACAGCCCTAATATATAATCGGTTTTCTTACCGAAGTTAGCATCAAACGACAATTGCGGCGATACCCATTTGTTTTGGTTTGCAACGTAAAGGCCTGCGCTGCCTTTTATATTACCTCGAATATTGTTGGAGTTTTTGTTGTAAAAATATTTTTCGGCTGTTATTCCTGCCGTAATGCGTTCTGTGATCGATCTGTCGTAACCTGCTTCAATCGTAAGCAAATCCACGTTTTTTCTTGTCCGGCTGTATGCGAGGCTTGCCTTAGCATACAGACCGCCTTTATGCTGATAGCCAAAGTAAGGGCTGATGTATGGCGTTATTACGGTGTCTTTACGACCCAGATATACGTTGTCGGTGAGGCAATTTATTCCGGACATTAAGTGCGATCGCTCCTCATAAGGATCGTATACCGTATCTGCCAAGGCTTTTTTCTTAGTTGTTTGCGCTTGGGCAAAAGATTGGGCTGATAGTGTAAGCAATATACAACAGAGTGCAATACGCATAACTGATTTTTATGACAATAAATGTACAAGTATGCTTTGGAAATACTAAAAAATGCAGATAGTGATTGTTTGAAAAGCGCTCAAATTTTAACACCCACCTTTTTCATTATTTCCATAGCTTTATGAAAACAATTTTATGCAAGCTCCAACTATTTCCAGTACTATATCCGGCGGCGCATTTTTAATTCAGCCATCGTTACCCGAAAACACATTTACACCTGAAGATCTTTCTGAAGAACACCGCATGATAATTGAGATGTGCGATGATTTTTTGCAGAAGGAAGTATTACCCAATTTAGTAGCTATAGACCGGCAAGACGCTGGTCTTATGCCTTCGTTGCTGGATAAAGCAGGCGAACTTGGGCTATTGGGCGCGGCGTTTCCGGAGCAATATGGTGGTTTAGGCAAGGATTTTGTAACGGCTACCTTGATTAACGAATGTTTGGGCGGCGGACATTCGTTTGCCGTAGCTATGGCTGCGCACAATGGAATAGGCTCATTGCCTATCCTGTACTTTGGCACAGCCGAACAAAAGGAAAAATACATACCCAAGCTGGCGACAGGTGTAATGAAGGGCGCTTATGCTCTTACCGAGCCTGGTTCGGGATCGGATGCGCTGGGCGCTAAAACCACGGCTACACTTACGGCCGATGGCAACCACTACGCCATTAATGGTCAGAAGATATGGATAACCAATGCCGGTTTTGCCGACGTGTTTACGGTATTTGCAAAAATTGACGGCGATAAATTTAGCGCGCTCATAGTTGACCGCGATACTCCCGGACTATCGTTTGGCGAGGAAGAACATAAAATGGGTATTCGCGGGTCCAGCACAAGGCAGTTATTTTTCGAGAATTGTATTGTACCTAAAGAAAACTTACTGGGCGAAATAGGTAAAGGCCACATAATAGCATTCAATATTCTGAACATAGGCAGGCTGAAGCTGTGCGCTGCTGCGCTGGGCGGCGCCAAACTGGCGCTGAAAACCACTATAGCCTATGCTAAAACGCGTGAGCAGTTTAAAAGACCTATTGCCAGTTTTGGCGCTATACAGCATAAGCTGGGCGAAATGGCTGTGCGTATTTTTGCGGCAGAAACCGCGCTTTATCGTACAGCCGACTGGATAGATAAAAAAGAACATGAACTGGAAAATGCCGGCAAGGGTGACAATGCATTGCTGGGCGCTGCTGAGGAATATGCTATAGAATGCGCCATGCTAAAGGTGCTGGGCAGCGAGGCGCTGGACTATGTTGTGGATGAGGGCGTGCAGATACATGGAGGTAATGGCTATTCTGACGAATACAATATTTCGCGCGCTTACCGCGATAGTCGCATCAACAGGATATTTGAAGGTACCAACGAGATCAACCGTTTGCTGACGCTGGATATGTACCTGAAACGCGCTATGAAGGGCAGGATAAACCTGATGGAGCCCGCAATGGCTGTGCAAAAGGAATTGATGAGCATACCCGATTTTGGCACAGACGATGCGCCATTTGCCGCAGAACAAAAAGTAATTGCCAACTTCAAGAAAGCGATACTGATGTGCGCTGGAGGGGCTGTGCAGAAACTGATGATGCAACTGGATCAGGAGCAGGAAGTGCTGATGAACATTGCAGATATGGCCATAGACACATTTCAGGCAGAGAGTATGCTGCTGCGAGCCATAAAAATGCAGAACAGCGGGCACGCAAATGCTACAATTGCCCTCGATGCCACCCGCACTTTTTTATACGATGCCGCCGACAGAATAAACCATGCAGGCAAAGCCGCTATCAATTCGTTTGCTGATGGCGATGAGCAGCGTATGATGCTGCTGGGACTAAAAAGATTTACCAAGGCCGATAATTACAATGCTAAGGAAGCGCGCCGCCGGATAGCCGCGCAACTACTGGAGCATGGTAACTACTTTTTGTAATAATTTTATGGTAGAAAAAAGCCCCGGAAATTGCGGTTTCCGGGGCTTTTTTTTACAGGCGTTTATTATTTTAGCTGAGTTACACAATCATCAATGCTCACCATTTTTTGTTCGCCGGTGGCATAGTTTTTCATGCTTATCAGCCCTTTTTCGCGTTCCTCGTCGCCGGGCAACAACACATAAGCGAAGCCGCGCTTGTTGGCATATTTCATTTGTTTGTCAAACTTCACGCTATCCGGAAACAGCTCCGCCGCTATGCCTGCCGTGCGCAGCTGGCGGAGTAGTTGCAGTGCATATAGTTCATTATCACCGCCAAAATTGACCAGCATGGCCACGCTGCCTGTTGCCAGTTGTTCGGGGAAAAGGTTGAGTTCTTCTATAACATCGTATATACGGTCTATACCAAACGACACACCTACGCCCGATAGCCCCTTCAGGCCAAAAAGGCCTGTTAGGTCGTCGTATCGGCCGCCGCCGCCTATGCTACCCATCTTCACTTTGGGATGGGTGCAAACCACCTCAACAATAACGCCTGTGTAATAGTTGAGGCCGCGCGCAAGGCTGATATCTACCATTATTTGCCCCTGCCATTCTGCTGATGCCAGCGACTGGTAGTAAGCCAGTGTTTTGCTTATTTCGTTTATGCCGGCTATGCCGCTTGGACTGTGCTGCATAATATCGGTATAGGCAGCCAGTTTTTCTTCGTTGTTGCCGGTTACGTTTATTACCCGTTCTATCTGCCATATACCTTCTTCGGCTATGCCCCGTTCCTTTAGTTCGTTGGCAACGCCTACCCAGCCTATTTTATCCAGCTTATCGAGGGCAATGGTGATATCCATCATTTTTTCGGGCATGCCACAGAGTTCCGATAGGGCAGCAAGTAGCTTACGGCTGTTTATCTTAATACATACCGGCAGTAGCAGTTGCTGAAATGCGCCTTGGTAAATGCACAACAGTTCGGCCTCGTTGATGAGCGATACACTGCCCACTACATCGGCATCGCACTGCCAAAACTCGCGGTAGCGGCCTTTTTGAGGTCTGTCAGCACGCCATACCGGCTGCATCTGGTACCTGCGAAACGGGAATGCCAGATCGTTTTGGTGCATTACCACATAGCGGGCAAAGGGTATGGTAAGGTCATAACGCAACGCACGCTCTGTAACAGCTGGTGTAGAATAAGGTTTACTTAAAAGGGTATTCCACTCTTCGTTCAGCTTAGCTTTACCGGCCTCGTTTTTTTCGTGAAGTCCGTTGTTCAGTATTTTAAAAATCAGTCTGTCGCCCTCCTCGCCATATTTGCCGGTAAGGGTAGTAAGGTATTCCATAGATGGAGTTTCGAGCGGCTGAAAACCATAAAGCTCAAATATTGTACGTAACGTACCCAGTATATACTGGCGTTTACGAACCTCTGCCGGTGAAAAATCGCGGGTGCCTTGTGGTATAGATGGTTTTTGCATAGTGGTATTTTGTAGTGTGCGCAGCAGCGCACGGAGTTGGTGATAATCGGTATTATTCTTATTGGTGATTGGCAATTATTGCGTCGCAGGTTTTATCTATCAGTTGGTACACGGTTTCGTATCCGTTTTCGGCGCCGTAATAAGGGTCAGGCACAGATTGGTTAGCTCCTGCGTTTAGTTCATTCATAAAATAGTGCACCTTTTTCATATCGGCCTGTAGTCCGCCTATTCTGCCTATTTCGGCATATACATCGCCTGCAAGCGCATAGATAAGATCGTAGTTTTTAAAGTCGGCCTTAACAAACATACGAGCCCGCTGATAGCTGATATCTATACCGTTGGCGGCGCATATTTTTTGCGAAAACCTATGCGGCTGTTCGCCCACATGATACGATTCTGTGCCTGCGGAATCTATAATCCAGTTGAGGCCATGTTGCTGAGCCTTATGCCTAAGCACGCCCTCTGCAATAGGCGAACGGCATATATTGCCCAAACAAACCATTAGTATGCGCATAATGCGCAAAAATAAGTAAGAACGGCGAACTGCGGATAAAAGTTAATCCGGCTATATGAACTAAATCAAACCATGGTACCATATAAAAAAGCGAATAGCAACAGTGTATTATATACCTCAATGCTATTCGCCATAAATATGTATTGCTTGTTCGTTATTCGGCTCCGTAAAAGCCCACGTAGTTCTTACCATCGCTGTTTCTCATGCCGCGATACATACCTGCCGAATTGAAGCAGAAATCGTGGTTGCCCATAGCGTCTACCGCTATCAGGCCGCCTTCACCCTTCATTTGTACCAGTTTGTCTTTTACTACCACGGCACAGGCTTCTTGCAGCGATAGACCTTTGTACTCCATAAGGCAAGACACATCGTAAGCAACCACAGCCCTCAAAAAATACTCGCCATGGCCGGTGCACGATATGGCGCAGGTTTTGTTGTTGGCATAGGTTCCGGCGCCTATTACGGGGCTGTCGCCTATGCGCCCAAAACGTTTGTTGGTCATGCCGCCGGTAGAGGTGCCTGCTGCAAGATTGCCCTGCTCATCGCAAGCCACAGCGCCTACAGTGCCAAACTTATGACCGGGATTGGGTAGGGGAGCGCCTTTCAGGTTGTCGCCTTTATGGTCGAGCTGGGTGAAGTTAGTATCGCGAATCTCCATCCACTGGTCGTATCTCGACTGGTTGAAGAAATATTCATCCGATGCCATTTCTATTCCACGGCTAAGCGCAAATTCGGCAGCACCGCTATCGCTCAAAAACACATGGCCCGAATGCAGCATTACTTCGCGCGCAAGTACTATGGGATTCTTTATGTTGCGTACGCCGGCCACCGCGCCGGCCATAAGCTCCTTACCCTCCATAAGGGCAGCATCCATTTCGTTGTGCCCTTTTTTTGTAAACACAGATCCGCGACCGGCATTGAACAACGGATTGTTTTCCATAGCAGTTATAGACGCTACAACGGCATCCATAGCGCCGCCGCCATTGCGCAACACATCATACCCCATATCCAGTGCCTCTTGCAGGCCTTGGGTGTACTGTACTTCCTGCTCCGCATTCATAATTGCCGGAGTAATGTTGCCTGCGCCGCCATGTATTACCAGTGTAAAAGCCATAATGCTGTATAAAAAGGTTGTGATTGATAATAGTTCAAAATGCGTTACGTCTTGCCAATAGATCATTGCAGCTAATGCTACCTACAATGGCTATATTTACATGACCCCATGGGGCCGCAATTCAAACCGCTAAAATTTGTCGCAAATATAATGGCTTCTATTTTATCTCATGCTTTCGTTTCTTTTGCCGCCGGCAAAAGCGTTACATTTTTGAGCAATCGCCGAAAGGCGTTAGTTGCGGGCGCCATATGCGCCATCGTACCCGATTTCGACGCCATCGGTTATTGGTTGGGTGTGCCCTACCGGTCTATGTTTGGTCACCGCGGGTTTACCCATTCCTTTTTCTTTGCCGCATTATTAGCAACAGCGGTACTGGCGCTGGCGTTCAGGAAAGACGCCAAGGGGGCTAAGGAGTATGTTTTTCTCTGGACTTATTTATTTGTAGCCACAGCGTTGCACCCTATTGCCGATGCCATGACCAATGGCGGACTGGGAGTAGCCTTTTTTGCGCCATTTAGCGCCCACCGATATTTCTTTCCCTTTCGCCCGATTGAGGTGTGCAGCATAGGTTTTTCTGACCTTGTAAACGGCAATGGAGCCGCCATCTTCGCCAACGAATTTAAATGGCTATGGTTGCCATCGCTGGCAGTAATGGGTTTGTCTTTGTTGGTGCGCAGGCGTGGGTAATTGGTGCATTGAAAGGGTTGTTTTTATGCAGTGGGGCTGACTTAAAAGTAAACGCATGTAAGATGTGCGTATGTTTTAGTGGTCGCTATTTAATAAATTGCTATTATGAATAATACAGATGCCGTAGGTATCGAATGCTAATAGAATGTAAGAATAAATTACAGCGATGCTGTAGGCATCGAATGTTTATAGTAAACCTGTATAAATAATTCTTGATGCTGTAGGCATCGAATGTTGATAGTAAACCTGTATAAATAATTCCCGATGCTATAGGCATCGAATGTTTTTAGTAAGTGCGCACAAAAAACATTCAAGAATGTAGTTGTAGATTGTATTTGTGAATGCACGCGTATTGTACATTTAACAAAAAACTATGCCCAATACATTTTCTCAAATTTATATACAAATAGTCTTTGCCGTAAAAGGTCGCGAGAGTCTGATAACTGCTGCTTGGGAGGAAGAGTTATACAAATACATAACGGGAGTTGTTCAAAAGAAAGATCAAAAAATGCTGGCCATAAACGGTGTATCAGACCATATCCATTTTCTGATCGGAATGAGACCAACTTGTTCCATTGCAGATTTAGTTAGGGAGATAAAGAAATCTACAAATGAATTTGTCAACGAAAGAAAATTCACAAAATTTAAGTTTTCCTGGCAGGAAGGATATGGTGCTTTTTCTTATAGTCATTCGCATTTAACCAACGTTATATCCTACATAATGAACCAAAAGGAACACCATAAAAAGAAGACTTTTAAGGACGAATATGTTTCGTTTTTGAACGCTTTTGATGTTCCATTTGATGAGAAATATTTGTTTGAATGGATCGAAGAATGATTGATGCAGGCGATCGCTTATAATTAAGGGTTAACCTGATATTGTAACGAACATTCGATGCCTACAGCATCGGGGTGCAATGTAACAGGTGTGTTATAAACATTCGATGCCTACAGCATCGGTGTTAATCAATGCTGGTGCGCTATAGACATTCGATGCCTACAGCATCG
>CAIRYK010000036.1 GCA_903882805.1 uncultured Bacteroidota bacterium | reverse complement strand
TTCTCAAAAATAACTCATTGGTGTCTCGCTGAGCCCCGCCGAAGGGCGGCATCGTTGTGGGGTAGTTTCTGAACCTTGATTTTTTTGATTACAAGATGGACTTGATTGTTGTTGTTCTCAAAAAACAACTCATAGATCTCCCTGAGCCCCACCGAAGGGTGGCATCGTTGTGGGGTAATTTCTGAACCTTGATTTTTTTGATTACAAGATGGGCTTGATTGTTGTTGTTCTCAAAAAATAACTCATAGATCTCCCTGAGCCCCGCCGAAGGGTGGTATCGTTGTGAGCCTCACCCACAAATCCCACCCGAGGTTTCTACTTTTCTTAAAGTTGAGAAAGCTGCTTTTTACACTTCACTTTTTTTAAGTCACTATGGCGATATCTAAAAAAACAAATAAGCGATAGTATACTAACCTTAAGGTCTTCCTTCAGTTCAAATAAATATCTTGTACTACCTGTTATACCGATTGGGCATTAAAAATCGCCATGCGGGCATTGTTGCGACGCTACGGGACGCAGCCTGTAAATAATACATTACTCAACTACAAACCTGTAGCGCCTAACGACGCAATGACATGCGTTGGCACCGAATTTTAACCGATTGGGTATCAGAAGCTGTTTATGTGTTTGAATATACCGGATAATAAACGCTGTCTGGCATGAGCCTTACAATACAGTTTACCCCACTACCCCTCCAACCACAAAAAAGCCCCACGCATTGCGCAGGGCTTTCAAAATATCACTTTAACTATATCAATACGGTATTGTTTTCGTGCTGTCTATATGGCCGTTTTTGTCTACATATTGTATTATGCGCACTTTGGGCGTAGGCTTCATGGCCTGCTGGGTGGTTAATAGTCCGGCCATCATATCGCCCTCTGGCAAGCTGCCCGGCTTTTTATTCAGCCACTGCGACGATGCCAGGTATTTATGGTCGGGGAAATAAATAAACAAACAGGTGCTGTCTTTTATGGTATTGATGATGGGCGCCGATAGCTTTTCGGGTACTGCCGGGCAACCCCAGCTACGGCCCAGTCGGTCGTTTTCGCATATATACTTGGTGCACACATAAGGTGCGCCATGCACCACTATATCACGGTCGAAGGCGGCATCGTTAAAACCCTCGTCCATACCTACCAGCCTCAGCGATAGTCCATGCTCGCCATCGTAGGTTTCGCCGGTTACATAAAAGCCCAGACTGCTCTGGTGCGAGTTCGGCTTATTAGAAAAAGCCTCTGCGCAGTCTTCGCCGGTACCTTGTCCGTGCGCTACCAGATTGTTGAACAGCACTGTCTTTTTTGCCAGATCCAGTATCCACATACGGTTCTGGGTAGAAGGCAGATCAAAGTCGCAAATCGTCAATATTTCGTTGTTGACATTCAGTTTACCTGCCTGGCGCAGATTGAGGTATCCATGGTAAGCCTTGCTGAAAACTTCGTATGGCAGCCGGTCGTTACGGCTAAAATCAATCTGCCGGTAGATACCGGTAATGTGGCGCTCCAGTCGGGCGTCGGCGCTAACGGTGTTGGTTGCGTCGGGCACGGGCATGAAGGATGCATTGAGAACAAGACTTACAAACAAAAACACAATCAACTTTCTCATAGGCGTTTGTTTTAGTTTGTAGTTAATAATAATGATGTTGCTTAGCAAAGATACCCAATATTTACGGTAAAAATGGCAGTCCACCTCAACTTTTTGAAACCATTAAGAAATGGCTCAGTAGCTTGCAACCCGTAATGCCCGCTCCTATTTATGGGCAGCGCAGCTCCATTGTTTTCTTTATCTTGCGGTTAGTTATGCGGTATTTCCTACTTATTTTACTGAGCATTATGTGGCGTTGTGGCAGCGCACAAGCGCAAGACTCCGACTTTTGCGACGCCGTCGCCACCATTGCCGCCGACGGCCCTAACCAGTTTCGCAACATCCGTGGCAAAAAAACAGCCGAAAACGTGAGCGCTACCACCTGGGAGACCGGCGTCAAAGTACCGGGCAGCATAGGCGCCCGTTTTGTAGCATCGCTCGGACTTTTTTACGAATGCGCTTTTATACAAACCAAAGACAAAGAGGCGGCAGGCAAAACCTACCACCAATATAAGCAGATTCTGACCAACTGCCTGGCGCCGCAGGGATATACCACAACGTTGCAGCCTAACTTCTTCCCCGGCATGGCCGACTACAAAAAGGTAGTGTTCATGCCCAAACCATCGCCCACCGACACCATCCCCCCGAGCCATATTACGCTCGAAGCCACCTACAACAAAACCGTGGGGCAATACACGGTGGTTATGTATATTTTTGAGCATTAAGCCACAGGCAAAAAAGCCCAAAAAATGGGAAATAAATTCATGCGAATTGGATAAAATTGCTATTTTTATATTTCAATAAAACCAATCGATGAAAAAACTATTACTCCTGCCTCTGCTGGCCTTACTGGGCGCCACTGCGCATGCGCAAACGCCCGACTGGAGCACTAAGGTAGCCCCTATATTGTTCAACCATTGCACCTCGTGCCACCACGATGGCGGTATAGCGCCCTTTTCGCTCACTACCTACCTCGATGCCGTGCACTATGCAGCGTCTATAAAAGCCGATGTAAACAGCAAAAAAATGCCGCCTTGGCCGCCCGATGCTACTTTTTCGCACCTGGCCCACGAGCGCATACTATCGGCCGCCGATATTAATACCATCAATCGCTGGGTAGACGGCGGCACCCCCCAAGGCACGCCATCGCTGGCGCCGCCTGTGCCTGTATACTCTACCACCGGCGTTATTCCTGGCACACCCGATCTCGTGGTGCGCATACCCACTTACACATCTACGGCCTCTACCGGCGATGTGTATCAGTGCTTTGCTATACCCAGCGGACTGCTTACCGACAAATACATTCGCGCTTTCGAGGCCGTGCCCGGCAACCCATCTATTGTGCATCATGTGCTGGTGTACTCAGATACTACCGGCATTTGCCCGCACCTCGACTCGCTCACTCCCGAACCCGGCTACCCCAACTTTGGCGGCACAGGCAGCAACAACTCTGAAATGGTGGGCATTTGGGTGCCCGGCAGCGACCCTATGACCTACCCAAATGGTTACGGACTGAGGCTGCGCGCCCATTGCGACCTGGTGATACAGATGCACTACCCTGCAGGCACCGCCGGCCTCAAAGACAGCACAGAGATTCATTTCTATTTCGCCCCGTCTACCGGTCTCCGTCAGGTATTTATACAGCCATTGCTGTATCACGAAACGCCTATTATCAATGCGCCGCTCGCCATACCTGCCAATACCGTTAAAACTTTCACCGAGCAGTTCCCTCCGGCAGGCCTGCCTTTTGGTATCGGCGATCAATCGTTGTTGGGTATCTTCCCGCACATGCACCTGATAGGCAAGAGCATAAAGAGCTATGGCATCCTGCCATCGGGCGACACCGACCGTTATATCCGCATCAACAAATGGGATTTTCACTGGCAGGGCTTCTACATGCTGCCGCGCCTCAAGAAAATACCTAACCTCACCAGCCTGCGCGCTGAGGCTGTGTACGACAATACTACCGCCAACCCCGAAAACCCAAGCAATCCACCGCAGGATGTAGTAGCTGGCGAAGCCACTACCAACGAAATGATGATTGTGTTTTTCCTCTACACTGCCTACGCCCCCGGCGACGAAAATGTGATAGTAGACAGCGCAGTGGCCCTAAGCACGGCCAGCCAGTATGCCAACTACTACCGCGGCCAGCAATTGCTGGATGTATGCCCCAACCCGGCTGTTAGCGACATAATCATAAAGTGCTACCTCGAAGATCAGGATCAGGGCTCTATAGACCTCATAGATGTGCAGGGCCGTGTAGTAAAGCAGCTCATGACCAACGCTACAATTGGCAGCGGCTATAATGCATTTACATTCCCGGTTACCGGCCTTGCCCCCGGCACTTATACAGTAGTACTCAAAACATCGCAGCGCGTGCTATCGCAAAAACTGGTTGTGGTGCATTGATGGTTGGGTAGATAGTCGTTAGTACTTAGTAGATAGTCGTGAGGGAAATAAGTACAACCCTGAGCAGCGTCAACTATATTCATATAATATTGAGATTTTAAGAAATGTAGAAAGTCGGGGGCATACCAGTTCCCGACTTTCTACATTGCTATGCAAGTCCAATCAATATTAAATCAAGTTAATCGCCTTATTCGCCAATCAGAGATTGGCTACCGTTCAAGCGTATTCTCCGACTACGCTTATCTCTGTTAATTTAAGTGCATCTGAAATGAGAACCATAGTTGTTACCACATAACCGATGCTGTAGGCATCGAATGTGTATAGCAACCCGAATACGCCGAGCCGATGCCGTAGGTATCGCATGTATGTGTATAACCATGGTAAATCTCTTTTAGGGTTAGTACATTCGATGCCTACAGCATCGGATGATTGTACATAGATGTTTTCTATAAATATGCGATGCCTACAGCATCGGTGAATAATAGAATGTTCTATGCTACAACATCACCATTACCGCCTGAGCTTGTGAGCAAGAAATAATTGAATGTTGAAAAAATATTGGCTAATTTTATTGTAATAAGTCTGGCGGCATTTATCCCCAATTCCGGTCTGAAGACCGAACCTCGCTTAGTCCTGAGCGTGAAGACTTAGGATATATTAATACAAAAAAACACACTATGAAACAGACTTCTTTAATTTTCAGATGCATACTCTCCGTTTTGAGTATTCTTTTATCGGCAAGTGTTTGCACATCGCAAGTGATTTCTACTTTTGCCGGAAATGGACTTTTGGGCGATTCAGGCGATGGGGGGCAGGCAATTGATGCCACTATAGGGGGGCCGGGAGCGGTAGCTATAGACAAGGCCGGGAATGTCTATTTTGTCACAACTAATTTTAAGATAAAAAAAGTTGACGCATCGGGTATTATCACCACCATAGCGGGCAATGGTATATCGGGGTATAGCGGCGATGGCGGCCCGGCTACCAATGCAATGATTCGTAATGTTCGGGGTATGGCGATAGACACTATGGGAATCATTTACTTCTCTGATAACTATTACAATTGCATCAGAAGCATAGATACATCTGGCTATATTCATCTTTTTGCCGGCATGTGCGATTCCTTTCATACAGGCTATACAGGCGATGGCGGCCCCGCTACCGCTGCCAATTTCTTTTATCCTCGTGGTGTGGCTGCCGACAGGTTTGGCAATATATTCATTTCAGACTATTATAACAATGTGGTAAGAAAAGTATATGGCGGTATTATTACTACCTTTGCCGGCACGGGTACAGGCGGTCATAGCGGCGATGGCGGTCCTGCATTGGCAGCGTAGCTTCGCAAACCCTTGGCATTAGCCATAGATAGTATAGGCAATGTGTATATTAGTGATAGTCTGTGCTATGTGCGTAAAGTAAATACAGTCGGAAATATAACTACAATTGTTGGCAGTACAGAGGGTTATGGAGGTGATGGCGGCCCTGCCACGGCTGCACAGTTCAGCGGTGGTACTGGTTTAGCAACAGATAATTATGGCAATTTGTACTTATCGGATCATGGCAACGCAAGGGTAAGAATAATAAATGCATCCGGAATAATTAATACCTATGCCGGTACGGGTGTAGATGGCTATAACGGGGATGGTATTCCGGCAAATACAGCCCAGTTAAACAGTCAAGGCAGTGTGGCGGTAGATAAAAGGGGTAACCTGTACATATCAGATTTTGAAAACTTCCGTGTAAGAAAAGTAACAGCGCCTACAGGCGTAAAGGAAATGAAAGAAAAAACAAAGCAACTATTTATCTACCCTAATCCTGCCGATGATGACATTACTGTAGTAACGAAAAAAGCCGGATTATTGCTCATCAGTGATTTATACGGTCGTGTACTATTAAACTGCAAGATAGTTGCCGGAAAAAATAAAATTATGCTGCCATCAGCGCTACCGCAGGGAATATACCCATGTCGATTTATTGATGAGGAAACTAATTCATCTGAGGAAATAAATTTAGAAATTAGGAGATAGTAGCGAGGGGAATAAGAATAAATCCCTGAAACACCCAAACACATGAGATAAATTAATGTTTAAAAGATAGAGAAAGTCGGGATCATACCAGTTCCCGACTTTCTACATTTATATACTACCAATAATCACACTTATTTTCAGATGTATTGAGCATCACTTCTTTCTCCTTACTACGCCTATGGTCTATAAACCTATTAACTCCCTACTATCTACTATCTACTATCTACTATATTCAAAAATCCCCTACTTTAGTACCACGCATGACAACCACCAACGCAACAACCCAAATAAAGACCGACAAGTCTGTGCAGCGGGCATGGTCTATGTACGACTGGGCAAATTCGGCATACAACCTTGTTATTACGTCTACCATATTCCCGGCCTACTATACCGCCGTTACCCAAACCACGGTTAACGGTCAGGTTATGGACACTGTATCTTTTTTTGGTATCAAGGTCAAAAACAGTTCCTTGTTCGATTATTCTATAGCCACTGCCTACCTTATCATTGCGTTGCTATCCCCCATATTATCGTCTATTGCCGACTACAAGGGGAATAAAAAACGGTTTATGCAGCTATTTTGCTACATGGGCGCCGCATCGTGCTGCTGCCTGTATTTTTTTACCGGCAACACTGTTGAGGCAGGCATAATATTCTCAGGCATTGCGGCGCTGGGTTACTGCGGTAGTCTGGTGTTTTACAATGCTTACCTGCCCGAAATAGCGCCCGAGGAGCAGCGCGACCGCCTGAGCGCCCAAGGCTTTGCCTATGGCTACATAGGCAGCGTTATCCTTCAGCTTATCTGTTTTGTATTTGTACTCAATCCCAAGCTGTTTGGCATTACCGACAGTTCTTTTCCAGCGCGTCTGTCGTTCGTACTCGTGGGTCTTTGGTGGATAGGCTTTGCCCAAATCACCTTCCTCAAGTTGCCCAAGGGCACAGCGCTTGCTAACAAGCCTGAACACAATGTGCTTGTAAACGGATTTAACGAACTGAGTAAGGTATGGCGGCAGATAAAACGCCTGCCTGTGCTCAAAACCTATCTGGGCGCATTCTTTTTTTATAGCATGGGCGTGCAAACCGTAATGCTGGCCGCCACCATCTTTGGCAGCAAGGAGCTAAACCTCGAAACCGGGCAACTTATTGGCGTTATACTCGTTATACAGTTGGTAGCCATTGCTGGCGCATTTATTATGGCCAGGCTATCGGCACGGTTTGGCAATCTGCAGGTATTATTATTTGTAGTATTTATCTGGATACTGGTGTGTATTGCAGCCTATTATACCCATACAGCTACTCAGTTTTACGGAATAGCCGCAGTAGTGGGTCTTATTATGGGCGGCATACAGTCGCTAAGCCGCTCTACCTACTCCAAGCTCATGCCCGAAACCCACGATACTGCCTCCTACTTCAGCTTTTACGATGTTACCGAAAAACTGGCTATCGTTATCGGCATGCTGTCGTTTGGGTTTATAGACAGCATTATGAATATGCGCAGCGCCATAGTGGCGCTCATTACATTTTTTGTGGCAGGGGCTATTGTTTTGTACCTTGCCATTACAAAACAAGCCGCGCTGCCCAAAGGCCAATAACTTAGCGGTGCAGACAAACTCAACAATAATAAAATAACAATATCATGAAACTACATGCAATAAACGCAGGACATTTTAAGCTGGATGGCGGAGCCATGTTTGGCGTAGTGCCAAAATCTATGTGGAACAAAGCCAATCCCGCCGACGATAACAATATGTGTAGCTGGGCTATGCGCTGCCTACTTATTGAGCACGGCAATCAGAAAATACTGATAGATAACGGCATGGGCGATAAGCAAGACGCTAAATTTTTCAGTCACTATTACCCTCATGGCGAAGACAGTATAGAAAAAGGCCTCGCTTCGCTGGGCTTTACCACCGACGATATCACCGATGTTTTCCTCACGCACCTACATTTCGATCATTGTGGCGGCTCTATAAAACGCGACGGCGACAAACTGGTACCGGTATTCAAAAATGCACTCTACTGGACCAACCGCCAGCATTGGGACTCGGCATTGGCGCCCAACGAGCGCGAACGCGCATCGTTTCTCAAAGAAAATATACTGCCCATACAGGAAAGCGGGCAACTACGGTTTATTGAAACTGCTGATGGCGACGAATGGATGCCCGACATACGCATACGCTACGTAAACGGCCACACCGACGCCATGATGCTGCCGCAGATTAAGTACAAAGACACCACCGTGTTTTTCTGTGCCGATCTCTTCCCAAGCACTGCGCACATATCGCTGCCATGGGTAATGGCCTACGATATGCGCCCGCTGGAAACCCTGAATGAAAAAGCCAAAATACTGAAAGAAGCTGTAGCCAATAACTGGACGCTGTTTTTTGAGCACGACCCGGTAAACGAGTGCTGCTCGCTTGTACAAACCGAAAAAGGCGTACGCCTGAAAGATATTTTGAAAGTTGCAGAAATTTAGTTTTCGGTAGATAGTCGTTAGTACATAGTCTTTAGTAGATAGTAGATAGTCGCGAGTTTGTTGGCTTGTTGGTTTCTGAATGCTTTTTACACATTTGAGTGTCTGGGCGAAGTTTATATTTGGGGAGGCAGTAGGTTATATTTTGGATAAATATTCCGAACAAAATAGAAGATTTTCAATGTAGAAGTAGGGTGCTAACGACCTTTACTAATTGGTAAACTCCCAAATACAAATCATAAAAACAGCCACTCACAACTATCCGCAAAAAACGCTACTCCCGACTATCTACTATATACTAACGACTATCTACCAAAAATGCATTTCCGTCACTTCACTGTTTTTATGTGCGACAATTTGTCCCAAAATGAGTGTTGGCAAAATAATTGATAAAGGTTAAGACACTATGTTTTTCAAAAAAAAGAAGCGTATGAATGATAATACAAATGCGGCGGCGGAAAATGCCGACAACATGTCACAAAACCATGATGAACTTGTAGACGTTGGCCCTAACGATACAACAGCTGAGATAGAAGATATTGAGTCTGAAAACATTGCCGGCGATGATGAAGTAACAAGATTGAAGAGCGAAGTGCTGGAGCTGAAAGATAAACACCTGAGAATGGTGGCTGAGTTCGACAACTTCAGAAGGCGCACTGCAAAGGAGCGTATAGAAATGACGGCCACTGCCAGCAAAGACGTATTGCAGTCGCTGCTTGTAGTGCTCGACGACGTAGACCGAGCCAGCAAACAGCTGGACAACACTACCGACATCAAAATACTGAAAGAAGGCATATCGCTGGTATTCAATAAGTTCAGGCACATTATGCAGCAAAAGGGGCTGAAAGTAATGGAAGCGCAGAACGAAGAATTTAACCCCGACCTGCACGAAGCCATTACAGAAATACCCGCGCCAAATGAAAAAATGGTAGGTAAAATAATGGACGTGGTAGAAGCTGGCTACTACCTCAACGACAAGCTGATACGTCATGCGAAAGTGGTTGTAGGCAAGTAATAGCCCGTTACAGAATAACTAATTACCTCGCCGCCCGTGAGCAAATAATACGGAAGCGAAGGTTATTGATAACCAAAAATCGAAAATCAAACAAATCAGAAAACCCTAAAAAGGGTATTCTGATTTGTTTGATTTTCGAGATAAAGCCTCCCTAAGGGATTGACTTTTATATGGCAAAAAGAGATTATTACGAGGTGCTACAGGTGGCTAAAGGAGCCACAGCGGACGAGATCAAAAAATCGTACCGCAAAATAGCTATGCAGCATCACCCCGATCGCAATCCCGGTAACAAGGAATCGGAAGAGAAATTTAAAGAAGCAGCCGAGGCATACGATATTTTGAGCAATCCCGATAAGCGCGCTCAGTACGATCGTTTCGGCCACGCTGCCAGCGGTGGTAATGGCGGCTTTGGCGGTCAGGGACCCGGCGGCATGCGCATGGAAGATATATTCTCCAACTTTGGCGATGTTTTTGGCAACGATATGTTCGGCGGTATGTTTGGGGGCCAGGGTGGCGGCGGCGGACGCCGTCAGGGATCGCGTGGAGCCAACTTGCGCATAAAGCTGAAGATGGACTTTATGGAGATTGCCAACGGAGCCAACAAGAAGATAAAAGTAAAAAAACACATATCCTGTCAGCATTGCAACGGCAGTGGAGCAAAAGACAAAAACTCTATTCAGAACTGTGGCACCTGCAACGGTTCGGGTCAGGTACGTAAGGTAACTAATACCTTCCTTGGCCAAATGCAAACAGTTACTACCTGCCCTACCTGTAATGGCGAAGGTAGCCAGATAACCCACAAGTGCGCATCGTGCAAGGGCGAAGGCCGCTTGTATGGCGATGAAACGTTGAGTCTGGATATACCTGCCGGCGTGCAAGACGGTATGCAACTGAGTATGCACGGTCGAGGCAACGCTGGCGAGCGCGGCGGACCTCCCGGCGACCTGCTGCTGGTGGTAGAAGAAGAAAAGCACGAACACCTTACCCGCAACGACCTGGATGTAGTGTACCAGTTGCACATATCGTTCCCAGAGGCGGTAATGGGTATGAATGCCGAGGTGCCAACAATAGACGGTAAAGCAAAAATAAAAATAGCTCCCGGCACGCAAAGCGGCGCCACCATGCGCCTGAAAGGAAAGGGCTTCCCTGCCTTCCAGAGCTACGAACGCGGCGACGAAGTGATAAAGGTGAATGTATGGACCCCGCAACGCCTCACAAACGAAGAGCGCGACCTGCTGGAAAAACTAAGTCGCTCACCCAACTTCAAACCGGGTCCGGAACAAAAAGAAGACAAGGACGATAAGAGCTTTTTTGGTAAAATAAAAGACGCATTTGGGAGTTGAGCAATCAGCTCCCTTTTTTTATCCTCTGCTGCTTCTACTTGTTGCGCTCCATAAGCGTAGCTGTGCGCAGCGGCGATGTATGCGCTACATGGTAGTCGCGTACTATCTCGGCATAAAATGCAGCAAATGTATCGTTTGCCAGAAACGATGAATCGAACCTGCATAGCAATATATAATCTACCCTTACGCCCGCCTGCTGCTCGTAGCCTTTTAGGCTGGCATACGGGGGCGTATGCTCTATTCCTTGCCCAATGCTCAGGTGGTAATAAGGATTCACATTATTGCGCCATTGCAGCGGAAAATAGCCCATGTTAGCCTCATAGTTATCCAACATTATTACAGACTTACCCGCTGCTATATAATCGGCAGCATGACCAAACAAAAAATTACGGTCAGCTATCATTGCTCCATTGCGATCCTTGCCGTTAGGCGCAAAATTGAGCGGCAATATAGTCTTTCCATCAGGTATTTGCTTTGCGACTGCTATATAATCGCTCACAGCCATCGATGCCTTAACCTGACAGCTAATACGTTCTATGCTCATACCGACAAAGCACATGAGCAACACAAAAGCGCCAGCATTTTGCAACCGGAAATAACTTATACGGAATCGCGCAGCCGCAAATATTGCTATGCAAATACCCACCTCTATCGCCAGATTAGCGCCTACTATCGATTGTAAGACTGCACGGTCGTCGGCCGTCTGTCCGGAGGCTATGTTCAGGTACCCGAGCTGCAGGGCTGCCAACGCAGCCATTGCCAGCGTTGCCGCAATGGCCGTTCTATAGCTTGTTACGCCCACTGGCATCCGATAAGCGATACAGCATGCAATCAGTATATATATATATAGCTGTACCCGCATATTAATGAGTATCAGATGCCCCAAAAACGATTCTGGAACAAACAGATACACAATAGCTACAGCAGCCAACGCCAACAGCAATCCATCGTACTTATGCACCGCATGCCGGCGCAAAATACCGGCGATTAAAACAATGCCAATCGCCAGCAAAACCAAACCTGTAACTGCTGCATAAGGTTCCTCGGTGTGCGTAAGGCTTACCAGGTATTTAAACTGAATCAACTCTATCAATCGGTACAAATGCGGCTTCAGGGCCATTTGCAACCCTCCCTGACTCCGGGTAAACCATGCCATTATGCCGAGATAAGGCAGCAGCAGCGTACCAAGTAGCAGCCAGTGTCGCAACTGATAACGGCCGACTCTCCGCTCATCGCGGGGTAAGACCGCGTTATGCGACAACACCAACGCAGCGCAGGTAAATACAGCAAAACCAAACGATAGCAGATGGGTGAAAAACAAAAGACCGGAGAAAAGAAAAAAGGCAAGCGCCCTCAAAGCCGTTGCTCGCTGTAGCATTTTTATCCATACCCAAACTACCCAAAAATAAAAGGCTATGCTTACCGTATAGTTATAAAAGCCTTTAGCCAACGTGTGCGGAAAAACAAACAAGAGTATTATCACTACCCAATACGTACGCTCGCGCGCTATAGCCGACATAAGCGCATAGCCGCCACCTACAAACAAAAGTACATACACCGACAAAAAAAACTTTTCGGCAACCACGCCATTCATAAAATACAATAGCCCTGCAAGCGCTGCCGACGACAGCCAGTTAGGATTGGGCTGGTAGCTGAGTGTGTAAAACCGGTCGTAGAGCGATTGTTGCTTGCCATGCCATATATCGTTCAGTACCTGGGCATTGTATAGGTGGCAGGGTCCGTCGCCTGTTAAGTAATAAGCGGGTAGCCATATTTGCAACAGGCAAACCAATACCCCAAGGAGCAACAAATAAACCGGCATTTTGCCTGCCGGCGAAAAACCGGACGAAAACTGTTTCTGACGCTCCATATTTTTCCCGCAACAATATAGGCAAATTATGGCCCGAAAATAAACCTCAGCGTCAGGCCTGCCTTGGTGGTAGTAGTAGGATACGAGTTCGATACGTAAGGTATCGTCTGCTGCCTGTCGTAAAAGAAGTGCAATGTTAGCTTCTGGCTGACCGAATAGTCTATTGTTGGGCTAATACGTATCACCTGCTGTCCACGAGAAGTCACGCCTATGTTGTTCGACAGGAAGGTATTTGTCGACTTATCGTCGCGGAAGCCAAGGTCGAATTTAAAGATCAGCTCATTGCGCAGCTTGGTTACTCCCAGTATGCTGAAAGGTAATTTAATGCCCTTCTTACGGAAACCTATACCTACCACATATTCTGTGCTGGCGTTTTCGCTTATCTGGTAGTCTATCAGACTCAAGCTCTGCATCTTCGATTTACGTACCTCAAACCTACCAGTCAGGTTGTTCTTAAAGCCCATATCGAAACCTATAAGCGGACTGAACGCCTGCGATATAGTTACGTTTGGCACCTGGAAGAACGGAATATAGTTGTGCGAGTTAGAATCTATAAATGATGGAAAACCTAAACCATACAAGTCGTTATACAACAAGCTCGAGTTAAACCCATTCAGCGACATAGTGCCAGTATAGGCATGGTTCAATACAAAACTCGACATAAATGTAGCAAAGAATGGAATCTTACTCAGCCCGAAATAATTCACCTTCCAGTTGGGCATAGGCGTAAAATACCTGAACGGATTGTCGCTTACTTTAGTGTGCTTATAGTCTATCAAAGCCTGATCTTGTGCACTCTTGCCCGAATAAGCGGCTATGAAAGAAGGAACCAGCACATCTTGCGAAAACTCGGTATACCCCTTCATATAGGCCGGATTCTTAGGGTCTGGCAGTCCGTTTGTATATGGGTTGCTGGTACCCAATCTGCGCGATATTATTTCACGGTTGGCCAAAAACTGCTTATAAACCTCCGAGTTTACGCCCGAGCTTTTGAACATGGTATTTACAGTAATGTAGCTAATATTGAATGATCCGGTCTCGTACGCGCTAAAGTGGTTGAACTTACCTTTTTGGCCGGGCACGCCTGTACCTGTATCGGCATATATTTCTGAATGCGCCTTGCTAAAAGTTTGCGTCAGCGACAGATCTATACGGCAATCCTTAAACGGCTGCAGCGATGCGCCTGCTGTCAGATTGCGCGAATAGGTTTGTTGAAACTGTGCATTGAACAGTGAATCCCGGGTCAGACGTCCGGCATCGGCCTGTGTAGCCAACCAGTTATAGTCGGGCTGGTAGCCATATACAAAGTCGTAACCCGGAGCGCCTGTATAGTTATTTACCCCCATAAATCGAGTGCTATCCATCCAGCCGGGCAATATAGTACCCTGTGTCTGGGTATAGTTTACCGTTACTCGGTTCAGCATGGTCAGGAATTTACCTATAGCCTGTTCAGTAGGCGTTAGTTCGGGTATTTTACCATGCCGTGCCTTGCGGGCTGCTTTGCGGGCTGCTTTGCGGGCTGCCTTTTTCTTGGCTTTTTCTTCTTTCTTGCGGGCTTTATCCTGCGCTTTCTGCACCTCTACCAGCGAATCCAATTGGTCATCTGTCAGATTACCCGTATTAATACCATTGATCAGCACACCATTCTTGGCATCCTTACCATCTTCGGTCTTTTTGTCGGTATTATCCTCGGTTGGGTCGCCGCCCTTCTTGTTGTCTTTCTTGTTATTATCCTTTTTGTTATTGTCTTTCTTAGTATCCTTTTTGTCGTCTTTCTTATCAGCGTTCTTATCGTCCTTTTGGTTCTGCGACGTTTTGTTGGTTGTATCGTTTTTAACTACGCCCTTGTCTTTAGCGTTAGAATTAGACAAACCACCGCCTGCTGGTGGACCATTATCTCCGCCTCCCTTACCAGGCGGCAGTTCTTTTTGCAAATTATTATCCAGTCCGCCGGGTTTGCGCAGGTCTTTTATATTTTTAGTTGCTGGTTTCTCATCCGGTACTTTTGCATTGCTACCCGATGTTGGCTTCGCTCCACCTTTCACTGTTTTTGTATTCAGGGCCCTCAGCCATTTCGACTTGTTATACAACTGGCTCATATTCAGGTCGCCGGTTATGGTCTGTGTTTGAGTATTGCCAATGGTGTTGCCCAATGAGTGCGCTACAGGAGCTGCGCTCGTCCAGTTATAGTTGGTTTGGTAACCCAAACGCATGTTTATCCAGTCAGTCAGCGGTAGCTTGGCCAACGGCACATTGTACGACGTGTTGAACGTCTGCATATATGATGTGTTATGCCCAAACGATGCTATACCGCTCCACAACGAATCTTTCTTAGCTTTAGTGTTTACCTCGCCATAAGGCTGATCCACACGCGATATATTAGTAGCCGTATAATCGAGCGACAGCGACTTCATCAGTTCCCAACGAAGTGTGTAGGCTCTGTTCCAGGTAAAGTTTTTGAAATAAGTCGCCGGTATCTGGTAGCTACTACCGTCGCTTATGGTGCGCACTTGTGTTTTCTGGTTCAGTTTCAGCAGGTCATTGCGCAGTGTAAAGGTTGATGGCAACGGATTTATATTGAAATCCTTGATCAGATTAAACCACTTAGACTTTGATGTAATGAACTTACGGAACGGCTCTATAGGCTTAGATTTTATGCTGTAAGTATAGCCAATGTTCAGCTTCTGCGTTTTCAGCTCATCCGACTGTATCAGCGGATTACGTTTAAACTGATTATTGTAGGAATAGCTAAAATCAAAGTTCTTGATACTCCATGGCATTCTCGGTTTGGGGTTTTGCACCGTTGGGTTGCCCTGTATCCGCACATTGGTGAGGTTCACGCTGGTAATAGATGTAAAGTCCTGAGCCACATTTTTTATTGAGTCGCGGGCACGATCATTTCTTGCCGATGCTATTTCGTCATTCAGCTTCACGTCCTGATTATAAGGATCGTACTTGGGTGTGCTCACATTTTCGGTGTAGCCTACGTATAGTGGTAATGTTACTCCCCATGTTTTCGGCATCAGTTTGCCCAAACCAAGATTGGTCGACGTATTCCACTGGTAGTAGTCGTCTTGCGAGCGTTGCTGTATCTTCTGGTCTATATTGCCATAACCCTGAGTGTGCATACTACCCGACACATTTAGGTTTCCCAAATCAGCAAGCTGCACAGCCACCTTACCAGCCGCTGCATAACCCGCCTGATCGTTTATACCCGCCATCCTCATCTCATCAAACCACGCCTCTACACATTTAGGCATTCCGTCGTCGCCTGGGTTCTGTTGTGTTTTCTTTGGGTTAAACAAACCAATCATTATGTTCTTTGCTCCGCCTATGTTCGGATTACCAATTACCACTATGGTGTTGCCCTTAGAGTCCTTGGTGTAATACGGTATGTAGGTAAGCCATCCTGCAGCGTCGCGTGCCTTCTTTGCCTCTACCAGATCCTGCAATGCCAGATTCATCTGGTTTGCCGCTGGCCATATACCATTTACATCGCTCGCGCTTGTGTTGGGCTGAGTTATGGTCAGCGGCATGCGGTACTCGTAGTAGTTATTGGTAAAGTCGCTGCCTATGCGCAAAAACGCGTCTACATCGGCATTATTTACTGCCGCTTGCCCCACTTCCGACTCGGCATGTATAAACATTCGGAAGTAAGAATACTGACGCATATCTACATTCACCTCCTTAAACACCGCTCTGGCGTCGCCATCCTGCAGGGCGCAGGCGCGCAGCGACAGCGATTGCTCGTTGAGCTGTATTGTGGCCCCTTGCGACACGGTGGTGAGCTGCCTTGTTACCCCCGGAGGTATAACATAGGGCACCGGCTGGCGCGATCCGTTTTGTTCTATGCTTACTGATGTTACCGTAAAATCGGTCAACCCTTGATTTTGCTGCGGCATATTTTCGCCAGGCGTAGTAAGCGAGTAGCGGAATGTTCTCCACTGGTTGCGTCCTAATTCCAAGGTGGCAAAGCGCAATATAGTACTATCCTGCCAGCCGTTGAGGAACATACGCATAAAGCGAATAGAACGGAAGTCTGAAATACCGCCAATCTTATGATCGTAATTACGAATCGGTATCTTAAACTGATACCAACGCTCTTTCTCAGTAGCTCCGTTGGGCAGCTTTACCATCTTTTCCTGTACGTTGATGATATTATTCGAACCAACCTGCATATTGGGCTCAAAATCTATACGGTACTGGAAGTAGCTTTCCGCCTCATTCAGCGTATTGTCTCTGTTTATATCCTCCGACTCCGGCAGTGTTGTAGACGAAGTAGGGAAGGTTGCTGTGGCTGCGGTTATCGGCGAGTTGCCCTGCGGGTTATTGTAACGTTTGTAGCGGGTTAGCACACTTATCTTGTCGCTGTTAGCGCCGCCATATAGTGTATCTCTGTAAAACACATAGTCATCGCTCGATGGGTCGGCTGTGAGTGACTGTAATACAGATGGATTTAGCGTCGGGTTCTGACGTATCTGTTTCAGGAATGCTGCAAATTGCGTCTGTTCGCTATACATTCCCGGATCTGCTTTGTTGGGCAAACCATCATAACCTACATCCTGCAAATCCCGCGCAGCCTGATCGTTATCGAAAGCGCGTGTTATTTGCTGACTAAACTTTGGTACATAGCCCCATGCAGTAGTATCCAGTTTAGACTTATCGAATGGTGAAGGAATACCGTTTTCAAAGAACAAACGCGAATCTTTGAGGATATCTTCCGATACATTACCAAGGTTCAAATATAGAGCGCCGCCGCCGCCTGCGGGATTGGTATTAGTCAGGAAAGGATCCATTACCCAAAACTGGATATACTCCACATTCGATGCTTCGAAGTCAGTATTATCAATAGCGCGGGTAATACCGCCCCATCTTGTACCCGGATTAGCAAGGCTACCATCTGGATTAAGGTTTGTAGCATCAAAGTTGTAAGGACCTCTGTCTTTGGGATAGAAACCAAGGTCGAAAGTGCTAAGCGCGTTAAGTAGCGGTTGCGAATTAAGATTGGGAAACACATCCTGCTGCTGCACCATTCTTATATAGTGCTGGTTGGGGTCGTCTTTCACGTATTTAGGCAAGCTTCCGGGATCTACAAGGGTCGGCTCAATAGAATACCAAGCCAGTTTTGCCCTGTTTTTACCATATGCCAAATCATCGTTCTGCGCAGATTCGGGAAACAAAATTTGCCCAAACTTGTTGATGGCGCCACGCGGCGTACTTGCCAACGCCCATGCCTGGGTTGGGTATTTCAGATCGTAGCTGCTGCTTGTTCCCTCAAAGTTGTCTATGTATACCGATCCTTCAGGGTCCAGCGCTTCTATCTGCTTCGGGTGCCCGGGCAACAACCCAGCTACTTCCACATTTACATTGGTAAACGATGGCGCTGTCGTGGCATATATCGGCAGTTTATCTAGCACACGGGTAAGGGCTGGCACTTCGCTCTGATAGTTGGCATCCAGTCCTATTACAGTGTTCTGTATTGGGTCTTCGCCAAAATTCACCTGTTGCGTAAATGGACGCTCCTTGAGCTGCATGATGGTGCCGCCCAATGTCAGGTTCTTATTGAGGTAATAATCCAGACGTGCAGCCATAAAGTTCTGCTGCTGAAAACCAAATGTGGCGTTATCCTCATACTGTATATTAATAGGCACTCCTGAGTTGAGGATACCGGTATTGATGATCTTGATACGGCCCAAACCATAGTCGATAGTATAGTCCTGATTTTCTACCAGTTTGGTGCCGCCGGCAGCTACCGATACCGAACCCGGAGGGATATTAAACCCACCCAGGAAAATCTCGGACGACGACGACGACTTATACGAACCGCGCAATATGAAACGATCGTTCTGTTGCGACTGCAACGCTATAGTCTTGGTTGAGTCGTACAATACCTGATAAAGGTACTTGCGGCGCAACGCAAAAGTATTAGGATCGGTGGGGCCGGTAACCGAAGGCGCAAGGTCGCTACCGAATGGCTCAAGCACCGGAAAAATTACTTTACCCTGCTGCGTGTTAATGGTAAATCCTTCCACAAAGTCGAATACCCCATCTGGCGACGGCTCGTTCTGCGCGTTAAGACGGTCCAGATTCAACAATGAAATAAAGGGCACGCCTTGCTTATCGCCCTCCGGCATGTACCGTTTTTCCCCTCCTCCGGGGTCCTGATAAAGGATATTTAGGGTAAAGTTATCTTTAGACACACCGAATCCACCCAATGCATAAACGTTCTTCATCATCAGGTCCCAAACCGGAAGGCTTGGTCTTGCAGATGTTCCCTTCATCAATTTCAGGAACAGCACTTTAGGATTTGAGGTATCAGGAGGAAGGTCGGCTGCAAATTCGCCCACCTGATACACCTTGCCCTTGTAGGTATAACGATAGGCCACACCCAACACCTCATCAGAGTTGAGCTGAGTATTGAGCATGATATAGCCCAACTGCGCATTAAAGGAGAACTCCGAAGCCGTTAACTGCCTTGCAGTAGTATGCTCGTAATCCTGCCCTTGCTGCAAACCAAGCGGTATCAGTGCATTTACCGCAAAACTTTGCTGACGGCCGTTCGGGTTGTGTTGCAACTGTTCGTAAAGGCGGTTGGCGTTATTGTCGGGTAGTGAGTTGCGTATACCGCTATTAGGATTATACAGCGATTGGTGATACGGATTGGCCTCGCCGAGATCCATAAAGCACAATACATCGCGCACACCGGTTACTGCGCCTGTACGGTTGGTCACCCATACCTCTATCTTATTAATGGTAACTTGCGAATTAATGCGCGGAAAGTCTTTGAGCGCATTGTTATAGTTGTCGCGGAAATAATGACCCAATAAGAAGTCTTTGTTCTCCTCGTAGTTATTGGCTTTTATAGCTATCTGCTGCGCCTGTGCGCCGCCTTGCACAGTAAGGCTCTTGCGTTGCGATTTCTGCTGCGACACAATACCGGTTACCCACAACTTACCAAACTGCAATTGCAACTTAAGACCAAACAAAGACTGAACACCGTTGATAAGATTGCTTTTCAGCGGGAAGCTCACGTTGCCAGCCTCAATCTTTTTCAGCATTTCATCTTCCTTACCGCTGTAGTCTAGTTTCTGAACATTCTGATAATCAAACGTCGCCTTGGTATTATTACTGATATTGAGTTTTAGCTTATCGCCCACCGTTGCCAGCAGATTGATGTTCATCTGCATATCAAAGTCAAAAACACCGTATTTCTGCGCACGTTGGGTAAGCGTAGGGTTTTTTATATTCTGCCAGTTACCGCCAAAGGTTACATCCACATTACCCTGCGGCTTTACCTGCAGTGCATCGCTACCAAAAATACGATTGAACAGCCCCTCTTTATACATCTGCGGCAGCTCGGGCGTTTTATTAAACAGCATCAGGCTCGCCAGCCTGCGTTGCCAATATGAGTCTTCGTCCTGCTTACCGCGGTATCTGGTATATTCGTCAAGCGTCATGTAGGTAGGGTTTCTCAAAAACTCGCTACCTATTTTTTCATTGTAGTTATACCTGTTGTTAGCCGGGTCGTACTCAAACCCTTTACGCACATTTCTCGGATCGTTCAGGTCCAGCGAGCGTGGTGTTTTATAATCGGTATAGGGATCGCCGGTTTTGTCACGCAGTGGAAAGTGAAGAGAGTCATTTATGTTTTTAATAATTGGCTTGGCAACTTCCGGACTATCTACATCGGGGGCAAATAGCTCATAAAAGGGGAAGTAGCTACCGGCAGCAGCGTGCGACAACGCTGTGGCCAGAGCCATGAAAAACAAAAACTTATAACCAATATAACTCTTCCCCTTCAAGTTCTATTTTTTTGGATTTTTTTACAGTGCGCGTAACGCTTGTTTTATCAGTTGCTCAACAGTTAGCGTGGCTGCATCCTTTATCTTCTTCAATGCAGCTTCTGCAACGCCTTTATTGATGCCCAGATTTACTAATGCTATTAACGCATCTTCCTGTGTTGTATTGTGTTTTACAATTGTGGGCGAAGACGAATTTTTCAGATTAGACAACTTACCTTTTAACTCTAAAATGATTCTTTGCGCTGTTTTACTACCTATGCCTTTTACTTTCTCCAGCGTTTTCACATCATCTCCGGCTATTGCCGCAACCAGTTCATCAGTCGTAAGCGAAGATAATATGATACGTGCAGTTACAGCTCCTACCCCATTTATATTTAGCAACTGCCTGAATGTCGAACGTTCCTCTTCATCATAAAACCCAAATAAAGCCCACGCGTCCTCCTTTATCTGTAAATGAGTATACAACCTGCACTTATCCAGATGCTGCATTTTGGCATACGTTTGCAGGGTAATGCTCAATTCATAGCCAACGCCATGTACCGAGATATACACCAGTGAGGGTGACTTATACACCAGGTCGCCTTCCAGAAATGCAAACATTTATGTTGTATTTTATTTTTTTACTTAATGAAATGCCATAAAAAAAGGCATGATCGCTCATACCGGGCGAAAGGTACAAAAATAATACGAGCCTCAGCAGATTGTAGCTTCAACTAAGCCCATTTTAAATAGCGGTAACAAAATTATATAAAAAGCTATTTACCAAAAAACTCACAGCGATACAACATTTTTAGCCAAGCGGGATATAAAGACCAACTATTACAACCAATAGTTAATGACAAAAAGGCATTTTAATTTTCTCTCAAATACTGTTTCATTTACCTACCTTAGTGTAATTATTTTTAACTTAAAAACCATTGTTATTATGATCCCAAAACTCTTATGTACCACTGTTGCTGCAGCCATTGCAGGCGTGGCTGCGTTTGCACAATCCACGCTTACCGGTGCAAATTTCAATCCAGTTGCTTTCGATGTCTACACATCTAATGTATGTAACACTACGGGCGTTACTCCTGGCCCGCGCGGCGCCAACATCACCTGGAGCTTCCTAAGCCTTACTCCCTCTTCCACCATGCCGCCTTTAGATACGGGTATAGCCACTCCATGCATGCTCGCAACCCATTGTGTATCGGGCGCTACCTTTGGCATCAATAACCCAACCGGTACTGTTACGAACAGCATTTTTGCAGATGCCTCAAAGCTCACACAAATGGGTATCTATCTAAGCTCTACAGAAAACTCTACCTACACAAATCCTATGGATCAGCTACGCTATCCGTTTACTTACCTCGATAGTTTTGTAGATTCTTATGCCGGTGTTATCACCTTTCTCGGACTTACCGGCACTTTATCCGGAAATAACACCGTTGTATGCGATGGTTATGGCACACTTAAAGTGCCGGGTAAAACATTCAATAATGTTTTGCGTGTTCATAGTATGCAGAAATATATAGACAGCGTTACCCTCGTAGGAACTACCATCGACTCCTACCTTGTGAATAGCTACACGTGGTATATGCCCGACTATCATAGCGCACTAATGACGATCAGTACATTGACTCAATTGAGCACAGGTACAGAAATACAGAAACTTGTATCATATACCGCTAAATCACTTTTGGCGGCGCCTCAGGTGGAAAACACGGTACAAACAGTAGAAATATTCCCGAATCCGGCAACAAACCAATTGTCTTTCAAATTCAACACAACAATTACAGAGCCTGTTGAAATTAGTATCTGCGACATCCTTGGCCGAATAGTCCTATCAGGAATGGCGCAAAACAACTCGTCGATTGTTTCATTCAACACAGAAAAGCTCAACCGTGGAATGTATATTGTAAAAATGCAAAGCGGAACACAATCGGAAACCAGAAAAATACAACTACAATAACCGCAGACAATTGCTCTTCAAAAAATGCCCTACATCGGGGCATTTTTTTATGCCCTTACTTGATCAAATACTTTGTTGAAAGTATTCTCAGTTGCAATAATTGGATACAAATAGGAGTGATGTACTCTATAAACCCAAACAAATACGGATAACTGCTCTATGACACTTCAAATACCATTTGGACATTAAAAATCGCCATGCGGGGATTGTTGCTATCCTACGGAGCGCAGCTTATAAATTATTGATAACGCAACTACAAACCTATAGCGCCTAACGGAGCAATATAATGCGTTGGCGCCATATTCTGATCGATTTGCTTTAAGCCACACTTTACTTTGCACCAATCCCTCTTTGGTATATATTATAAAAGGAACAGCCGGACTACATAGCCCGGCTGTTCCTTTTATAATATTACATCAAAATTATTGCTCAATAACGATGTGGAAAACAGATTGTTCGTTGCCTGATACGAGGTTCAGGATGTACATTCCGTTAGCAATACCGCTGTTAAGTTGAACTTTTTCGTTGATGTTACCGTTCTGTGTCATTACTCTACCTGAGTAAACAACCTGACCTACCATATTGGTAACTGTTACCATTACTTCCTGATCTGTAGTTGCTGCAAATGTACCCTTGATAGTGAATGCGCCTTTGTTCGGGTTAGGAACGATAGCTATGTCGCTGCCATTGGTAGTGATTTGCTTAACGCCAGTTGGATCTTTAACAGAGATCATGATGTCTTTACCTGCAGACAAACCACCGCAAAGACCGCTGCTAACAACGTTACATGTTACAACATCGCCGTTTGCAAAGTTATTACGGATCAGCTTGTTTGTTGTAGCGCCTGGTACATCAACACCGTTGATCTGCCACTGATAAGTTGGGTTAGAACCACCGTTAGTTACAGTTGCAGTCAAGGTATCTCTCTGACCGATATAGATATGATCGCCAGGAGCTGCTGTGATAGTAACAGTAGGATTGTTGTAAGGCAATACAGTCAACAAGTTGTTAGCGCTTACTGCTGAATCGATCGTGCGGCAAGCATAAGAACTATGTAAGGTTACATTAACATTGTCTCCGTTTGCTGGAACCAGATTGCTGTAAGTATAGCCAGTACCAACTACCACACCGTTTTTCTTCCAAACCAGAGAAGCAGAAGTACCGCCCAATGTTGGGATTGCTGTGTACAATACTTGAGTACCAACGCAAATTGAATCGTTTGTGCTTGTAGTAATAGCAACAGCTGGTGTGCCATTTGCCATTACAGTAACAGTTGTTCTGTCATCAGCAGTGAGCGGAGAAGCGCAAGTTGCATTGCTGGTCAATACTGCTTTCACTACGTCGCCATTTGCTGGAGTATAGTTAAGCGTATCAGCGCCAGTACCTACAGGCAGGCCGTTAACAGTCCACTGATAAGTAGGAGCAGTACCGCCATTTACTGGAGTTGCAGTGTAAACGCCCGATGTACCGGCGCAAACTGTAGAGCTGATTGAAGAAGAAAGCGTAACAGCAGGAACAACTGTAGGAGTGATGCTTACGGTAGCGTCGCCAAACATAGCGCTGGTACAAGTTGTGAAAGGATTAGTAGCAACAACTGTATAAACGCCTGCTGCTGTTCTTGTACCGAAGCTCAATGCAGAACCTGTACCTACTGAAGGATAACCGATAGCAGTACGGTCGAGGAACAATTGATATCTAACGCCAGATACTGAACCGCCAAGGTTAACTGGTACGCCAACGCCGCCAGCGCAATAGCTGCCGGTACCGCTTACGGTATCAACTGCAGGAGCTGCATTTACAACGATTGTAGCGCTTGAAACCATGTTATTAGCACAAGTAGTAGAAGGATTGATTGCCGCTACTGTATAAACGCCGGCTGCTGTCTGCAAACCGAAATCTATTGAACGACCAGCGCCGATAATTGGAGCGCCTACGTCTGTACCTGCGAGTTTCAACTGGTAGCTGATACCGTTAGTGGTAGCGTCGAGACCGATGCGAGCGCCAGGCGCTCCTGCGCAGAATGAACCGCCGCCAGTAACTGTATAAGCAATAGGCAATGCGAGCGTAGCAACGCGCGCGCTTCCTGACATGTTAACTGCACAACTTGTAATTGTGTTAGTAGCCATTACTGTATAGTCGCCTACGATAGTCTGGTTGCTGAAATCTACCATTGTGCCAGTGCCCAAAGCAGAGATACCTGTGTAACTACCATTGCGATACAATTTGTATTCTATAGTGCCGCCTTCAGAACCTGCAAGTCCTACAGGTACGCCAGAACCGCCTGTGCAATAGCTGCCGCCGCCGCTAACTGTATTAAGTGTTGGCAAAGGATTAACTGTGATAGAAACGCTGGTTGACATTTCTTTTACGCAACCTGTAGCTGGATTAGTAGCTATTACTGTATAGTTGCCGCCGTTTGTTTTCATTCCAAAATCAATTGCAGCGCCAGTACCTGTAACAGGGAAACCAGATGGAGTTCCATCGTTGTACAACTGATAACGGATACCGAAAGTAGAACCGCTCAAGCGAACGCGAACACCTGCGCCGCCCTGGCAATAGCTGCCACCGCCGGTTACTGTAAATTCATTTGGTAAAGGATTGATGGTGACGCGTGCGCTGCCAGACATATTGCTTACACAACCTGTGATAGCGTTAGTTGCCACAGCAGTATAAATACCTGAATCAGTACGCAGACCAAAATCAAGTGGCGCATCCAGACCTGATGCAGGAGCTGCTACAGGGATAGCATTGAAATACCATTGATAGTTTACGCCTGAATTAGAGAAAGACAAACCAACTGGCGCACCGGTACCGCCTTCGCAATATCCGCCGCCGCCGGTTACTGTAAACACAGCAGGAAGTGGGTTAACTGTAATTACTGCATTACCAGCCATGTTGCCTACGCAAGATGTAGCAAGGTCTGTACCAACGATAGTATAAGAACCGGCAGCTGTTCTTGCGCCGAAATCAAGCATGGAACCTGTACCGAGCAATATAGCGCCAGGTATAGTACCATAGTACAATTGGTAACTGATACCAATTGTTGAGGCGATTAAACCAACATGAACGCCTGTAGAACCTGCGCAATAGCTGCCGCCGCCAACAACGCCATGAGCAGTTGGCAAAGGATCAACAACTACGTTAGCTGAACCAGTCATGTTTTGAGTACAACCGGTAGCATTAGTAGCTACTACTGTATAGTTAGCTCCTATTGTCTGGTTGCCGAAAGAAATTGGCGCGCCGGTACTAAATACCGGACCGCCTGTAATTACGCCGTCGGCATACAACTGATAGCTTACGCCTGCAGTTGAAGTTGCCAGATTTACTGGCATACCAGAAAGACCAGCGCAATAATGACCGCCGCCTGTCACGTTGTGCGTAGCTGGCAGAGATACTATATTAACTGTTGCGCTACCGCTCATCATGCTTGTGCAACCAGTTGTAGCATTTGTTGCGCGCACTGTATAGTTACCTGCAGCTGTCTGCATACCAAAGTTGATGGGCGCGCCCATACCTGCAACCGGACCTACGCCTGAAACTGGAACGCCGCCTAATAATAATTGATAATTAACGCCAACTGTAGAATAATTTAAAGATACAGGAGCTCCTGAACCGCCAACGCAATATGCGCCGCCATCTCTAACAGCGTAAGCATCGGGCAAAGAGCTAATGGAAATATCTACGCTGCCAGCCATATTAACCTGACATGAAGTTGTTGCATTTGTTGCTTTAACCCAATAAGTACCGGCTGTTGTAAATGTTGTACCGAATACCAATGGAGCGCCGGTGCCAGGCATTGGCGCGCCAACTGTAGTAGTGCCTGATGTAGTAGTTACATATAACTGATAGTTAATGCCAATGCTTGAGCCGCTAAGGCCTACACGCTGTCCTGAACCGCCAGCACAATAGCTGCCTCCGTCTGTTACAGTATATATATTTGGCAATGCATCAGTAATTACAGATACGCTGCCGGTCATAGTATTAATACATGATGTGCTTGTATTAGTTGCCTTTACGGTGTACACACCATCCGTAGTATAAGCGCCAAAGTTGAAAGCAGAACCAGTGCCAACTACCGGAGCGCCAATTGCTGCAGGACCTCTGTAAAGCTGGTAGCTAATTCCTGATATAGAAGCGTCTACGCCAACAGGAACACCAGTTGAACCAGCGCAATAATGACCGCCGCCAGTGACATTGCTAGCTGTTGGCAATGGATTGATACCTATTGTTGCAACGCCGGTCATACCTCTTGCGCAAGATGAACTTGGGTCGGTAGCCTGTACTGAATAGGTACCAACACTGGTAACAGTACCAAAGTTAATTGCCGGACCAGCTCCTATCACCGGGCTGAAAACCGGAGTACTGCCATTATATAGCTGATAGCTAATACCGATAGACGATGCAGTGATTCCAACTGGCAAACCTGAACCGCCAGCGCAGTAGTTACCTGTACCTGTTACTGCATATGCTGTTGGCAATGCGTTTACAGAGATAACTGTAGTGCGCATACAACCTGTAGGAAGTATGTAAGACATATTAGGAGAACCTGCCGATACGCCGGTAACAATACCGCTTGCAGAACCAATGGTAGCCAATGCAGTGTTGCCGCTCACCCATGAGCCGCCAGCATCAGCGTCTGTCAGCGTCATTGTAGCGCCCTGACATACATTGATAGGGTTAACAATTGGAGCAGGAAGTGGGTTGATGTTTACTGAATAGAATATTGAACCTGTAGCGCAAGCATTGGTAACGCTGAAGGTAACTGTAGCAGTACCTTGAGAAATACCTGTTACTACGCCTGTAGAAGGATTAACAGAAACTGTGCTATTTGCAGATGACCAGATACCGCCCGGAGCCGCTGTGGGGTTAGTAAGTGTAAGCGATGTGCCTGGGCAAATATCGGTTACTGTACCTACTATAGCGCCTGTATTAGGACCAGGGCACAGCGTAACTGAACCATGACCTGTAGAAGATGAGTTGAAACCTTGTGTATGCGCAGCGCCGCTAACAAAAGTGGTGTTTGCATAAGACGAACCGCCGCCGCCGCCGGCATAATATCCGCCGCCGCCGCCATAATAGCCGCCGCCGCCGCCGCCGGCATATATACAGCTACTTCCAAGACCGCCCTGACCGAGCGAACCTGCGCTGTTGCAACCGCCGGTGCCGTTGGCGCCGCCCGCAGTCTGCGTACCGCCATAACCATTATAGCTGGTGCTATAGGTAGGGCTGCTGCAATACTGGCCGTTTGCGCCTGTAAGACCGCCGCCGTCGCCGCCATGGGTGTAAGAACAACCCCATCCGGCGCCGCCGCCGCCGCCGGCAACCATTACTCTGTTTGATAAACCAACGCCGCCGATTCTGATATCAGTACCGCCGCCGCCGCTTGCGCCATAATAAAACTGACTGTTACCTCCGCCATTGAAACCGCCGGCTATACCATAAGTACAGCACAGAGGAGCGTCGCCGCCTCTACCGCCTACATATATACTTAATACCTGACCGGGCGTAACAGAAAGAGTACCTGTTAAGCGTCCGCCCTTACCGCCATTACCATATCCACTGTAGCCGGTACCGCCGTTGGCGCCCATCATATCTACAGCTATTGAGGTTACGCCGGCAGGCACCGTATAGCTCTGCGCAGCCCCGGTATAAGAAAATGTAACCGATTGGGCTCTGGCGCCCAACGACCATCCCGATAGCATGACCACCAGGAATGCGAGTTTTGAAAGGTAGAATCGATTCATATTATAGTTGTTTAAAAAAATTTATTGTAAGTCAGCTACTTATCTATGCGAAAATTTAAACATACATAAAACAAATACCTTATTTCAGCCCCTTTATTTTGGCCTGAATAAGTACTCGTTTTCACACACTAAAACACAAAAACTAACAGAGAATTATTACAAAATCCTCGGTTTTTATGTCAAGAAAGTAAATTTAACAAAATAAATTTGCAATAATCGCCATTTTTGACAAAGAAATATTTTTATAATGCTTTAGCCCGCGGTTAATTTACTATCCAGCTTGATGTATTTGATGCAAATTTCTTCTATTAACTATCGCTAAATACGCACACTGCAACGCTTTTCAGGTTTTATTATTCTTTTAGCTATTGCTGCCATCGCTATTAGGCGCTGAGTTTTGTATTTTTGGAGCCAATTATAGATTATGAATAAGTTGAACCGCTTCTTAAAACTATATTGTTACGGCAGGCTCGTAGGCAATTTACTGACGCTTGGTGTTTTAACTGGCTTTCTTTTAGCTGGCTGTAATGGTACTACTGAGAAAACGCCCGACGTGTCTGCACAAAAAATCTCGCTCAATACCTATCGTTTTGACAAAGACTTGTACGCGATAGATACCAATCATGTAAGCGACGGCCTAAAAAATCTTGCCGCTAAATACCCCGATTTCCTCAATTTTTACCTCGATACCATTTTGGGCTATGGCATTCACGGCAATTTTGTTGATACTGCAGGCCCTATCCGCGAAGGCCTGAGGGTATTCCTTACCTATAAAGACTATGTGGGTCTCGAAGACACTATCAAAACCCACTATCCCGATACCAAAGAAATTGAAAAACAACTTACCGATGGATTTAAGTACCTGAAGCATTACTACCCAAACCAGACAATACCTAAAGTAATGTTCGTCAACCTTGGGCTTAACCGGCTTCCTGCTTTTACTATAGACACGTCTATTTTAGGTATCAGTCTCGATATGTTCCTCGGACCACAGTATACTTATTACCGCTCAGTGGGCATACCCGATTATATGGGCGCGCACATGCGCCCTTCTTATATTCCGGTAGCGGCCTTTAGTGTCATATACAGTTTCAGCCACCCATTCGTGTCCAACGACCGAACGTTGCTTGACCTCATGTTGCAGCGCGGCAAAGAACAGTATTTCCTGCATAAAATACTACCCAATACGCCCGATTCTGTACTGTTTGGCTTTACACAACAGCAGCTCAACTGGTGCAACGCTAATGAAGCAATGACCTACAATTTCTTCATTCACCAAAACCTGCTATACAGCAAAGAGGTGCACAATACGCTCACCTATGTAAACGATGGCCCTTATGCCCGCGGCCTCGAGCCCGTTACTGATGTGGTAAAAACTACTCCTGGCAATATTGGCACATGGTTGGGATACAAAATAGTGAGCGCCTATATGGAACAGCATCCTGAGGTTTCGCTTGCGCAGTTACTAAGCGCCCCTTTAGATGCAGCAAAAATGCTGGACGACGCAAAATACAGACCAAAATAGCCGAGAGTCTGGAAGTGTATATATAATACACAGATTATCAGGCAAAACTACCTAGCAATTTGGTGTACCTCACTTCAAATATGCGCATTGGCAAGGTATAATGGTTAAAATAATGTACCTTCAACTCTTCATTTAAAAATGGAGTTGTGAAAAAAATCTACTTACCCATTATCGCCGCTTTTATAGCCGGCGGTGTGTATATTACCTCAGGCGATGCGAAACAGGCTCAACCTTCTGAACAACTTGGCGATGTAGCCACTATAGGCGCTGATGAAGAAGCCGGCGGAAGATATGGCTACGAGCTGCAATTGCTGAAAGACCCTGCCACCGGCAAAATACCCGACCATATTAGAGCTAAAGAACTGGCCTTTGCCGCTTCGTTGCCCACCGATGCCTACCTTGCCGTTGGCCGCACAAGCGCCGCTCAAAACTGGGTGTCGCGCGGGCCATGGAATGTGGGCGGACGAACAAGGGCGCTGGCCATAGATGTTACTAATGAAAATATTCTCATAGCCGGCTCTTGCTCCGGTGGCATGTGGCGCTCTACCGATTTCGGCGCGTCATGGGTGCAAACAACTGCCAATATTCAGGATAAAAGTGTATCGTGTGTGACGCAGGATACGCGCCGGGGGCACCGGAACACATGGTACTATGGCGCAGGCGAAGCCTATGGCGCATCGGCAGGAGCCACTGGGGCTTACTACCTGGGCAACGGCGTATACAAATCTTTAGACAGCGGCAAAACCTGGGCAGTGCTACCCTCTACCACCACTGCCAAACTGGGCGTGTACGATGTTTGGGCTGATCTGGTTTGGAATATTGCTATTGATCCTTCGGACACTGTACGCGATGTGGTATATGCCGCGGCAAATGGCGCTGTATACAAAACTGTGGATGGCGGCACCAACTGGGCGCTGGCGGTAGGCACAGGCGGAGCATACTTCACCGACGTGGCGGTAACATCTACAGGCGTTGTTTATGCCACGCTGAGCGATGGCGGAGGACAGCGCGGTATTTTCAGATCGCCCGACGGCGTTACGTTTACCAATATCACGCCGGCAGGTTTCCCACTCAACTACAATCGCGTAAAAATAGGCATCAGTCCAGCCGATGAAAATCAGATTTATTTTCTGGGCAATACGCCCGGCTACGGAATGCCCGACACTAACTACGTAGGAACCATAGAATGGAATAGCCTTTGGAAATATAAATATGTATCGGGCGACGGTAAAGATGCGGGCGGACAATGGCATGATCTTTCCAACAACCTGCCCTCTACCGGCGGTCCGTTTGACAAATTTATGAGCCAGGGCAGCTATGATCTGGTTGTAAAAATAAAACCTACCGATACCAATGCGGTGTTTATCGGCGGTACTAACCTCTACCGCTCTACATCCGGCTTTTTAGATAACAGCCACACCACTTATATAGGCGGCTACAAAGAGGGAGCTACCCTGCCAGTGGTTGATTTATACCTGAACCATCACCCCGACCAACATGATGTAGTGTTTCTGCCAAGCAACCCACGCAAGATGTTGTCGGCAAATGACGGTGGTATTTGGTATACCAACGACAACACGGCTCGTGAAATGATCTGGTCGTCGAAAAACAATGGCTATCTCACTACCATGTTTTATACCTGCGCAATAGATCATGCAACTACTAATGATATAATTGTAGGCGGTGCGCAAGACAATGGCAGTTGGTTTACCAACTCTGCCAACCCCATAGCTCCATGGGTAACGCCACGCGGCGGCGACGGTAGCTTCTGCGCCATTGCCGACTATGGCAAGGCCTACTACCTGAGCATACAGAATGGCAAAATGATGAAAGGCAAGCTCAATAATTCGGGCGTGGTAGATAGTTTTGCCCGTATAGACCCTATTGGCGGTAAAGGCTATATGTTCATCAACCCCTATACGCTCGACCCGAACAACAACGACATTATGTATCTCGCAGCGGGTAAGTTTGTCTGGCGGAATCATAACCTTGGCGGTATTCCCTACCGCAACAACTGGGATTCGATATCTACCAACTGGACGCGCTTCCCCGACTCTACGTTTGCCAACGGCGCTACAGTTACTGCGCTGGCAGTCGCCAAAACGCCTGCCAACCGTTTATACATTGGCACAAGCAGCAAGCGGGTATTTAAAATAGACAGCGCTAATGTTGGTACGCCGCGCCCCAAAGAAATAACTTCTACAACGCCGGCTGCATTGTTCCCCAATGGAGCCAATGTAAGCTGCATAGCTGTAGACCCAAGCGATGGCAACAACATAATAGTAGTATTTTCCAACTATGGGGTGTATAGCCTTTTCAACTCTACCGATGGCGGAGTAAGCTGGAAGAAAATAGGCGGCAATCTGGAGTCGAGCAACAAAACCGGCGGCGGCGAAGGACCTTCATGCAGGTGGGCAAGCATTATACCTACCGGCAACAACAACCATGTGTACCTGGTGGGTACCAGCGTAGGCTTGTTTGCCACTAACCTGCTCAACGATACATTTACAGTATGGACCCAACAAGGCGCCAATACGATAGGATCGGGAGTGGTGGGAATGATAGACTACCGCAGTACCGATGGGCTTGTAGTAGCCGCTACGCACAGTAACGGCATATTCTCGGCCTACATAGCCAGCACAGCTGGCGTACCAACAACGTCTGAAGCTAAACACGACCTTCATTTTACCAACTACCCCAACCCATTCAGCGGATCGACCACCATCCAGTTTACGCTCAACGAACCTGCTAAGGTAATGTTACAGATTCACGACCAGATGGGCCGACTGATACAAACGATTACCGATGAGCCTGGCCTGCCCGGAACTAAAAATTATAGCTTCTCTGGCGCCGACTTACCGGGCGGTATTTATTACTGCACGCTTACCACTGGCGGACGTCAGGAAACACGAATGATGATGATAGTGAAATAAATATTATTTTAAAGCTCCTTAAAAATCCACCTCTTACCGGGTGGATTTTTGCTTTAATACTCTTTCTTCCAGAATTTGAGCAGATTGTTGAAGTGCGATTCATACAACTGAAAGCAACCCGGTATCTCGCTGTTCGACAACCAATAAGTGGCCAATCTTGCGCCTATAGGCATTTGTTTAAGTTTGGCCTGCAACTGCGTTGTATAAAAATCGTAAAGGGCCGGCGACCGCTCTACATTCTCATCGAGCGAATCTTCAATTACCAAATTCTCGTGAAACGAATTGAAAAAATATACGCCGGTGTACTCACTGATATCTATGTCTACAAAATTGCCATGAATAACTGAGGCATTGAAGATGCCCAACTGTTTAATGATTTTGTTGCCTACCCGTGCAAAGTTCTTGCGCTGCTCCACGCCCGTAAACTCTGCCGGCGATACATGGGCCGCCGCAATACAAAACTTCCCAACGCCAGCCCCTATATCCAGTATGCGCGCCTCGGGTGTGGGCGCCAGAAATTGCGCCGCCGTATAGGCCACTTTAAGCGGGGTCCAGTGCACCTCCGACAATTGCCGTACATAGGCCGGAAACAAACCATCGAAAACAGGATCTGAAAGGAAATACTTGTTGGGATCGCTGATGTACATGAAGAAAATTAGGTGATAAAATAGGCTATGGCGGCCGCTATGACCCCTGCAAAGATAACCATACCAAATGGAAAGCTTGCCAAATAATGGTATTTTGCAGCCGAGGCAAATGCTGGCTATGCCGGCGACGCAAAAAAGCACAGTAACCAATGAAGAAAAACTTATTTATAGCGTTTGAAGGGATAGATGGCAGCGGCAAAAGCACTCAGGCAAAAATGCTTGCCAAACGCCTGACAGATGAGGGGCATAAAGTGCACCTGACCTTTGAACCTACCGATGGAACAATAGGCACATTGCTACGCAACATACTGAAAGGCGCCGTAAAAGCCGACGAACGCACCATAGCCGGTCTGTTTCTGGCCGACCGCCTCGACCACTTGCTCAACGAACATAACGGACTTGTAAAAATGCTTGCCGAAGGCTACACGGTTATCACCGACCGTTACTATTTTTCGAGCTACGCCTACCACGGCGTACACATGGACCTAAACTGGGTGATAGCCGCAAACGAAATGTGCGCCACCATACTACGCCCGCACATCAATCTGTTTATAGACGTGCCAACCAGCGTATGCATGGAACGCATAATGTCCAACCGCGCCAGCACAGAACGCTACGAAAACCTGGAGAACCTAAATAATGTAAAAGCTAAGTATAACGAAGCCTTTGTGCTGAAAGCACACGAAGAGAACATAACCCACATAAATGGCAATCGCTCTGAACATGAAGTAGCGGATGATATCTATAATATGGTGTGCAAACTGATGCTAATGCCGTAACAAGTTTAGCCTACTCTACCGAATTAGAAGACGGTGTATGGTGAAGCCCTTGATTGCTCGTTTGTATAGATACGCCGACTACTGAACGCTAAATTTTTTCAATACCCGAAGCCCATTCTTTGGCGCCGAAACACTAAGGCAGCTTACTTGACGGTGTATAAGAGGTAGTGTTTTAGCTTACGATGAGTTTGGTCTGGTTAGTAAAGAGTTTTCCTGTTTGCTTCGCTACCGAGAGCGGCCACAGTGAAACCGTTTCCGGTGGCTACGGTTATTTGGTGAGAAATATGAAATTCCATGGGGCGGAATATCAAAAAAGCGTTGACGCTTGCTGATGTTGGGAAGATTTATAATTATACAACTGTTGCCGGCTCTACTATGGATAAGGCTAAGGACTTTTGGTTGTTTACTTATTTCTGCAATGGTATCAATATGAAAGATATTGCTTTGCTGCAGTACAAGAATATCAATGGTGAATTTATAACGTTTATACGCAGTAAAACTGAAAATACTACCCGCAAAAACTCCAAAGCGATTAGTATATACCTTAATGATGATGCTAAGGGGATAATAAAAAAATGGGGCAATACTGACCAAAGGCCTGATAATTACTTGTTTCCGATAATAGATAAAGATATGAGTGCAGAAACAAGATATGCAAGGATACAGCAGTTTATAAAGATTGTAAACAAGTATATTGGAGATATAGCGACTGATTTGGGGCTGGAAAAACATGTAACTACTTATACTGCCCGACATACTTTTAGTACGGTATTGAAACGGTCGGGGGCTAGTACGGAGTTTATAGGTGAAGCATTGGGGCATAGCAACAAAAAGACAACTGAAAGCTACTTGGATAGCTTTGAACAGGATGCACAGAAGGAGATGTCTAAAAAATTGCTTGGTTTTAAATAGGGAGGTAAAGTAATACCGTTTAGAAATTAAAAATCGCCATGCGGGGATTGTTGCGACCCTACGGGGGCGCAGCCTATAAATAATAAATTACTCAACTACAAACCTGTTGCACCTAAAGGTGCAATGACATGCATTGGCCCGAATTTTAATCGATTTGGTGTAAATCAAAATTTTGATGAAGTTTCTAAATAATACAGGCGGCACATGGCCGCCTGTATTATTTAGAATATGATTTTTAATATAGACTATAGTAGTAGTAGCGCAGTTTCATTGTGTGCTTGCGATAAATGTGCTGCATAGAAGAGACGTATT
>CAIRYK010000035.1 GCA_903882805.1 uncultured Bacteroidota bacterium | reverse complement strand
GTCGTATGAGGTAATGTGCACTTTTGCGTTGCGTTGCAACATGCCAGAATCTACCAAATGTAGCAACGTTATAGCCTGTGGAAACTTACATACGCTCATCATGGCAAAATGGTGTTGTCCATTCACACTTAGCGTGTCTTTGCTTGAAAAATCGACTACTGCTACACCTACACTTACTCCCTTTTCTGCAATATATTTAGCAATATCATTTCTTAAGTGCGCAAATGTTGCAGACTGTACTACGCTATCTGCTTTAGCGTCCTTATTTTCTGCTTGATTGTTACCACTACACGCAGCAAATAAAGCTGCTGCGAAAAAAACTGAAATAATGCTGCATTTCATATTGAGGGAATATATGTTAATCGATAAAATTCAACAATCACAATATTACAGAAAGCGCATCATATTTTACATAGCGGCCATTCTTGTTCTAATATTTCCAAGTGTCTCCTCTACGGGCATTATTCCAATTTCCATATTTTCTGTTATTGTCCCCGATTGTTCCATGTAGTAGTACCGGTTATTTTTAAACGAAAGAACTACAACTTTGTACGGCCTCCCAATCGGGAACATCGGCTTAAGTTCGGGAGATCCAAAAGTGGTTTTGCCGTTTTGGTAACAATAAAGCCCCACCACAATATTATCTGATGGATAAGCAAAATAAACCTGTGTATTCGACCCATTAAAAGCTAAGTCGCCCAGGTTAACATGAACTGTTGTTAACTTTACATCTACTCCCCACAAATCTGCCGGACTGCGATCACAATTGACTGTTCCAAAACTGGTACAAGAATCAAATAAATAATGCAAATAGTAAAAATCGTATAACTTAACTGACCCACCGTTGTAAGTGCGAATAGTTAAACTATCAGACGCTGTTGCAGTTCTGCCAGGCTTTGAAGTATCCGATTTTTTCCAATTAATAGAAGAATCTTTATTTATCGCCCCCTGATAATACAATTGCATTTGCTGTGCATCTGGACCAACTTTTTTAAATGCAATTCCATATACATTGGCAACTACCGTTTTACCGTTGCAAGATGCTGCTATACTCACCTCGCCGCTACTCTGAAGTGGCATATTATCTTCGGTTGTAGGGCTCCTGTTGGCAATCATTTCGCCTGGTTTGTACATCTCTATCAACTCAAGACTAATAGTACCGCTTGCAAGTATAGCGCCAGTAACACCGTCTTTGAATGAATTAGTATAAAAGTGAAAAACTGTGCCGCTTGCGCCATATACTACTGTATCTCTACCGGCTTGAACCGTAAATTTTTGAGGTGTACTCTTTAATCCCGCAAAGTATTCATTCAAATGTGAAACATCATAGGAAGTCTCGGCAGTGTTTTTATTACAGGAGATTATACTAATTGAAAAGACAAAACCAAGTAGCGTTACAGACAAAAGAATGTATTTCATAAAAGGCCGGTATAAAATTGATTTCAAATATAGGAGAATATCGCGCACAAAAAATAGAACAATAACAAAATTTATTCATCAAAGTAAATACGAGTAGAAATATGCTTTATATCACCAGAGCAAACTGACAATTTTACTACAGGTTTCATATTACGTAATAGTATACAAAATCATGCAACAGGAAATTAATTGGAGAAAAGCAAACGAAGTATTTTGAATTTTAGGGCGAGTCTTAAATTTACACAGAAACTACTGTATTATTATTAATCTCTCTGATAACGCCATCTAATTCATGGGCGGAATTTAGTAAAATTTCATACAGGTGGTTCTTCTCAATTTCTTCTTTAGAAATCCTATCTTCACATAGCAAAGAAACCAATCCCATTATTCTAGCAAGCGGCGCACGAACGACATGCGATTGCTGCCAGGCAATATTAGCCATTTTCAACTTACTTACTACAGCCTGAGTAATATCTAAACTTGCGCCAATAAATTTCAGAGGAATACCTAAATCATCGGACATTACCCTAAACCATGATTTTAGAAACCTGACAGTTCCATCGGGGCGAATTATGCGCTCTTCATAAGTTACGTCACTCTTATCTGCATGTGCTTTATCAAATATTTGTTCAACATTTGACCTATCATCCGGGTGCACCAAACTTAAATAACCACCGTAAGTTGGTACAAATTTATCTGGGTCTAAACCATATATAATATACAAAGTATCAGACCAATTGAAAACATTGCTTTTAAAATCCCACTGCCAAGTCCCGAAATTAGCCAATTCCTGAGCTTGAGTTGCCATATTGTTCATTTCAACTATTGCGTTTTCATAGCGTTTATTTTCCAATATCACACGTAATATAGCAGCAGACCGCTCAATAGATGCTGTTTCAGCTTCATCGGGTGTTTTTACAGCATCGTAGTACATTGCGAAAGTAGCCATAACTATACCGTCCGAACTGATAACTGGCTGCGACCAACATGCTCTTAAATTATTATCTAATGCAATATCTCTATAATCAGCCCATTTCAAATCATTAGCTATATCCGATACAATAACTTTTTGACCTAAATAAGCTGCAGTTCCACAAGAACCGCGATTTGGACCAATATCCATACCATCAATTGCCCGGGTATAATTTTCAGGTAAAGACGGCGATGACCAATTGAAAGCTTTTCCATCCTGTATCCGCAAAACCGAACATTTCATTGATGGAAAAACATGCTCTAATCCCTCTACATAACTATCCAATACAGTTTCAATCGTAACGTTAGGAATAGTATTTAACTCAAGCGCTTTTTTTTCTAAATGCTCCAACTGCTTCAATTGCTTTTCTGTTGTCACATCCATCATTATCCCGAAAATAGTTTTTATTTGACCTGCTTCATGTATATTCGTTATATGATTATTAATAATAACTACTCTTCCATCAGGTCGCAACATTCTGCACTCAATACTACTTTTGATTAGATTTGCTCCCTGCTGCAAAAAATCTTTAACCATAGCCCTGTCCTCATGATATACAAATTCAGTCCAAAACTGTTTATACGTAATACAGTGACTGGATGAGTAACCAAGTATACGTTGTACATTTTCACTGATATATGTCAATTCCAGACTGGAGGGATCTATTTCCCAAACAATCCCGTTCATAGTATCAATCAAAATTTTATATCTATCTGACATTACTATACAATCAATTCGAGAACAATAACTTCAATCTTACTTATCAATACAAGTTAAAAAGCGCATTATAATTGTTGCCTAAAGAACATTTCTACAAATTATCTAATTGACAGCAAATTATCTTTAAAAATTTAGTACATAAATATACGAAAATTTGAAAAGATATCAAAAACACACCAAAAATATTTGCATTTCCCATTTGCATAAAAGTTGCACGATGCTATCTTTGAAATAACAAAAAATGTGTAATGAACAATACCAGAATCTTCAAAATGTCTTTTGCCAGTGTTTACCGCTTGTATATTCTAAAAGTGGAGAAAAAGAACCGAACTAAAGCCGATGTTGACACTGTAATATGTTGGCTTACCGGTTATGATGAACAGTCGCTTCAGAAACAGATAGAAGACAAGGTCGATTTTGAAGTCTTTTTTGCGCAAGCGCCGCTTTTGAATCCCAACGCCAGAAAAATTACAGGCCTTATTTGCGGCTATCGTATCGAAAACATAGAAGACCCTTTGATGCAGAAAATACGGTACATGGACAAATTGGTGGACGAGATTGCTAAGGGAAGAGCAATGGAAAAAATTTTAAGAAAATAAGCGCTCGCCTTTAATCTTCTATTGCCTCTATCCCCATTTGCTTAAGTCGCTCCAGGTTGTCCTGCATAGCTTTCAGCTGCTCAGCGGTATGCCCCTCCCATGTTGTCACCTTACCGGTTACCATAAGCGGGCATTTAGTACGATAAGATTTGGTTGGATTACCGGGATATTTTTTATCGCTAAGGTTCGGATCATCCTCTATAGGCCCGGTAGGCGCTACAATATATATCCTGCCGTTACCCTCGCCTATCGCCAATTCAGCGCCCCATTTCGCCGCCTCCAATGTAGCAGTTAAATAAACATATGAGGCTACTTTCCTGGATCCATAATTCGATATAAATCCTGGAGCTATTTGGTCGCCCTCGTTCAACTGCGCCTTAGTTCCATGATAAAACACTTCTTGGGATAAATGTTCATTCATTTGTTCATTATTTATTTTCGGTATAGGGAAACAAAAATATCAACTTACAAGGTAACTATCGATATCTGACGCCATAATTTATTGATGTAAGGCTAATTCAAATTCAAAGCCTAACAATGATTGTAGTCATAATTTTAGCAACAGCCCCTAAGTAGCTTTACCCTATATATTTTCATATTTCTCCAAATCAAAATCAGGGCAGTATAAATGAAAACAATAATCGAACCATTCAGAATAAAATCGGTTGAGCCAATTTACTTCAATACAGTTGAGGAACGCAAAGCGATATTATCGGGCGCATTTTATAACCCGTTTCTTATTCATTCAAAAGATGTACTCATTGACCTACTTACCGATAGCGGCACCAGCGCAATGAGCAGCAATCAGTGGGCTGGCATTATGCAGGGCGATGAATCGTATGCAGGTAGCCCCAGCTTCTTCCGGTTCGAAAAAACGATTCAGGATATAACCGGCATGCCGCTGGTGATACCTACCCATCAGGGCAGAGCTGCTGAAAAAATTCTGTTTAGCATTATAGGCGGCAAAGGAAAGTATATCATCAGCAATACTCTTTTCGACACAACGCGCGCCAATATTGAATTTTCAGGAGCGGAAGGCGTAGACCTTATTTGCGAAGAAGGAAAATACCCTTCTATTCCCGCCCCTTTCAAAGGTAATATAGATACCGAGGCGCTCGAAAATTTCATTAAAGACAAAGGCGCTGAAAATATACCACTGTGTATTATTACAATAACCAATAATTCGGGAGGCGGACAGCCTGTAAGTATGCAAAACATTCGCGAAGTACGCCGGATATGCACTGCTTACAACATACCGATGTTTATAGATGCATGCCGATTTGCAGAAAATGCCTACTTCATCAAGTTGCGCGAAGAGGGTTACGCCAATAAATCGATTCCGGAAATAGTCAGGGAGTTATTTTCGTATGCCGACGGCTGCACAATGAGCGCTAAAAAAGATGCATTTGCCAACATAGGCGGTTTTCTGGCAATGCACGATGAAAGCCTTGCGCTAAAATGCAGAAATTTGCTCGTCATTACTGAGGGATTCCCAACCTATGGCGGACTCGCAGGGCGCGACCTGGAAGCAATAGCTATAGGACTTGTTGAGGTAATGGACGAATACTACCTGCAATACCGAATAAGAAGTACAGAATACCTCACCAATAAGCTTATAGCTGCCGGTGTGCCTGTAATGCAGCCAGCCGGAGGCCATGCGGTTTATATCGACTCAAAGGCATTTTTACCGCACATACCACCACATCAGTATCCCGGGCAGGCGTTAGTAGGCGCTCTTTATTTAGAAGGGGGTATAAGAAGCGTGGAAATAGGATCTCTGATGTTTGGCAAATATGACGCAGATGGTATTTTGGTTCCCGCACAAATGGAACTGGTTCGTCTGGCCATACCAAGACGTGTATATACACAAAGCCATATAGACTATGTTGCAGAAGTAATAATTGAGGTTTTCGAAAAACGAAACACAATCAAAGGATTGCGTATTACTGAAGAGCCTGCAATGCTCCGGCACTTTACAGCAAAACTGGAACAACTATAAAACAAATAAGTATGTAATAACCACCAGCTGCATATTGCTCAAAACGCAATATGCAGCTTTTTTTCTCAACTAATTCAGAGAGATGAGCGCCTGGCAACGCTCCGAAAAATCAGCCAATTATCCGGTACGACAGTTTCAATAACTGCCGCAACTGAACTAAAGTAGCGCCAAGCAGACAGGATACCACTATCATAGGCGGATTTTTTAGATTGTCGGGCCCAGCAGATACAATAAAGAAGGTTACAAGTAGAGCAATCAACATTGCCTTGCCAATAGTCAAAAATGGAGATTCCATAAACATATTTTTATTGTGTGATCGCCAACTCAATCTGAAAACACTATGGCGTAGTTAGTGTACAAATTTAATGAGCCCTGAATAATCTAATTATGACCAAACTCATGATTACATTATAAGAAATTTTGTTCCTTTGAGCCGTTTATCCCAATGATGGCATCCGCGTCATGGTATCCGGCATTGTATTGGCAGATAGCTATGTAAAAACCGGCGACCAATACTGCTTGCTATACCAAGAAAAGCTAATAGGCACATACTATCTATGTAATTGCAGAATCGGTGAAGAATGAAAACAAGCGGCGGAACAATATAAAAAGGCTAAATATTGACTTATGAACCTAAATACTTAAGATTATTTCAGGCAAGATTTGAAAAATTATAGCGCCTAATTTTGCATTACAAATCATTACAGCAAACAATACACAATGACAATTTTTAAAAAATTCACTTTCGATGCCGCGCATTTTTTACCCAACGTGCCGGAGACACACAAATGCAGATCAATACATGGCCATACTTATACGTTGATAATGTACATAGATGGACAACCGGATGCCGAACTGGGCTGGGTAATGGACTTTGCGGAAATAAAGCGTACAGTTGAACCCATAATAAACATGGTAGACCACAAATTAATTAATAATGTACCAGGCCTCGAAAACCCAACGTGCGAGCTGATGGCCGTATGGTTATGGAATAAAATAAAAGAGGGAATACCCATGCTATCAAAAATAGAATTGCACGAAACTCCTACATCAGGCGTCGTGTACGATGGTAAGTAAAAATCCTGAATCAATGAATTATTGTGCCCAATACGTTATATCGGGGCATATTTTATGGATAAAATGTTAGCCCCAAACCCACCTTGTCATTTTAGGGATTAAGGAGATACGAAGCGTAAATTGGCAATAAAGGATGAATCTATAAAGCCTTGAGGAATGCCCTGCAGATTTGTTCCGCCCGACTATTTTATTACTTTTGGATGAAAATGAATATGCTAACTATGGCTGGTTCTACCCCTGCTTCACTAGGCTGCCCAGCCAGCCCATATATTGCAGACGCATGTACCCTTTTTAGGTAATAGCAAGTAGCGCCAAATATGTTAACAGTTTTCCTTACCGTATGTGTAACACTAATTGATGTTGCTATTTACCACAACAAACTTCTTTAGTAACAATAAACCAATGAAAAAACTAACGATTCTTACACTTTTAGCTTGTATTGCTGTAATTAGCTCGTCTGGACAAACACAATCGGACACACTCAATATACAAAAAGCAGTGATAGCTATAGATGGCATGCACAAATGCAATGAAGGCATGGAATACCTGAATAGGGTTTCGGAACCTAGTAAAAATAATCCGACTTATTTATTGACCATGGCCAAAGGATACGATTGCATGTCAAAAAATGCTGAGGCAATTCGGTATTATGAAAAATTCGTAGCTCTTGATCGCACCAATGCAGTAGCTAACAAACGCCTTATAGCCTTGAAGGATGAAGACAACAACTCTGCTGTAGTAAAACAACAGGAGCGAAGAATCAAGAATTTTTACAAAGGCATAAAACAAGGTAACAATGACTTTGCCCTGAACGATAATGAATATTGTTTTGCGATAGGTACAGATATTTTGACCGGTGGCGATAAATCGCCCTACCGCGCTGGAATGAACTTAAATTTTATATCCACCGCTCCGTTTGCTAACAATCGCATGGTATTTCAACTTTTAGGCTCCATTGGTTTCTTAAACGGGGGCCGTAAGAATTGGTTTGCCAGCGTGCTCAACACAACAGAAGACGACATTACCGACGTGCCCGCTGCTTTTTTCGGAAGAATAAATATAACATTTGCACCTGTAATTGTAAATAACAAAAAGCTGGCGCTAACTGTAGGTCCCGACGTTGGTTTTGAAAGCATGATACTGCCTGAAGTTTCCATGAAAGGTACTTTTAAGGAATATTCGAAAAAAACCGTGTACAGCCCAATCATCGGCTTGTCGGCAAATTGTTTAATTGGGATGCATTTTTTTAGCAGTTTATCCTATTCGTACTTCACTGTTTCAAAATTTGAAAACGAGAATGTGGCCGGAATCCCCTCAACCGAAACGCCGCTGAACGGTAACACCATAAGATTAACAGTGGGCTATAGAGGAATAAGCGAAATGAGTTATTTCAGAAACGACAGATATAGAAGGTGATTTTTAATAAACTATACTATGACACTTCAGGAAGTAATGGCTGAACTCGCTGCATATGGAAGCGATAGCATAAAGAAAATATTATTGAAGCACGGCGTAAAAGAACCACTCTTTGGCGTAAAGGTGGAACACCTGAAATTGATACAGAAAAAAATAAAAAAAGACTACACACTTGCCAACGAACTGTACCATACCGGCAACGCCGACGCCATGTATCTGGCCGGGCTGATTACAGACGATGATAAAATGACGAAAAACGACCTGCAAGAATGGGTAGCGCTTGCTGTATCTAACAACATTAGTGAATATACTGTGCCATGGGTTGCCGCAGGTAGCAAGTATGGTTATGAATTGGCGATGGAATGGATTAATTCAAAACAGGAACATATTGCTGCTGCAGGCTGGTGTACGCTTAGTGGAATAGTATCGTTGATGCCTGATAGCGAATTAAACATAACAGAATTAAAAGGGTTGTTGCCCATAATTGAGCATAATATCCACCAAGCAATGAACAGGGAACGGCATTGCATGAATGGCTTTATAATATCCTTAGGGACTTATGTAAGGTCGCTTACTGACGACGCTATTAATACTGCAAACAAAATAGGAATTGTGACAGTAGATATGAATGGTACGGCTTGTAAGGTGCCTTCTGCTACCGAATACATTACTAAATCAATTGAAAAGAATCCAACAGCAAAAAAGAAAAAAACAGTAAAATGCTGATAAGCTTAGTAAATTGAAAGTTATAACGCAAAAAACCCAACTGAAACTTCAAAACATAGCCGAAAAGATACAAAGCAGGCTGGCTGAAACAAATAAATGCAATTTTCTGAGTGTTATATACCTACCTTTAGCTAAATAACTCATATTCTCTATTATGAAAAAGCTACAACAACTTACTAAAGAAGTGAACGAACTAACACTAAAAATTGAACAGGATTACCCTGAACTATATCAGTTTCTGAATGAAAATCCCATAACAATACCCAATAGCGACCATCCGGTTATGAATACTCAAATATTTGCTGATTATTTAGATAGTCTAAGAGAAATCTTGCAGCATCATATAGCGAGTCATCAAATAAATAAAAGTTAAGCGAGATTGAGGCTATTTGTCAACTTTCAAAATACCCATAACATCTTTCTTATAACTATCGCTGATAGGTACCTCCTTAGCATTTACAAATAGGGCATTTGATGACATCTTGGCTATATATATCTTATTTACTATATACGACTTATGTATTCTAATAAACTTTTTACTTTTCAGATCTTTTTCCAGTTCAGATATTTTATAATTAACTGCTAAAAAACGATTGGCATCTATAAGATGTAATTTGCAATAATTACCGTAAGCTTCTATAAAGTCAATATTATTCAAAAATACGCGTTCAGTGGAGTTGCCGGTTTTGAAGAACATAAAATCTTCAGTTGCAAATTCTATTGGTTTTATTTCTTTTTTATTAATACCTAAAGCTCTGTTTATAGCTTGTAAAAACAAGCTCTACTGAAATTGGCTTCAACAAATAATCTACTACACCTATCTCGAAACCTTCCACTGCATAATCTCTATAGGCAGTGGTAATAATAATTTTAGATGGTTTGTAAAGTGACTTTAAAAACTGCAATCCACTGACTCCAGGCATTTTTATGTCACAAAATAAAATATCAACCTCTTTATCTTGTAATATTGCAATGGCTTCGCCTGCGTTTTTACAGCAACCCAATAGCTTCATGTTAGGTAATAAGTCTAAATAATCTTGCAATAATTTTCTGGCTAAGGGTTCATCGTCTACAACGATGCAGGTATAGATTTTCATACTTCTATTTTCAATTTTACTGAATACTGACCATTTTCAAATTTCGATTCTAAAAAATAGCGATCCTTTAAGATTAATTCGAGCCGCTTTTTCACGTTTTCTAATCCCGTGCCAGTAGTGGTAAATGGCTTTGTTATGGCAGCAGTATTAGCAACATCAAAATACAACCAGCCATCTTGTATCGCTACATAAATTTCTATATTTACAGTTCCCGGATTCAATTCTGCTCCATGTTTAAATGCGTTTTCAACAAAAGGCAATAATATTAGTGGAGGTAACTTAAAGGGATCATAGTTGTTTGGCAATACGCTAAAAATGCACTTTGCATCCTCGTTCAGCCTCAATTTTTCCATTTCAACATAGCTATTCAAAAAACGAAGCTCATCGGTCAAGTTTACCAAATCTCTTTGCGATATCTCGATCAAGTACCTCATAAGGTCTGACAACTGAAGGATAGCCGTTTCTGTTTTTGCGGATTTTGAGCGCGCCAAAACATACAAACTGTTGAGGGTATTAAATAGAAAATGGGGGTTAATTTGAGATTTAAACAAATAAATTTCTTGTTGCGCTTTTGCAATTTCTAATTGTTGTACTTTTCTCACTACATACAAATAGTCTGTAAAAACAGATACGCCCACTGCAAGTAGCAAAACAATGCATCCAAAAGGCAAGTTAAATAAAAACCACTCTACAAACGGATTATTAAATGGTAAAAAATAATTGCTGATCGGCCAAAAAAAGCCTGCTCGCACGATACTGTCAGCAAAATCATTAATAGTCCCCTTCCTATTTTCTTTTGCTCAAAAAAGCGTGGCGAAATATACCTGATAGCAAAAAAATAGGCTCCGCCATAACTTAGATAGAAAGCCAGACCTGTAAACGCTACAGGCTTCCATCCCCATTTATACATTGCCGGATTAGCGAATAAATAAACAGAATATAAAGTCCAGAAAAGTGCATGTATCCAATAATGCTTATCAATAAAGGCAGACCTACTAAAAACAGACATTGGCTCAACAAATAAAAATATCAAAACTAACTTCTAATTAAATACAATTCTTCTCAGTAATAGGCTATTTGACAAAAAGATAAACAATAGGGTGTAATAGCCATTGGCAGATCTTTTGTCACACCAAATTCAATTTGGACATTTTTTTGATCATGCTACGCTAATACCCTATAATTTTACCCAATAACTAAAAATGAACTGTGAAGTATGTATAAACTGATTGGCTTAGTTGTTGTGTTTTTTATCTTATTTGTATCGTCGGCCAATGGACAAATAATAGGTATAAAGATTGCCGGCGACACTTGCACCGATCTAACGCTAATTTTTCAAGCGGAAGGCACAAGCTTTTCACCCTACTTTTTTTGGAACTTTGGCGACCCGTCCAGTGGCACAAGCGATACAACCACAATTACTGGTCTCAGCACATCGCCCAATCCATCGCATACATTTACCAGTCCGGGCATTTATACAATCTGCGTTACATTTCAAGAACCTGGCTCTTCACCTACCACGGTATGCCGAACGTTGTTTGTAGGGCTTTGCTGTAATGGTATTATTGCCTCTTCCGACACCTGCCTTCAAAATAATATTCCTTTTTCTATCGTTTCCTCGGCAAGTATTACTTCTGTACTATGGAATTTTGGCGATCCTTCCAGCGGCGTTAGTAATACATCTACTACGTTTACACCCAGCCACCTTTTTACGGCAGTTGGTAGCTATACGGTAACGGCTGTAGCTACAGCGCCATGCGGCGTTTTTACAATTGCCTACCCTATTCGTGTTGTAGACTGTAACCCGGGACTACCTTGCAGTGGCGTTATTACAGTTTCAGATACTTGTTTGAGTTCTGGTGCAAATTTTGCTATCCGCTCACCTTAAGTAATTAGTAGTATTAACTGGAATTTTGGCGATCCATCTTCCGGCGCTAACAATACGTCTACCCTACCAAGGCCACTACACAGTTTCTCAAGAGCAGGTACCTTCACTATTACAGCCACAGGCATTGCTGATTGCGGATCTTTTAGCTACACACTTCGTGTAACTATCACAAATTGCAATACAACACCATGTGCGGCTACAATATACATTTCCGATAGTTGCGCCAATAGCAGTACACAATTTCGACTTAATGCCAATAGTCAAATAAATAGCGTGACCTGGTACTTTGGCGATTCTGGGAATCCAACACTAAATACAGCAACGGGTCTTACTGCACAACATACCTACAATAATGCGGGTAGCTACATTAGCTCAGCAGTAGTAAATCTTAACTGCGGTACCGTAACATTAACAAAAAACGTATCAATAATCAATTGCGCAACCACTAAAGCTGATTGCAGTTGCGTACTTCCAACAGGTTTTACGCCAAATTCAGATGGACAAAATGATATTTTTTATCCCAGAGGCGAAGACATACAGCAAATAATCAGTTTCAATATCTACAATAGATGGGGTGAACTTATGTTTAGCAGAAGCAATATAAATGCAAATGAACCTTCTGTTGGATGGGATGGGAAGTACAATGGCAAACTATGTGCGCCAGATATTTACATGTATTACGTAGAAGGAAAATGCGCATCGGGCAAACAAATTTTAATAAAGGGCGACGTAATGATAATAAACTAATAAAATGAACTATATATCCTGCTACACAACACTTTCTATATTATTTCTGCTTAATATTAATGAAGCTAAAGCTCAGGCTGATGTGCATCAATCGCAATTTAACGAAAATGCAATTCTTAGAAATCCGGCGCTAACAGGAGTTAATGCCAGCGACTTCAAGTTTATGGCATCTTATCGCAGTCAATGGGCGACAATCGGAAATCCATACACTACAATGGCATTAAGCGGGGTTACAAAAACACAACTTAATCCATACAAAGAAGATATGTTTAGCATAGGCGTACACGTATTTACAGATAATGCCGGGGCAGCAAACCAAAAAATAACGGGTATTTACCCTGCAATCAACTATAATAAATCTCTAAACCCCGACTATAACAGTTTTCTATCTGTAGGAATCGTTGCTGGCTATGCGCAATACAGTTTCAACCCATCTAAAATCACCTACAACAACCAATATGACAACGGCATTTTCAATACGTCAATACCAAATCTTGAAAATTTTAGTGGAACTAAATTAAGTTATTGGGATGTGGGCGCTGGTTTAAACTTCAATACAAGCAACAACACAGACAACACTATCGTTTATAGTATTGGGGTTTCAGGCTACCATTTAAATCAGCCCTCATTTAGCTACAATACTACAAACAAAATAAAAATCAATGTTCGAGCAAACATAAATGCTTCGGCAGATGTGGCTATTAACGACTTCAACTCTATTCAAATACATACAAATTATGGCCAACAGGGTGAGTATAAAGAAATAATATGCGCTTTACTGTGGCAGTATAACTTCAAGGATCAATTTTCAAAAACTGACTTTAGTTTAACCTTAGGGAGTGGATACAGATATAACGATGCAATTATGCCAATCGTAAAAATAAAATACAATAAAATAGGAGCAGGAGTCAGCTACGACATCAACACATCATCATTTCAGAAAGCAACTAACAGCAACGGAGGTTTAGAAATATCGCTATTTTATGTTGGCGACTATAATTCAGGCCCTATAGCTCCTGGTAAAAAAGTATGCCCTCGATTTTAGTATCCTAATAAAACGCGAAAAACTCACTGTAATTCGTAAAATAAGGCCATTCAAATGCTATTTCAGCAATTGAATGGCCTTATATATAAAACACTTATTTAGTACTAAATGCTATTCCGCTACCCTGCGCAAACTAAAATCGGGTATAGCAGATACTATGATCGGATATTTTTCCAAAGTAACATCAGATGGATCGAGACCGAAACCACGCTCTTCAGACAAACTGAACTTTTTGAGTATGAAATAACCACGCATAATCATCTGCTCCCACAAAGGCAGCGAATTGTCGCGCGAAAGGAATTTTTCCATTACAATAAACCTGAAATCGCCCACCACATTGTTTTTGCTCAGCGACTCATAGCGGCTTACTATGTTCACTTCTTTATTGGCAACCATTTCCTCCACCACCTTTTTAAACATATACTGTATACGGTGGTCCATCCTGAAGCCTAACCTGAACTCAATACGGATTATCTCGTTGGGCACAATGGTTTGTACTGCATATTCAGTAGTATATGGGTCGTCAACCACATCAACATGCACAAACCAATAAATATCCGCTCTTTTAGGTTTCCTGTATAGTATTGAGTACAGTATTTTATGCTCTATTTCCTTGGGGTTATTGGCGCTGGTAAGATATACAAGGTGAGTGGCGTATTTGGTAATACTGTTATCATTACTTAGTTCCTGCAGTATAGGCACATAATTATCGAGGCGAACAAACTCTACATAACGATTTTTGATCTTGCGCGACTTGTACCAAACAATCATGGTCATAAACAAACCACCGCCTACAATCATGGTTACAACGCCGCCCTCCTGAAATTTCTCAACAAGATTTGCCCACAAAAATGAAAACTCAATGGTAAAATAAACGATCAGGTAGGTAACAATCCAAACAATTGGCACCCGCTTCACAAACATATAATACGAAAACAGGCAGGATGTCATGATCATGCAAATAGTGATCGATAAACCGTAGGCAGCCTCCATAGCGCTGGACCGCTGAAAATAGAGTGTGATGGCAGTACAGCCTACAAAAAGCAATAAGTTGATACCCGGTATAAAAGACTGTCCGCGCTCTACTGTGGGGTAATTGATCTTCATCTTCGGCCACAAATTGAGTTTCATGGCTTCGCTGATAAGCGTAAACGATCCCGATATCAATGCCTGACTGGCGATGATAGCCGCAATAGTGGCAATGAAAATGCCCGGTAGCATAAACCAATCCGGCATCAATTTATAAAATGGGTTGGCAACTGCCGAATTCCAGGGAACGCCGCTTTTTATAGTCAGCAAATAAGTGCCCTGCCCTAAGTAATTAAGAATCAGACAACTTTTCACAAAAGTCCATGATATCCTGATATTCTGTCTACCGCAGTGTCCAAGGTCTGAATAAAGGGCTTCGGCCCCTGTGGTACAAAGGAAAACACCGCCTAATATCCAGAAGCCTTTGGGATAAACTGTAAGAATATGTATGGCATAATAAGGATTTAAAGCTCTGAATATGCGCCAGTCGTGGCCAATATACAGCTCATGTATACCCAAAATAGCCAACATCACAAACCACAAAAACATTATCGGACCAAAAGCTTTGCCAATATTACTGGTGCCAAACTGCTGAAAGAAAAACAACAAGGTAAGTATAGCTATTACTATATATACAATACTCATAGTACTGATATGAGATAATGCCGAATACCCTTTTAAACCTTCTATAGCCGAAGTTACTGAGATAGGAGGCGTAATCATACCATCGGCTAATAGCGCCGCGCCGCCTATCATTGCCGGGAAGACTGTCCATTTCCCGTGCCTTCGCACCAATGCAAATAATGAAAAGATACCTCCTTCCCCTTTATTATCTGCCTTCAGCGTTAGCATTACATACTTAACTGTAGTTTGCAATGTTAGCGTCCAGATAATACAGGATAGCGACCCGATAATAAGTTCCTCGCTAATCACTTTGCCATTGCATATGGCATTCATTACATAGAGGGGGGAAGTGCCAATGTCGCCATATATAATGCCCAGCGCTATTAAGATACCGGCCAATGACGCCCTTTTCAGATTCTTTGTCAACCTTAGGTCTATTGAATTGTTTTGGAAGCGGATACAAAGTTAGGAATAAAGAATTTCAATTTCATAAATTTTACAAAACCGGCTGCAAATCTTACTTAAAAGCATGGTACACAATCCACAATATTACACATCACAATATCATATAAAGCATGCCTTATTTTACCAATGCAATAGGCGTTAATGTTTACCGTTGCCTTATGTACTGGTCAATCAGTATTAATGTATTGTTCGTACCTTTGCCTCACTATACATGGTAAAGATAGACAATATAGAACTGGGCGATTTTCCGCTGCTACTCGCCCCGATGGAAGATGTTTCGGATCCGCCATTCCGGGCGGTGTGCAAAGAGCAGGGAGCCGACCTTATGTATACCGAATTTATATCCTCTGAAGGATTGATTCGTGATGCTATAAAGAGCAGACAAAAGTTAGACATTTTCGACTATGAAAAACCAATCGGCATTCAGATTTTTGGCGGCGACGAAGATGCCATGGCTATGTCGGCTAAAATAATTGATGCCACCAATCCGGATCTGTTGGATATTAATTTTGGCTGCCCTGTTAAGAAGGTTGTGTGTAAAGGTGCTGGCGCAGCTGTGCTTAAAGACATAGACCTTATGGTGCGCCTAACCAAAGCATGCATAAGAAGCACCTCTCTGCCCGTAACAGTAAAAACGCGTTTGGGCTGGGACAACAATACCAAAAATATTGAAGAAGTTGCAGAACGCCTGCAAGACATAGGCGTAAAAGCGCTGTCGATACACGGCCGTACACGTCAGCAGTTGTACAAAGGCGACGCCGACTGGACCCTGATTGGCAAAATAAAAGAAAACCCACGCATACATATACCTATTTTTGGTAACGGAGATATTGATAGCCCCGAAAAAGCCGTAGAATATAAAAACCGCTATGGCGTAGATGGTATAATGATAGGCCGCGCCGCAATTGGCTATCCCTGGATTTTCAGAGAGATAAAGCACTATATGGCCACCGGCGAACACCACGCCCCTCCTACCCTTGCCGAACGCCTGCATGCTTGCCGTAAGCACCTGCATGGTTCCGTATCCTGGAAGGGACAAAAACTGGGCATTTTGGAAATGCGCAGGCATTATGCCAGCTACCTCAAAGGACTGTCGCACGTAAAGGAATACAGAAACCGCCTGGTAACTACAGACAATCTGGCAGAAATAGAAGGGATTCTGCAGGAGGTGGAACAACACTACACAGCCGAAGCAACATTTGCCTGATTATTTATATAACCCACTAACTACCATAGCCTCAAAATAATGGCAGAAATTTATCCGCTTTCAGAAGGTGTATTCACTGTAGGGCACGACAAGATGTTTGTTCCCTTCGATACAGATAATGACATACTTAATCACCGCCCTACCGGATCGCTGTTAGTCGAGGTGCAACCATTTCTTGTAGTTACAGCCCGCGACGTAATAATATTTGATACTGGCCTTGGATTCTATAATGCCGATGGCGAACTGACCATTCACCATAACCTCAGACAACATGGCTATGAACCTGCAATGGTAACAAAGGTCCTGATGTCGCATTTGCACAAAGACCATGCAGGTTGTATGGTATTTAAAGACAATCAGGGCATAACACATACCACTTTCCCAAACGCTGACTACTACATCTATCGGCCCGAAGCAGGCTTTGCCTTAGAAAAGGGATTGCCTTCTTACAACCCGGCCGATATAGACCCTATATTAGCAACGAGCCAGATAAAATGGCTCGACGGCGATACCGGACTTATAGACGACTACATACAATACACCCATTCAGGCGGACATTGCCCAGAGCATATAGTGTTTCTCATAACCGATGGAAATGATAAAATATTTTACGGTGGCGATGAAGCGCCACAGCTTAAGCAATTGAAAATGAACTATGTAGCTAAATACGACTTCAATGGGAAAAAAGCAATGCAGCTCCGCGCTGGCTATGCAGAACAAGGTCGTAAGGAAGGTTGGAAATTCCTTTTTTACCACGATACTAAGTGTCCTGTAGCAATGCTCTAACCATTGAATGCCCGATCTTCTGTATTGAATTACCTTTGACAATTAAATAATTAATTTACAACAATAGTATAAATGCAAGACATAACCAGAACAGAAATTGCCTCTTTAGGCGAATTTGGATTGATAGAGTTACTCACTAAAAACAATGAGACAAAACAGGCGGGCACGTTGCTATCTGTAGGCGACGACGCTGCTGTAATTGATCAGTTCGGCCGCCAGTCTGTTATCACTACCGATCTTCTTGTAGAGGGTATCCATTTCGACCTGATGTATACGCCGCTCAAACATTTAGGATACAAGGCTGTAGTAGTAAACCTATCTGATTTGTGCGCCATGATGGCTACGCCAACGCATATCACCTTATCCATTGCTATGTCGAATAAATTTTCGGTTGAGGCGCTGGAGGAGTTTTATGAAGGCGTGTACGCTGCCTGCGATAAATTTAATGTAGACCTGATTGGCGGGGATACCACAAGTTCTAAACTGGGCTTTGTAATAAGTGTAACGGCCATAGGCGAGGTAGCTCCCGACAAATATGTTACGCGGGCTGGAGCTGAAAAGAACAATTTAATTTGTGTTAGCGGCGACCTGGGTTCTGCATATCTTGGGTTGCAGCTTCTTGAGCGGGAAAAAAAGATATTTCTTGAAAACCCTAAAATTCAGCCCAATCTCTACAACCAAAAATACCTTGTTGGTCGGTTGCTAAAACCTGAACCACGGATAGATATTGTGGAATGGCTTGCAGAAGCAGGAGTGACGCCAACAGCGATGATAGATGTAAGCGACGGTTTAAGCTCGGACTTATTGCACATTTGTAAGAAAAGTGATGTGGGCTGCTTAGTATATGAAGATAAACTGCCTATTCACGAAGATGCCAGAACTATGGCGGCTGAATTTCAGATAGGCACCGCAGCATGTGCTCTAAACGGCGGTGAAGACTATGAATTGCTATTCACTATTCGACAGGAAGATTACGAAAAAGTAGCCCGCAACAATAACATAAGCGTTATAGGCTATATAACTGGCAAAAACGAAGGAGAAAAGCTACTCACAAAGGGCGGTGTATACCACAACCTTACCGCACAGGGATGGAATGCATTTTAAAAACTATATTACCAATAAAAAAAACTCCGGCTTACCGATGGCATAGTTGCTATAGTAAGCCGGAGTACACATTTATAAATCAACTATCAGCTATACTTAATTACTACACCAATATACAGTTGACGAACATTGCGCCAGGTTTGGCGTACTTGGGGTGCAGGAGCTTGTACTGGAATTGGAATATCTGAATTCGAGCGTGTGCTGACCAGCGGCAACCGTATATAATTCACTTGTAACACCTGCAGACAACGTAGTAATAATACTTCCGTCCCACAATATACTGTAAGTGCTGTTGGCAGAACGATTACTGAACTGAACCAGCGCTGTGCTGTTTACCTCACATGTCCTCGACTCGCAGTTTACACCAGAGTAGCCAGTAGGGCATACGCATTTACCACTTTTGCATGTACCGCCATGCTGGCAACTTACTCCTTCACATTCATCTTTTGAGCACGATAAATAGGTAGTTGTGGTAAACGCAACAGTCAACAACAATGCTGTCAATACAAGTGAACGTTTCATACTATTACTTTAGGAAATGCGAATTATAATATGAACCAGCCTTTAACCCAACCGGTGATTTAATATCTCTTTAGTTTGAATGGTGGTGCGGATCGCCGCCTGATAATGGAAAATCAGCATCGAGATGTTGCATTTTCTCAACAAGCGCTCCCAGCCAAGTATGATGTTTATTATCGTCGTGATGAGCATTTACATCATGACCATCGTTATGTACTTCGGTATCAATCTTCGCTTCCGATTGCGAATCGGTATGAACTACCGGAGTATGATAATGAACGTGTGGATGCGGTTCGCCTCCAGATAATGGAAAATCGGCGTCGAGGTTCTGCATTTTCTCAATAATATTATGCAACCAACTGTGATGTTCTTCTGGATGTTGCGCTTCTGCTGTGTTCGAGTCGTGAATGTGCTTGTTCATACATTTGATATTATGACACAAAGATCATTATCACGAGCCTTCCAGTTAATGACGGGCATTAGTTTGATAACTAATTGTAATCAGTATCACATTTAGCTCAAACATATTGCTTTATCAAACAATCAAGTTGCAATAAAAATCCAATAAAATGAAGTTGCACGAATAACACTCGATAACACCGCTATTCAAATGCCATACCAAGCTTACGCCTGCTTAATGTATCTACCACTTCTTTTAGCGTATCCGGGTCTTCTATTGTCGATGGCATATTAAATTGCTTTCCATCAGCTATCTGGCAGATTGCTTTACGCAATATTTTTCCACTACGGGTTTTAGGTAAACGTTTTATAGCAGCTGCATTTCTGAAATAAGCCACCGGACCTATTTTTTCTCTTATCAGTTGTATTAATGCGGCTTCTGTTTCTTCCTCAGTGGCGGTAACGCCATCTTTCAAAACAAAAAGCGCTATTGGCCGCTGACCTCTCAATTCGTCTGCGATACCTACCACGGCACATTCTGCCACATCGGGGCACGACGAAACCAGTTCTTCCATTTCTCCGGTACTCAGCCTATGGCCGCTTACATTTATTACATCGTCTATACGGCCCATTATATGATATTGACCTTCCTCATCTTTAAACCCGCTGTCGCCTGTAAGGTAGTAACCGGGAAATTTCTCGAAATATCCTTTCTTAAAACGCGCTTCATTGTTCCATAAAGAGGTAAGGCAACCCGGTGGTAGTGGCAGCTTCACTGCAATATATCCTTCTGTTTGTGGCGTGTCAATCACGACGCCGTCCTCATCCAGAATATGAATGTCATATCCGCAAACCGGCTTACCGGCGGCGCCAGCTCTTGGCGACTGCCCTTCAAATCCCATCATAGTACCCAACATTGGCCAGCCGCTTTCTGTTTGCCACCAATGGTCTATTACCGGCTTTTGCAATTGCTCGCTTGCCCAGTTGTAAGTTGCAGTATCGCAGCGCTCGCCGGCAAGAAAAAGATATTTTAAACTACTTATATCATACTCCTTTATAAGCGCACCTTCGGGATCTTCTTTTTTTATAGCACGGATAGCCGTTGGGGCTGTAAATAGGTGATTTATTTTATGTTGTTCCACCATGCGCCAAAAAATACCGGCATCTGGCGTGCGGACCGGTTTGCCTTCAAATAGTACAGTTGTACACCCATATAGTAGTGGACCGTACACAATATATGAATGACCTACTACCCAACCAATATCGCTGGCTGCAAAAAATACCTCGCCGGGCTTCACACCATAAAAATGCTCCATCGTAAAACGTAAAGCGGTTGCATAGCCGCCGGTATCGCGCACTATACCCTTGGGTGTGCCTGTTGTACCCGAGGTGTATAATATGTAAAGCGGATGTGTGGACGGTAAATGCCTATACCCTACAGCGCCACACTTCAACAATGCCTCAAAATCCATATCTCGCTGCCCGCCAAGCGAATCGAAGTGTTTTTCTCGCCTGTAATAAACCTGATAATCGGGCTTGTGCTTAGCTTCCTTCAGCGCATCTTCAACCAGTAACTTATAGGTTATTTTCTTGCCAAATTCTATTCCATACGATGCTGAAATAATCAACTTAGGCTTAGCGTCATCAATACGCATAGCCAGTTCGTGGGGGGCAAAACCACCAAAAACCACTGAATGCGTAGCGCCTATACGCGCACATGCCAACATAGCTATTATGGCTTGCGGTATCATGGGCATATATATTATGACATTACTACCCTCCCCTACACCCAGATTGCGCATTCCTGCAGCAAACTGCGACACACTATCCAGCAACTGTTTGTAGGTTATATGTTGGGTTTTGTGCGTTACCGGCGATTCGTATATCAGCGCTACCTGCATACCATTTCCCTTTTCCACATGCGCATCAAGACACAGATGACTCATATTGAGCATACCATCGGCAAACCACTGAAAATGCCCTTGCTTGTTTTTCGACAAGATATTTTCAGGCATTTTACCCCATTGCAGGTTTGCTGCCTGCGCTTTCCAAAACTGTTCTTTATTAGTTATGCTGTCCCGATAATATTCGCTGTATTCCATAATCCCGATAATTTTGAACGCTACACGAAAATTAGTTCAATAATTAAACTAGAAATCAAAATGTATACCAAATAACCAGAAAACACTACTTATCGAGCAATTCCTTAATTTCTTTGGCTAAATCGCGGGTAGAAAACGGCTTACATATATACCTTGCGGCTCCCAAGGCGAGACCTTTTTGAATATCGGCTTCCTGCGTTTTTGCGCTGAGAAATACAACAATAGTATCCCTGAGTCCGTCGGTCGATTTTATGTAACTGCATATAGAATAACCATCTACATCGGGCATCATTATATCGAGCAATACCAAATCAGGTTTGTTGGTATTAATTATTTCGAGAGCTTCTGTACCGTCGCGCGCTACCATAACCTCATTGCCACCCTTCTTCATTATAAACTCAAGCGACATCAGTATATATGGATCATCATCAACAACAAGTATTTTTTTCATGTATAGATTCTGTAAGACATTGCAAATGTAGCGCACAATAGGTGAAGCGCAAAAGTGTAACTACATATCGTAGGGCAACGTTACAATGAATTTCGCGCCGCCTTCAGGAGGCGACTCAACCCATATATTGCCATTGTGCATCTCTACGATACGCTTACAGATAGCCAAACCCAACCCGCTACCTTCTGGCTTCTTTAAAGTTTGGTTATGGGCCTGAAAGAATTTGTCAAATATCAGTTGGTGCAGCTCTGCTGGTATCCCCTTGCCATTGTCTTGTACCCATATCTTCATTTCACCGTTTTCCTGCAGCGCTACAATATTCACGTAGCCAGCTCCATAAGGCACAAACTTCAAACTATTGGACACCAGATTATATATCGCCTGCCTGATGAGGTCTTTATCACATTGCAGTAAAAACATGCTACTGGGCGATACGAAGTGAATCTCAGCTTGCTTTCCTATGGCCAACGGACTTAATGATTTTACTATGTCTTTGATCAGCGCTGCAACATCCACAGACTGCAAATGCAATTTCTGCCTACCCGATTCGTATCGTTCCAGATTGAGCACCTGAGTAATTAAATGACTAAGCCGCTCAATTTCGGTAACAATATTTCCCAGATATTGTTGCCGCATAGGTTCATCCATGTCTGGATTGTCGAAGACAATTTCCGACATCGCACGTATCGAAGTAAGTGGTGTGCGCAACTCGTGGGTAACTGTGTAAAGAAATTCATCCTTAACTGCGTCCAGCTGCTTTAATTGGTCGTTGGCTTGTTGAAGCGCAGTAGTGGCTCGAGTGAGTTCAATCGATTTTTTCTTGAGTTCTTTGTTTAGCTCCAATACCTGTTGCGATTCTTTTACAATGCGCAATACTTCATCAATATTTATCTGCTCTTCCTTAGTAATATTACTCACCATAAACCGCGCGGACGCTGAACCAATAACCCCTGAGAGAATTTTCTCTGCAAAAGCAACAATTCTCGGGTCGGCCTCAGGCGATCCTGTTGGTAAGCGGTGCCTTTGTTCATACGATGCCAAAAGTCTATCTGCTCGATCCTGACCTATAAAACTGGATAATAGCTTCCTGATATCGGCAAGGTATGCAGTACCCTTCCATACGCTTCTACGATCGGCGACATGCTGATTCTTGAAAATATCAACAAATACGTTTCCCTGAAACAGTTCTTCGGGCTTCAAAACCGAATAAATAGAGAAAACTACATAACAGGTAATATTAACCGTCATGCTCCAAAAGAAAGAATGCGCTAACAAATCGAGATCCTCCAAACCAAACAACGCCTGCGGCCGTAACCATGATACACCCCAGGGACCGTATTTTAAGATTGAATTGCTGGCAAATCCCGCATTGATAACGGATGGCAAGATCAAGGTATAACCCCAAACTAAAAAACCAGCTACAATACCAGCAACTGCGCCGTTTTTTGATGCTTGTTTCCAATATAATGCCCCGACAACCGTAGGCGCAAACTGCGCAACCGCAGCCATTGACACCACACCTATTGACACCAAGGGGAAGTAAGCCGCTATATACCTATCGTACATATAGGCAAGAAAAAGGATGAATAGTATACTTGCACGCCGGGCTATTATAATTTGGTTGAGCGCCGGTTTTTCCGGTCGGCGTGCTTTCAGCGAGGTAAGAAATGCGGGCAATACAAGGTGGTTACTTACCATTGTAGATAGCGCTATAGTTTCTACTATAATCATACTGCTGGCCGCCGAAAGGCCGCCAATGTAAATAAGACCGCTCAAAAAATGCTGGCCGCTGAGCAAGGGTAAAGAAAGGACATAAGTATCTGCATCGGCGCCAGGGCCCAATAAAAGCTTACCGGCAATAGCGATTGGGATAACAAATATGTTGATGATAAATAAATACAGCGGAAAAAGCCACATTGCTTTCTTTATATGCTTTTCGCTGGTATTCTCTACTACCGCTACCTGAAACTGACGAGGCAATAACATCATTGCTGTCATTGAGATCAGTATCATTGTTATCCAGTTGCTGTATACATGTATGCCCGGCATCACGAAAAACTGTTCTTTATGCTGGGCATGAGCAGCCGCAAATAACGAACCAAAGCCATTGAACAGCCCATAGGTAACGAATAGCCCTGCAACTACAAACACAGCCAGTTTCACCACCGACTCGAAAGCGATTGCCGCTACCAGCCCTTCGTGTCGTTCAGATGCATCGACCGAACGCGTACCAAAAAATATAATAAACACAGCCATTATAACGGCTATATACATAGAATCGTCGCGCAACAATGGTAGGGAGTTATTACAACTAACTCCGGCGATTACATGATAGCTGTTTGATATAGCCTTTAACTGCAAAGCAATATAGGGAATCACGCCAATGACGCAGCAAAGGGTAACAATAATACCCAACGAAAAGTTTTTGCCATATCTTGTAGATATAAAATCGGCAATACTGTTGATACGTTGTGTTTTGCAAATACGCACTATTTTAAGCAATACTGGCACAAAAAGCGCACACATTACCGATGGACCCAGATAAACGGTGATAAATTCTGCGCCGCTGGTAGCTGCCCTGCCCACGCTGCCATAGTAGGTCCAACCGGTGCAATATACCGCAAGCGATAGTGCATATACCCAGGCATTGTTTACAAAACGCTTGCCCGCTGTGCGGCGCCGCTCTATGTAATAAGCAATACCGAACAAAAGTGCGAGGTAAACAATAGAAATAAAGACGACCGTTGCGTTATTCATTATGCTCGGTACCCGAATTTGCTGTTACGTAAAGTAATATAATGCCCAATAGCCACACAGCGGCAACATATATATACAGGAGCGGTATTCCGCTCACCAATACAGGCTTGTTGGCTGCGCTCAGTAGCGGGTAGTTACATAACAGTAGTAGTAACACTGCTATCAACGCATACCTCGGAGCTTTCTTAATTGTCATACTGTAATTTATTAAAAAAGAATGAAACCGGTTGCTGAACAATCGGTTTCATTCAAAATTTTGAACCTGCTTATTCGTGCTTATCATATTCACCCATCAGCGCATAACGCCCAAAGGTGAACAGACCACCGACTATGATCGGAGTAAGCACAAATAGGATAACGATACCAAACACCAGATCGTCTTGCTTGCCAGATGTGATTTTAGGTACGCCAAACGTAAAAATGCAGAAGTATGCAGCGGCCAACGCCAATGCCAGCCATACGATTCCTAATACTCGTTTCAGTATATTCATAGATTTGTAATTTTAATCGTTAGCATGATTGTTTTTGTTATCAATATACAGAACGCCTATGGTAAAGCAGACCGCGCCTATAATGATAGGATACCATAATCCCTCCAGATACCAGTTGGAAGCGCCGCCTTCTTTGGCTTTAGTAACCAGATATGTGGCCACCGTAGGCAGCAAGCCGCCGAATACTCCATTACCCACATGGTAAGGCAACGACATCGATGTATAACGGATCTTCACTGGGAACATTTCTACCAGAAAAGCGGCAATTGGGCCGTAAACAATGGTTACAAATAATACCTGTATAAAAACAAGCATTATCAACGACCACTTATCGCTGTTGTTCAGCAACACCGACTTAGCTGTTTTCGAAGTTACAGCAGTGTTGTTTGGGCTTATTTTTACTGTAACCGTGCTATCAAACGTTAAGACCGCGCCGTCGGAATAAGTTTTTACGGTTGTATAAGTATACACAGAATCATTATTGGCAAGCTGTTTTGCCACCATTTTGTGTGCTCGGTTTGCGACCAGTTCCGTTTTACTTTTTACATCTGCTACCTCATACATTTTTTTGTAAATGGGCCTATAGCAAACAATGGCCAATAGCATACCTGCCATCATTATAGGTTTACGTCCTATTTTGTCGCTCAATCCGCCAAAAACAACGAAGAAAGGAGTACCCATGATAAGCGCTATCGCTACCAGACTATCAGTTTGGGCGCTGTCTACTGTGCATACCTTCTGCAGGAAGCTAAGTGCATAAAACTGCCCGGTATACCATACCACACCCTGACCCATAGTAGCGCCAAACAATGCAAGCAGTACAAACTTCATATTGAATTTATTGCCAAAACTCTCTTTTAGCGGATTTTTTGCTGTTTTACCTTCTGCTTTAGCTTTTGCAAACAAGGGCGACTCATGCATGTTCCGTCTTATAATATAGGAAACAAGTATCATAATAATAGATACCCAAAATGGAACACGCCATCCCCAGCTTTCGAAATCGTCTTTACTTAGCGCTGTTTTAGTAGCCAGAATAACCAACAGGGAAACAAAAAGCCCAACCGTTGCTGTGGTTTGTATCCAAGACGTCCAGTATCCACGACGGTCAGCAGGCGAATGTTCTGCCACATAGGTAGCAGCGCCGCCATACTCGCCGCCGAGGGCCAGACCTTGTAGCAAGCGAAGTATCAGCACCAACAGTGGTGCAAAAAAGCCAATTGTTTCATAACTGGGCACACAACCTATGAGGAAAGTGGCGCCACCCATGAGTAACAAGGTCATCATAAACGTGTACTTACGCCCAATAAGGTCGCCAAGTCTACCAAAAAAAAGCGCGCCAAATGGCCTTACCACAAAACCTGCCGCAAATGTGGCCAGTGTAGAAAGAAACGCTGCGGTAGGATTACTTTGCGGGAAAAATTTGGTAGAGATTGTTGCCGCAAGGCTACCGAAAATGTAAAAATCGTACCACTCTATAAGTGTACCCACAGACGATGCTGAAATAACTTTCCAGATGCTTGTGGTTTTCGAATTATCGTTCATATACTTTTTATTAGTGAGTTAGTAATATTGTTAGTTAATGCTTACAGCGCTACCTGAAACTGAATAATCAATTCCCCCTTACGGTCTTTCAGTTCTTTTGTAACAGCATTGTATAATGGTCGGGAAGAATACTGCGCTGTTATTTTTGCATTATGTGCATCAAGATAAACATTCATTCCGGCATCCCAATAACTGCCGGCAGCCTTTAGGGCTTCAAAGTTTTTATAGGCCAGCGCAGCTATGGGCTGCAACCTTACCTTGTTGCTTTTAAACTTTGGCAGTAGAAACCCTGCCTGCACATAGGCAATACTTCCTGTACCTAACAATACGCGGGCATTTCCTGGTCCCTCCAGTACCCTATCGGCGGCAGGTACCGCAGTATTGGTAGTACCTGTATTCATTATGCCAGATGTGCGTAGGTAGTTAGGGCCAAAGTCGAAATTGTAGTATACGCCATAAGCGGTCAATGCCATATTCTTTTCTTTATTACCCACCGGCAACTCGGCAAAAACGTCGCCTGCCACCAACAGAATATCGTGTTTCTGTTGTTTGCCCATTCCATCCGAACTTATAACGCCGCGCGCTTGGCGGTAAAAACCGCCGCCAATATTAAATACCCGTTTACCGCCCACATAAGTACCTACGCGATAGGGCAACAAATTGCTTTCCTGATCGAGAAACTGATAATCTACATAACCGCTAAGGGCGCCCGCGGCATCGCCGCTGTTGTCTATTGCTACATTAGCGCTATCGGTGGGTTTACTGATGGTGGCAAATGGCTTATCGAGACTAAACTGATAATGCAACTTTTTTGCAGCGCCCTTAATGTATATTCCATATTGTCTGCCAAACTGGTCAGCATTCTCAATAGTAGGCCAGTTAAATACCGGAGCGTCTACCATTAGAAAGGTTAGCGTACTTGCTGAGCTCATACGCGATACGCCATTCCAGTAATGAAGACCAGCGCCCAGCGAAAGACTAAATGATTTTTTCTTGCCTGCGCTGTCGGTAGCAGGCAAAATCGCATATTCGTTGTAAGCATCGTGAAAGAAAATCTGCGGCTTTTTGCCCTGGCCGTATCCACCGGTGCCAGTTGTGCCGCTGCCGCCGCCATTCACAAACGTTTGGTTATTAATACCAAAGTGCGTTAGGATCAAATATCGCGGTGTAATCTGTGCGTATGCAAGCATACGCAACCTACGAGCGCCAATATCCTGAGTCGTTTCCGACGGAACGCCGTTAACGATCGTTCCCGGATTGTTTTCCGTATGTCTGGCCCATATCTGGTTCCAGATAAGAAAGCGCACATACTTGCTGCCTTCCGGATTTAAACCCAATTTCAGTCCCGAGCCATAGTGCTGCGAATTCTGCGCATCTGCTGCCGATGTTATGTGCAGGGCTGCGAGTAACGACAATAGTTTGAATGTTTTTTGCATAAAATGAATATTGTGTGTGAAATATTTTCATAACAAATGTTGAAACAATTCAGCCGCTTGTGAAATCGCATATATATGTTTGGTAACCGGATAGCTACTCCCTTATTTACGTTTAAAACGCTCCCATTTTATGACCATAAACTTGTCGCCAAGCTCGGTAATCACGCACCCCGATGCCTTGAGTGAGTCTTTATCGCTAAAAAAACTCACTAATTCGGCATGGGTAAGCACCTTGTAGGTAGGTCGATAATCAAAATTCTCCGGAGCTTTAATGTTGTACCTGCGCACCCAGTTCATTACCGACACATGACTGACACCAAGTATCCTCTCTATTTCGCGCAGCGTAACGCCCTCTATATAAAGCTGCAAGGCCTTTATAACATAATAAGGGTCTATACTTTTTCCCTCTTTCATTACCGAAAAATGATAGTCGCAACTGCGGCATTTGTACCGCTGCTTACCCTTTGCAGCGCCGCCTTTTACAATATCCTCATTCTTGCATTTGGGACAGAATATCTCTTTCATAATGTTAAATGTACACCGTCAGGTATACTTAATTAGCATAACTATACCAAATTAGCAAATTAAAAAACGATCGTCCGTAATGTTTGCGTAACTATGTAGTCGAAATAGTGGTCAATAAACAGTCTTTATGTCGTATCCATACCAAATCAAGTCGCTGGAAGAATATAGCGCAGCTTACGAAAAAAGTATAAAAGATCCGGAAGGATATTGGAGCGCAATAGCTTCTTCGTTTCTCTGGAGAAAGCGTTGGGACACTCTATTGGAGTGGAACTTTACAACGCCCGATGTAAAATGGTTCAAAGGAGCCAAACTAAACATAACTGAAAACTGCCTCGACAGGCATCTGGGCACGCTGGGGAATAAGCCGGCGATAATATGGGAACCTAACGACCCGGAAGAACACCACCGCGTGATCACCTACCGCGACCTGCACCATAAGGTAGCGCAGTTCGCCAATGTGCTGAAAAACAATGGGGTAACAAAAGGCGACAGGGTATGCATATACATGGGTATGGTGCCCGAGCTGGCTATTGCAGTGCTGGCATGCGCACGCATAGGCGCCATACATAGCGTAATATTTGGCGGTTTTAGCGCTCAAAGTATTGCCGACAGGCTGAAAGATGCACAGGCGCTAACGGTAATAACCTGCGACGGAGCCTACCGCGGCAACAAAGAAATACCACTTAAAAGCGTAATAGACGATGCGCTTGTACAATGTTCGTTTGTGAAAAAAGTGATAGTGCTCACCCGCACGCATACACCCGTAAGCATGATAAAAGGCCGCGACCTATGGTGGGAAGACGAAATAAGGAAAATAGAAACGCTGGGCATACACGATTGCCCTGCCGAGGTGATGGATGCCGAAGACCCGTTATTTATATTGTATACTTCGGGATCTACCGGCAAGCCTAAAGGCGTGGTGCATTCTTGCGCAGGATACATGGTGTACACTACCTACACATTTGTGAATGTATTCCAGTATCAACCCGGCGACATACATTTCTGCACTGCAGATATTGGCTGGATAACGGGCCACAGCTATATACTTTACGGGCCACTGGCAGCGGGCGCCACCACGCTTATGTTTGAGGGCATACCTACCTGGCCCGATGCGGGAAGGTTTTGGGAGATAGTAGACAAATACAAAGTAAACATCCTGTACACCGCACCAACTGCCATCCGCTCACTGATGGGTTATGGGCTTGGTCCGGTGCATGTGCATAACTTAAGCAGCCTCAAGGTGTTAGGTTCGGTAGGAGAGCCCATTAATGAAGAGGCTTGGCAATGGATGCATGAGCACATAGGTAAGGGTAAATGCCCCATTGTAGACACCTGGTGGCAAACAGAAACTGGCGGTATTATGATTTCTAATCTGGCAGGCGTTACTCCGGCAAAACCATCGTACGCTACATTGCCGCTACCCGGAGTTGAGCCTATGTTGGTTGACGAGGCCGGCAAAGAGATAATGGGCAATAATGTTAGCGGCAATTTGTGCATTAGGCATCCTTGGCCATCCATAATACGCACCACCTATGGCGACCACGAACGTTGCAAAACAAACTATTTCGCTACCTACCCCGGACTCTATTTTACCGGCGACGGCTGCTATCGCGACGAAAATGGCAATTATCGTATAACCGGCCGCGTAGACGATGTGCTGAATGTGAGCGGCCACCGGATAGGCACTGCAGAGGTAGAAAATGCTATTAATATGCACTCTGGCGTAATAGAAAGCGCTGTGGTGGGCTACCCGCACGACATAAAAGGACAAGGCATATATGCCTATGTGGTGTACAACAGCAACCATGGCGATGAAAACCTTAGCCGCCAAGACATCATACAAACCGTAAGCAGAATAATAGGTCCAATAGCCAAACCCGATAAGATACAATTTGTAGCAGGCCTGCCCAAAACAAGAAGCGGAAAAATAATGCGTCGCATATTGCGCAAAATAGCGGAGAATGAATTGGATAGTATTGGCGACACTTCTACCCTATTGGATCCTGGCGTTGTAGAAGAAATACTTAAACACAAGCTCTAAAAGACTGTAATGCCAAAATTTCTGAAGCCTCGCAGATTTTTGCGGGGCTTTATTTTGTATTACTTATTTTTTCGGAGTATTTTCTGAAATTAGTCGTAATCTGGGTTTTGCTATAAACATAGCGAGCCCACCAACTAAACCAAAAAGGTTATAAAACACAAAGAAGGCCGCTAAATTAGCAGCCTTCTTCTTAAAACGTAGTCCGGACTGGATTCGAACCAGGACAAACAGTACCAAAAACTGTTGTGCTACCGTTACACCACCGGACTATCGCGCTCCGTAACGGAGTGCAAATGTAATAAGGTATTCTAAAACAACCAAACTTTTTTTAAGTTTCCTTATTAACACGTGGTGAATAAATATTTACAGCTATTTCACATAGTTGCCGTTCATTAGCCCAAGGCAAACCGTGAATTTGTGTTAGGTTTGCCTACAATTTCCAGTACCACAATCTTCATCTATGTCAGTTGCGGCAAACCCGCGTCAATACGTCATTATAGCTATTTTCATAGGCCTGGCGTCTGTGATTTTAGCCCGCCTTTTCTTTTTACAAAACTTCGAAGAAAAATATAAAATCCTTGCAAACGATATTGCGATCTACAAAAAAGTAGTGTATCCACCCCGTGGAGTTATTTACGACCGTAAAGGAAAGGTAATGCTGTCTAACACTGTTGTTTATGACCTGATGGTTACGCCGCGAAACATTCCTAAAACTTTCGACACGCTTCAGTTTTGCGCAGCGTTGGAAATTGAGAGATCTGAATACAACGCCATAATGAAGCGCGTACAGGAGCGTAATATAGATGTTCGGCAAAGTTCATTTATGGAGCAACTTAGCCAGGCGCAAACAGCCCGTTTTCAGGAAAACGCCTATATGTTTACCGGCTTTGAGCTGGTGGAACGCAACATACGCGCTTACGAAAACACCACCGCGGGTATTTTATTGGGTTATATCGGAGAGGTAAATGTGGAAATGCTCAAAAAACCTCGCTATTTATCTTACAGGCAAGGCGACTACACAGGCTTAAGCGGATTAGAGCTACAATATGAAGAGGCTTTACGCGGCCAACGAGGTGTACACTATCTGGAACGCGACAAATTCAATAGACCAAGAGATCCATATAAGGGCGGAATGCTGGATAGCCAGGAAATTTCAGGGCGACAATTGGACCTGTATCTCGATGCTGATCTTCAGGCTTATGCCGAGAAGCTGATGACCAATAAAATAGGCAGCGTTGTAGCTATAGACCCGCAAACCGGCGGTATTCTTACAATGGTGAGCGGCCCTACCTATGACCCCAACCTGCTTCGAGGCAAAGAACGGGCAAAAAACTATTCCATGCTCTACCGCATGGCCACTCGCCCGTTGTTCAATCGGGCTACACAGGCCATGTATCCGCCCGGTTCTACCATCAAGCCAATGACTGGTCTTGTGGCCTTAGCTGTAGGCGCTATCGAGCCATCATTTGGCTACGGTTGCGGCGGTGGATATAACGCATGTAGCCGGCGAATTGCCTGCGAACATAAAGATGCGGGCCACGCTGCCAATTTCCGCTTAGCGCTGGCGCATTCTTGCAACTCTTATTTCTGCCATATATTCCGGATGACCATTGACTATAAAGATTTTGGTAGTGTAAAAAACGGGCTACAGGTTTGGCACGACTACTACTACAACTTTGGTTTCGGTCGACAGACAGGCGTAGATATACCCTATGAAGGCAAGGGTAATTTGCCGGATACCAATACCTACAACAAAATGTATAATAAGGTATGGAACTCATGCACTGTGGTGTTTGTGGGTATGGGTCAGGGCGAATTGTTGCTTACCCCCTTGCAAATGGCTAACTCCATGTGCATTATAGCCAACAAAGGCTATTTCTACCCTCCTCACTTTGTACGCGCCATTGGCAAAAACCCAAAAGACAGCCTACTTACCAAGTATCTGGAAAAACACAAAGTTATCAACATCCCCGACTCCACCTTTAGCGTAGTGCAACAGGCAATGCAGGATGTGGTAGAAAGCGGAACAGCAGCAGTGGCCAAGATGGAGGGCGTAGCAGTGTGCGCCAAAACGGGAACAGCAGAGAATAAAGCCATCGTAAACGGAGAAGTGATAAAAATGCAAAACCACTCTATGTTCGTGGCTTTTGCACCTCGTGAAAACCCTAAAATTGCGATAGCCGTGGCAATTGAAAATGCTGGTTACGGCGCTACATGGGCCGGACCAATAGCCAGTTTGCTAATAGAAAAATACCTCAACGACAGCATTACTACAAAACGCAAGCCGCTGGAAGAGAAAATGCTGAAAGCCAACCTGATCAATAAATACGTCTATACAATAGATTCGGTGCTCAGAAAACATGATGCCGAGGTGTACAGAGCAAAAATGGAACGCAGACAATTAGCTAAAATGACCAAGCGCGCGGCAGATTCTACATTGTGGAACAGATGGCTACAAAATAAATTGAGAACCAAATAAAGATTGTTATAGCAATAAAATATGAGTTCATTAGGTAAAACATTATTCAGCAGACTGGACGGCCTTATATTGCTGCTGTATATTATGCTTGTGGCTATAGGCATTATGGCAGTGTATTCGGTAGAACACCGCACCACCGACACTTCGTTTATCATGATGAACAAAAGCTATATGAAACAGCTCATTTGGTTTGGGTACTCCTTACTCATTGGTTTTTTCATTTTACTTACCGACAGTAAATTTTTCTCGTCGTTCGCTTTTCTCATTTATACTGTTTGTATAGCTGTACTTATTGTTACGATTTTTGCAGGAGTAGATGTAAAAGGATCTAGATCGTGGCTGGCAATAGGTAGTTTCAGGTTTCAACCAGGTGAAGTCGCCAAAATTTTCACTTCTCTGGCTATTGCAAAATTTATAGCGCTACCCGAAACAAATTTTAAAACGCTGAAGCATCGTCTGTTTGCCGTAGCAATTGCTATGGCTCCGGCTGTTTTGATATTGTTGCAAAAAGAAACAGGCCTTGCCCTCGTTTATTTCACCTTCTTTTTGGTTATGTATAGAGAGGGCTTACCCAATGCAATACTTGTTGTAGGTTTCTCGCTAATTGCTCTTGGGCTGGCTACATTACTTGTAGACAGAACTATACTTTTTGTGGTACTCACCGCTTTGGCAGCGCTTATAGCTTGGAACATGCGCTATACCCTTCGTCGCAAAATGGGACCTCGCATCATTCTCATTGGCGCCTATCTATTCTGCATACTTTTTTCGCAAATAGCCGTACCATTCGCATTTAAGCATGTGCTGCAACGTCACCAGATCGACCGCATTTACTCAACTATAGGCAAAGAAGTACCCGACGAATATGACAAGACCATGGTTGCCGGCGAGGATAAAAAAGGCAATAGTTCGGAATACAATGTGCTACAATCAAAAATTGCCATTGGATCGGGCGGTATGTGGGGCAAGGGTTTTCTGAATGGTACATCTACTAAGAATCAGTTTGTACCCGAGCAAAACACAGACTTTATTTTTTGCGCCATTGGCGAGCAATTTGGTTTTGTAGGTAGCGCTGTGTTAGTGCTTATCTACATATCGTTGATGGTTAGAATTATTATTGTTGGCGAAAAACAGCGCTCTGACTTTAGCCGTATATACGCATATTGCGTTGCGTGTATTTTGTTTTTTCACTTTGCCATCAACATATCCATGACCATTGGCCTTATGCCTGTTATCGGTATTACACTACCCTTTCTTAGTTATGGCGGTTCATCCCTATTATCGTTTAGCATACTTATTTTTATTCTGGTTCGCCTCGACGCCGACAGACATGCGCTCATTAGGTAAATGAAGAACATATTGATAAATAATAAAGGGGAATGAAGCTGACAGCGTCATTCCCCTTTATTATTACAACTATTTTTACTGCCGTTTAGCCCAATCGCTCAGCTTTTCCTGAAGTACATTTAGCGGCACGCAACCATCCTTCAATACCTCATCGTGAAAGGAGGCTATGTTGAATTTAGCGCCCAATTGCTGTTCGTACTTTTTACGTTCTGCGCTTATAGCCATCTGCCCAATTTTGTAAGACAGCGCCTGACCTGGTATCGCCATATATCGTTCTATTTCAGCTGTAGCTTCCGGCTCAGTTATCAGTTCGTGAGCCATCATGTACTTTATTGCTTCTTCTCGGGTCATGTTTTTGTAGTGCATACCTATATCTACCACAAGCCTTATTGCTCTGTGCATTGCATCGCCCAGGTGCCCGAGGTATTGATATGGGTCGTCGTAAACACCCAACTCTTTACCCAGCGTTTCGCAATAATGCGCCCAACCTTCGCCATAAGCGCCATACCAAAGAAAACGCCTGAATGCAGGCAGATTCTTATTTTCCTGCTGCAACGATATTTGGTAATGGTGTCCCGGTATTGCCTCATGTAAAAACAGGGTTGACATGCCGATACAGTTAAACTTGCGCGCATCCAGTATTGGCACATAAAAAATACCCGGCCTTGTGCCATCTTCCGATCCCTGATTATACTCGGCGCTGGCCGATGCCGCGCGGAAGGCCTCCGTTTGCCGGATAGTGAACTGTGTTTTCGGCACGTTCTTAAACAGTTTACTGAGCATAGCGTCTTCTTTCTTCTTTATGCCCCAAAAACTATCAATCACTTGGTTGTCGGCAGTAAATGGGCAGAATTTCGGGTCCTTTGTAACGTAAGTAAAAAACTCAGACAATGCTCCTTTATAGCCTACTGCTTCTTTCACCTTCATCATCTCGGCTTCTAATCTCGCCACCTCGGTCAGCCCAGTATTATAAATACTGTCTGGAGTCAGGCTGGTAGTTGTCCAATATCTAATACTATATTTGTAGTAGGCATCGCCTCCGGGCATATCCTTAATACCGCTACCCTGCCTTGCTTTGGGAAGGTACTCTGTTTCAAAAAACTGATGTAGTTTTGAATATGCAGGATTAACCACATTTACAATTGCAGCTTTGTATGCTGTTGTCAGTCTTGCTTTCGTTTCAGCGCTAAAGCTATCAGGCATTGTTTTTATTGGACCATAAAATATACTTGCAGTATCATCTTTCACCACTGCCTTTAGCTGAGGAAGTATTTTTACTACCAGCGCTTTAGGTAATACCCAACCCGCAGCTATACCTTTCCGCATATTGTAAATCGCGGTATCAGTCCATGCAGGAAAACCTGAAAGCCGAGCAAGCCAATTGTCGTAATCTTTTACAGTTTTAAAAGGCTGATTGCCGCTACCGGCGCCCAGTTGCGGGAGCTCTAAAGTAAACGACCAAAACTGACTGATGGGCATATAATGCGTAGGAAAACTCAAGCCTTCCAGATTCATCTCCATCTCGTACTTAAACAACCTATAGCTGGTGATATCCGTATTTTTTGCGCCGCTATCCAGTGAATTTACCTCACTCAGGTATTTATTATAGAATCTTTTCAGGCTATCTCTGAATGACTCGGCTATTGTTATCGTAAGTTGGTCGTTATATCTATTATCTCCATAACCGGTAGCTTCCAACGGAAACAGCTTCATGCGTTCCTGCCAATAATTCTCAACAATTGTAGCCAATTTGGGAGTTGATTCTTTGGGGGCGCCTGGTGTAGAATTGCAGGCGCTTATACCCACGCTACATACAATAGCCAACAGCGTTTTTCTCATTTCTAATATTTGTGTAAATAAAAGTAAAACTATTGAGAACAACTTACCGCAATATGGGTGAAAAATAGGCCTTTTTTACCTTGGAGAATTTAATATTCTTCATTAACTTTATTGTTGAAAGTTTACATCTTTCTATAGCTTCCCTAATATTCTTATGATTAATTTTTATGAGCCAAGTTCTTCGTTTTATTTGCTTGCTTTGTTGGTCTACATTAAGCGCCGGCATATTTGCTAATGCACAGAATATCAACACAATAGCCGGCGGGATAGGCGACGGTGGACTAGCAACCAATACGGTGATCGGTTCGCCGGCTGTGTTGTGGATGGATCGGTCGGACAATATATATATTGTAGACTATACACACACCACTATAAGAAAGGTTTCACCGACTGGTATTGTTACTCACGTTGCAGGCACTCCAAATTCTACAGGCTACTCTGGCGATCGAGGCCTTGCTATATACGCTCAATTAGATCGTCCAACCGGCATTGTTACAGATACATCGGGAAATCTTTACATTGCCGACGCTGGCAATCAGCGAATCAGAAAAATAGACAGACAAGGCGTTATTACCACATTTGTAACGCTATCTAGGTATATAAATGCTATCACTATCGATGATAATCAATTTATTTACGTTGCAACAAACGATCAACGCATTTCAAAAATAACACCGACCGGCTATGTAAGCGTTATTGCAAACAGCGCCGGCTATTACGGATTTACAGGCGATGGCGGATATGCTATTGATGCAAGCTTCAGATCTATTGCAAGTATGTGTACCGATCATTTGGGTAACATATATTTACTCGATGCAACAAATAATAATATGCGAAAAATATATCCATCGGGTATCATTACCACCTTTGCCGGCGACGGAGTAGCGGGATACTACGGCGATGGAATCCCTGCTACGTCGGCTCGCTTTTCAGCGCCTATAGGCATTAGCGCAGATAATGCCGGCAACATTTATGTAGCTGATAAAAACAACAATGTACTTCGCAAAATTAGCTCATCCGGTATTATCAACACAATTGCGGGTATACCGGTCTCTGCAGGCAATACTGGCGATGGCGGATTGGCAACAGCGGCAAAGTTAAGCGCTCCGTCGCACGCAATAGCAGACGCAAGCGGCAACATTTACATTGCCGACTACTCGAACAACAGAGTAAGAAAAATTGACCCATCAGGTATAATATCAAGTTTTACGGGTATTACAGTTACTGCACGTGTTGAACATTTGGGAGATGGAGGGCCTGCTAAGTCAGCAATACTTAATCAACCTATTGGTATATTTATCGACACTTCAAGAAAT
>CAIRYK010000034.1 GCA_903882805.1 uncultured Bacteroidota bacterium | reverse complement strand
GGATTCTGGGAAGGGCTTGATGGTTGTTTGGATATTATTTATTAGATCGCCCTGAGCCTCACCGAGGGGGGTACCGTTGCGGGCGCGTTTTCTGAACCTTGATTGTAAGGATTCTGGGAAGGGCTTGATTGTTGTTTGGATTTTATTTATTAGATCGTCTTGAGCCATGCCGAAGGGTGGCATCGTTGCGGGCGACTCCGTAAGGAGTCTAAGGTTTGTAGCAATATCATATTGAATTGTGCGGCGCTCCGTAGGTGCGCAACCTGCAAATTGCTTTCTGAACCATGATAAAAAGATTATGAGATGGGCTTGATCCATTTTGATAAGACTAACTTGAATTAAAAATTACCTATTCGGTATCGCCCTGAGCCACACCGTAGGGGCATCAAATAAATCACCATCCGTGGCATCTGTGAAATCAAAAATAATCTGTGATTCAGACACCACTACCCGCCCCTCGCGAGGCATGCGACTACATGAGACCGCACCCTACTGCAATACCAACCGCACACATTTCCTCCCGCCATCGGGCATAACCACCTGCGCCATATACAGCCCCGGCGCTATGCTGCTTATATCTATACCCTCGTGAGCAGTTGCTACAGTGGTATGCAATACCTCACGCCCAACCATATCGTAAATAAACAACTCACCACCAGCAGCGCCACTCACCGTAACTATACCTTGCGCCGGATTCGGTAGTAACACCTCCCTCTCCTTTGGAGAGGGCCGGGGAGAGGCCACCAACGCCCCTACATACACCCAAACCGTATCGGTAATATTATCGCCACCGCAGCGCGATAGCTCCACTACATACATAGTGGTTGTATCTGGGCGCACCCGAAGCCATGCGGTATTGCTATCTATCAGGCGACCATTAGCATACCAGTAAGTAGGCAGGTAGCTATCCAGCGTATCACCTATGGTTACACTATCTGTACCTGTTATTACCCGGTCTGCTCCGGCATTTATTGTTGCATCCACAGCCATTACACTTACATCGTCGACAAGGTAATAACCAAACCCACCCCCTCTTGCCCAGATTCCAGTAGTATCTACACCAGGAGCTGGTATAAATCTATTATGTGCTCGATCTTTAAAATTGCCAATAGTTATTAATCTTTCATTTCCTGCTGCAATAAAACTTCCTTGTATTTTCATCCAGTGTAATGTGTCATTACTTACAGTTGTCGACGACACCTGAGGGGAACAATGTGTTTGGATAAACCCTGGATTGGTAGTTGTGTCTATTGTACCGTCATCAAAGTAAGCTGCTATATTATCAACAGCGTAATCCGACATGTTCGCCAATGAAACGTAAAAACTAACGCAGTAGCTTTGACCAATAAGAAGCGTTGACCGAAGATGTCCTTGCAGGTAATCTCTTGGCATGAAATCACGTACGTCTGTTTCATCATAAAACATCTGCATCTGAGAAAAGCAAGCTCCTGTACGAGGAACCTGGAAAAACTTCATACCAACAGGCACTGATGTTTGTAATAAAGGACTACAAACACTACATAAGTCAGGTACTCCAAACGGAACATGCGCCCAATCTGGTGGACTCCATACAGTATCAAGACCAGTCCAATGTGATGCATATTTTACTTCATCCAGCCAATCTGGACAATAACTACACTCCTCAAAACTCGGATTCTTAACCAAATTCACCTGCCCTCTGCTTACAGAGCAAACAAACAAGAGCAATAAGGTAAGTAAGCGTTTCATAGTCAGGCATTAGGTTGGGTGTATAAAAATAGAATAATATTTTTATTTATACGGGGTATCGCAGAGTTTTTTTCGGACAGCGGCGCTGCACAATAACAAAGGGCCGGTATTAGCCGACCCTTCGTGTATGCAGTATAGATGCTTTATTACTGACCTACTACAAAATGGTAAACAGCGTTTTCTTTTTCGCTGCGAATGCTGAGCAGATACATGCCGCCGGCTATGTTGCCGTTTAGCTGCACGCGCTCGTTTATTCTACCGCCTGTGGCTACTGTATTGGTTTGGTACACAACTTTACCTACCATGTCCATTATTTCAATGGTCACATTAGCGTCGTCGGTAGCGGCAAGGGCGCCGCTTATCATAAATTCGCCTCTGTTAGGGTTAGGGAACACGCGCAGCGCTGTGTTTGCCTCAGGCAGCGTTTCGCCTGCTGTTTCCTCGCCTTCTCTTGCGCAAGATATAATGTACACCGGAGCCGTAGCGCGGCAACCTGTGCTAAACACTGTATAAGATATGGTTACGCTGCCATTGGTCATACCGCGAATCACACCTGTACTCGGTACTATGGTAGCTATTGCCGGATTGTTGCTGGTCCAGGTACCGCCGGGCGTAGCGTCCGACATGATAGACGATGTGCCTACGCACATTGCGCCTACGCCCATAATGGGGGCCATTGGGTTAACAGTAACATTCCATGTAGATGCGCAACCGGAATAGAGCGTATAGGTCATGGTAACGCTACCTGCCACAAATGCGCGCACCAAACCAGTAGTAAGACCTATTGACGCCATGGTTGGGTCGCTGCTGGCCCAAGTGCCGCCGCCTTCCGCATTGGTAAGGGTTATTACCTGACCTTCGCATACGCGATTAGGACCAGTAACAGGAGAACGACGGTTTACTGTAAATGGAGCTGTAACACGACAACCTTCTGGTGTAGTGTAAGTAAGCGTAACATAGCCGCCGGCAATACCGGTAACCACGCCCGATACTCTGTCGATAGCGCCTATGCGTGCATCGCTGCTTGCCCAGGTACCGCCCGATACCGGATCGCTTACTGTAGTTGCCATCCCCACGCATACGCTGCCGGGCGATGTAATAGGCGCTGCATCATATACAGTGAGCGCTTTAGAAACCGAACAACCCAAAACGCCCGATACATAAGATATAGTAGCCGCGCCTGCCGATACGGTAGTAACTACGCCCGATGTAGGATTTACAGAAGCAACGCCTGCATCGCTCGAACTCCAGGTACCCATAGTGTATGGGTTGGTAAACGAAGCCGACTGACCAAGGCACAATGTAGCCGGACCGCTGATAGGCGCTGTAGCGCCTACTGTAAACGGAACTATGGAACGGCATGCGCCTATGGCATAAGTGATGTTAACCACGCCGCCAGCTATGCCCGTAACAATGCCCGAACCCATGCCTATTGCAGCGCGGGTAGGGTTGCTGCTGCTCCAGGTTCCGCCGGGGGCTGCGCAACTAAGCGTTGTAGCGTTGCCCATACAAATGCCGGTAGCGCCGGTAATAGGCGCCATAGAGCCAACTGTAATAGCTATTGTAGAGCGGCAAGAGGTGCCGATAGTGTACGTGATGGTGGCAACGCCGCCCGCTACGCCTGTTACCAGGCCGGTAGTAAGACCTACTGTAGCTATTGCAGGATTGCTGCTGCTCCATGTGCCGCCAACGCCGCTCGATGTCAGCGTAGTGGTTTGACCGGCGCAAAGCGTAGTAAGACCAGATATAGACGTTATGTAAGAAACATTCATTGGAGAGGTAACATAGCACCCACCTACAGAATACGTGATGGTAGCCACGCCCAACGATATACCAGTTACCACGCCGGTAGTAGCGCCTACATGCGCCACCGCAGGATTGCTGCTCGTCCAAATTCCGCCTGAAACAGAATTGGTTAAGGTAATGGTTTGACCCAGGCAAGCGCTTGTGCCGCCCAAAATGGTAGCCAGCGAATTAACAGTAATGGGCTTTGTAGCTACGCAGCTACCGCCTGTAGAATAGGTAATGGTGACTGCGCCTGTACTGATACCGGTAAGCAATCCGGTAGTAGCGCCTACTGTTGCTACAGCAGGGTTGCTGCTCGTCCATACGCCGCCAGGCGTAGGGCAAGTGAGCGTAGAAGATGCGCCAGCGCAAATATTGATAACGCCGGAAATAGGGGCCGGAGCTGTAGATACGTTAACGACTGTAGATGTAACGCCGCAAGCCACAGCGTAGTTGATGGTGGCCGAGCCGGCAGCTACTCCGGTAACAACGCCAGTAATAGCGTTTACGGTAGCCGCTGCAGGGTTGCTGCTGCTCCACACGCCGCCGGCATTGCCGTTGGTAAGCGTAAGCGTATTGCCCGCGCACAACGAACCGCCGCCAACAACGGGAAGCGTTGCAGGGTTGATGGTCATCATGGTAGCCGCTGTAGCGCTGCCGCAAGTGTTGGTAACTGTATAGTTGATGGTAACCATACCGGCCGATACTGCTGTTACGAGTCCGGTAGTAGGGTTAACAGTTGCTACTGCGCTGTTGCTGCTGCTCCATGTGCCGCCCGGTGTGCCGGAAGGGTTGGTGAGCGATGAAGATGAACCTACGCAAATAGCCGATGGGCCTACGATAGCGCCTGGTATAGGCGTAGCGCAAGCCGAGGTAATGCTTACCATACCCGCGCCCGAGTTGAAGCCCGATGTCATAACGGCTCCGGTGATGAGGCCGGCATTTACATATGCCGATCCGCCGCCGCCGCCCATCCATGTGCCGCCGCCGCCGCCGTAGTATCCGCCGCCGCCGCCGCCGCCAACGCCGCCGCCGGCATTGTTAGCGCCGCCTGCGCCCAGCATACCATCGCTGCCGTTGGTATAGGCAGTGGTCAGGTTGTTTAGTCTGCCGCCTGCGCCGCCCGCTGTCTGCGTGCCGCCGCCGGTATGCACTATGGTATAGCCTGTCAGCGAACCGTCGCAGGTGGTAACGTCTGCGCCCGCAAGGCCGCCGCCGTCGCCGCCGGGTTGGTTTGTAGCAGGGCATGCGCCATTATAGCCTGCGCCGCCGCCACCGGGGGCTACCACAACGCGGTTGGCCAATGCCACACCGCCTATACGTATGTCGGACGCGCCGCCGCCGCCGCCGCCCGAATAAGTTGAAAAGTAAGAAGCAGTGCCGCCGCCGCCGTTGAAACCTCCGGTAGCGCCTGTGCTCAGGCCCGCGCCGCCGGCGCCGCCTACATACACATAAAGCACTGTTCCGGGCGTAACAGCCAGTGTGCCGCGCACCCTACCGCCCTTGCCGGGAGTAGTAACGCCCAGCGACGAGGTAGCCGCGCCGCCCGCTGCGCCCTGCGCATCAATGTTTACGCTAGTCACGCCGGTTGGTACCGTCCATGCCTGAACCGCGCCCGTATAACTAAAGTTATAGGTTGTTTGAGCCGACATATCTAAGCTCAATCCGCTTAAAACCGTAGCCAATAGCAACGATTTCGACAGTAAATATTTCTTCATAATGAATATTTGCACTAAAATAATACAATAGTTAAGTATCCGCAATAACGACGGCTATTAGTCACAAAAAAATGTTGGTAAAACATCCGCTTGCGGCAAAACAGCAGTTCGCATATACGAGAACTTTCAACTGTAAATCTAAAAAAACAGTAGCGAAATCCCCCACATAAACCACCGTTAACCGATGAATAACAAAATGTGGCGGTTTTTTATTTTTGTTGAGGGTGGGGCAACTAATTGTAATACCTTTTTAACTTTAAAAAACGGCACACCACCGAAGACTGATCGTTATCATAACTGTTTGTTGGATATAGTTAGCCCGAATGGGCTAAAATGTGCGTAGACGGAGGTGAAGCCTCCGGTAATCAATAAAATGCAGTCCAACTCTGAAAGAGTTGAATGCGCTGTTACATACTACAAATTCACATAAACCTTCACATTCAACCAATTCTGGGTTGTTGTGTTAGATATTCCTTACCCTGGGATACTCCCGGGGCTACGCATATTAAAGCCCATTCAGGCTTTTACCCAGCAAAGTAAAAGCGGTCTATCTCGATTATATTTTTAGCACAAATAAGAACTTGTCCATGTGTTTGAGTATGCCGAAAATGAATGTTATACCGTTTGGAAATTAAAAATCGCCATCAGGGATTGTTGCGCCTCTCTTGGGGCGCAACTTATAAATAATACCTAACGAAACTACAAACCTGTAGCGCCTAACGGCGCAATGACATGCGCTACCGCCGAATTTTAATCGATTTGGGTATAACTGGTATTATTCATGGTTTGCCGTATTTATTACACACAAACCAAAACCCTGAATAAATGGCTAAAACCACCTATTCAGGGTTGCAGATAATAGTATTTTGTTTTTAGCCTAATACTAACTGTGGCAGTACACCCAGCAATATAACTACAAGGCAGGTTACCAGCAGCAACATCTTGTCTGTAGCGCTTACGGGCGAGTTAAGTTCGGCTTCGCCGGGTTTGAAATACATAGCCATTATTACGCGGAAATAGTAATAGACGCTTACTGCAGCCATAAGCAGCGCAAATATTACCAGCCACAGCAGCGAACCCTGCTGCACTACCGCCAGCAACACATAGTATTTGGCCATAAAACCACCGGTGAGCGGTATACCCGCCAGCGAGAACAAAAAGATGGTAGCAGCAAAAGCCAGTAAGGGTTCTTTTTTTGCCAAGCCGTTAAATCCGTCGTAAGTATAATCTTTCAGCTTTACCAGCACAGCAAACATACCTATGGTGGCAACGCTATAGGCAACGCCATATAGTATTATGCTGTCCCAAGACTTGCTGTTGGATGCCAGTATGGCAAACAACATAAAACCTGCCTGAGCTATTGATGAATACGCCAGCATACGCTTCACACTCTGTTGGAAAACCGCAGTGATGTTGCCCACCAGCAATGTAGCAGCAGTAATCACTGCCATTACCAAACGCCAATGGTCGCTAAGATTGCCAAACGCGTCTTTGAACAAACGAAGGAATGCGAAGAATGCAGCAGCCTTTACTATCGTAGACATATAGGCGGTGAACGGTGTTGGCGAACCATCATACACATCGGGCGTCCACATATGCATGGGCGCAGCCGATACTTTGAACGCCAAAGCAATCATCAGGAACATGATACCAGCTAGCGCCAGCGGATTGAGGGTATCTGTATGTAGTATTGCAACAAGATCGGCGGTATTGAACGAACGCGCAGCGCCATAAATGAGCGTGATACCCATGAGCAATATACCGGTGGTAAACGAGCCCATCAGGAAGTACTTGAGCGATGCCTCACTGCTTTTAAGGTTGCGCTTGTCGCTACCTGCCAGTATGTATTGCGGTATAGAGAGTATTTCGATACCTATAAACAACATCAGCAGATTGTTGAACGAAGAAAGCAGGTACAAACCACACAGTATAAAGAATATCAGCGCAAAATACTCTGCTACATAAGCGCCTACTTTTTGAATTTCTTTGGTCATCAGTAATGCATAGAGCAGCGTGCAACCCGTCATAAGGGTGTTGAACCATAAATTGGTATGGTCTAGTGTAAGCATACCATAGCACAACTGTGGTCCGGGAGTCGCCGCATGATTCCAGGTGTACAGTTCGAAGATATTAACCCCGAGCAAAACTGCAAAAAGCGCTACAGCAATAGCGGCCACGCTTTTCTTGTTGCTTACCATTACGCTGGTAAACATCATTATAATTCCAAAAATCGTTGTAGCAATAATTGCCTTCATATACCAAAAACCCTTGAGAGGCTTTTAAACCCCATAAGCTGCTGAAACACTCGTCGCTTACGGCGTATTAATTAATAATTTTATTACCCATACCCTGCCTTTCGGCGGGTTACTTATTTTACAATTGCGCTTGCTATATCAGCAGTAAGATCCAGAAGCGGCTTAGGATAAACGCCCAGGAATATTACCAGACTTATTATGATAGCCAGTCCTGCATATTCATTAACGCTCAGATCTTTGCTGATGACCATTTTCGTAACCTCGCCATAGGCTGCTTTCTGTACCATGTTCAGGGTATAAACTGCGCCCAGTATCACACCCAGCCCGGCTACTACCATTACTACTATATGACCAGTTGTGTCGGCGCGGAACAAACCATTGAACAACATAAACTCACCTACAAAACCATTTGTTAGCGGTAGCGCGATATTCGCTAACGATATTATTACCAATGCTATAGCCATTTGCGGCGCCGATGTTGCCATGCCCCCCAGCTTGCCCATATCGCGGGTGCCCCAGCGGTTTTCAATCATGCTCACTATAAGCCACATACCGGTAATGTTGATACCGTGGTTGAACATTTGCACCATAATACCGTGCATACCTACCGAACTGTGTGTAAATGCTACAGCGCTCATCAGGCCCATGTGGGCAATAGATGAATAGGCAATAAGGCGTTTAATGTCTGTCTGCACAATAGCTATAAGCGATGCATAAACGATACCTATTACCGAAAGCACGATAACAGTATCTGACCAATAAGCAACGCCTGCAGGCAATACTGGCAACAACCAGCGCAATACTGCAAACAAACCCATTTTCACCATCAGCGCGCTAAGTATAATAGTAACAGGCGTTGGCGACTGCTCGTAAGCGTCCGGCTGCCAGGTGTGGAATGGGAAAATAGGCATCTTGATGGCAAACGCTATAAAGAACAACCAGAACAACCATTGCTGTACGCCGGGCGCAAGGCTCTTGCCTGTAGCCACAATATCGGTCCATGCGTAGCTGATATGTCCTTCAGGCATCTGCATAACCAGAAAAATAAGACCGGCCAGCATCATAAGACTGCCTAAAAATGTGTAGATGAAGAACTTAAAGGTAACTGCAATACGTTTTTCATCGCCCCAGCTCGAGCAAAGGAAATAAACAGGTATCAAAGCCAGTTCCCAGAACACATAAAACAACAACGCATCCGACGCCAGAAACACGCCCATAAGGCCGGCCTGCGCCAGCAACATAAATCCGTAAAACGGTCCGGCATTGGGCGTTTCTTTATTGCTGTTGGCTATCATCACTACCATTACTACAATACCTGTAAGCAGGCACAGCATGCTGCTCATACCATCGGCAATAAGGCTGATGGATGTGCCTATTGCAGGAATCCAGTCGTGGTTGTAGGCCAGAGGCGCGGTAAAATTAGCGCCGCTAACGTAGCCCGACACAGCCAGCGTAGCCATAGAACTTATTAATGCGAGCGTTTTAACCCCATCGCCCTTGAGCGCGAAGGATAGAATACCCGTCAGTAATGGAATAAGTATAAGCAATAATAAAACCATAATAATAAGTCAAATATAAGTAGAAGCGGTATGCATGGCGCTTCTTAAAAAACGCATCAACTATTGCCACAGACCGGCGATGCACCACCGGTCCGGTTTGTAATTATCTAATCCAGAAAAAACTCAAAGTAAGCAGCGCCACAATGCCCAACACCATCATAAAGATGTAGAAACCCACCTGGCCGCTCTGCAACAATCTCAATTTGTCGCCGCCCCATTTCACCGATTTTCCTACGCCATTTACCATGCCGTCTATACCTCTTCTTTCCGCAAATTTATCAAGCAGATCCGACAAAGTAGCCATAGGGCGTACAATAATTGCATTGTACAGCTCGTCGACATACCACTTGTTTTCCAGTATTTTGGCCAGCCCTGTGTTCTCGGCAAATACCGGTTTGCGGTGCATTACATAGGCCACTATAATCATTATCACCGATACTACTACCGATACGCCCATCAGGGTCCACTCAAGCCCGGCAGAAAGGTGATGTTCGCCCAAGTTGGTTACCACAGGGCTCAAGTAGGCGTTGAGTGCATTGTGCTCGCTCATTACCTCTGGCAGACCTACATAACCGCCTACTACCGACAATATAGCCAATACAATAAGCGGCATAGTCATTGCCACCGGACTTTCGTGCAGGTGGTGTTCCTGATCGTGTGTGCCGCGGAACGAACCGTTGAATGTAAGGAAGTATAAACGGAACATGTAAAATGCCGTCATCATTGCAGCAACTATGCCCAGATAGTATAAGATTGGGTCGTGGGCAAATGCCGCCGACAGTATAGCGTCTTTAGAGAAGAAACCAGAGAGCCCCGGTACGCCAGAAATAGCCAGACAACCTATAAGGAAGGTAACCTGGGTGACACGCATATGCTTGCCCAAGCCGCCCATCTTACGAATATCCTGTTCGCCGCCCATAGCATGAATAACACTACCAGAACCGAGGAACAACAACGCTTTGAAGAATGCGTGCGTCATAACGTGGAACACAGCCGTAGTGTAGGCGCCTACCCCCAACGCCAAGAACATAAAACCTAACTGACTAACGGTAGAGTAAGCCAGTACTTTTTTAATATCGTATTGCTTTATGGCTATGGTTGCCGCCACAATTGCAGTGGCAAGGCCCGTAACCGCAACTACATGCAGTATTGCCGGAGTGAGGCTATACAGCGCGCCACTGCGGGCTATCATATATATACCTGCCGTAACCATGGTAGCGGCATGTATGAGCGCAGATACTGGTGTAGGACCGGCCATCGCATCGGGCAGCCAGGTATACAATGGTATCTGAGCGCTCTTACCGGTAGCGCCTATAAACAGACAAAGAGCAATCCAGTTGAAGGTTGATGCCGATACACCTGTCTGCGCCTCGTGGAGCTTGCCAAAGAAATCGGCATAGCTAAGCGTATGAAAGTTGTATAAAATAAGCAGCATACCCACTAGAAAGCCAAGGTCGCCAATACGGTTCATAACAAAAGCTTTCTTGCCGGCATTGGTGTAATCTCTGTTTTTGAACCAAAAACCTATGAGCAGGTACGAACTTAGACCTACGCCCTCCCAACCAATGAACATTATAAGGTAATTGGCGCCTAAAACCAGCAACAACATGAAAAACACGAATAGATTGAGGAAGGCAAAGTACTTAACCATACCCTCGTCGTGACTCATGTAGGATGTAGAATACACATGTATCAAGAAACCTACGCCAGTGATAATGAGCAAGAACAGCGACGAAAGCGCATCGACCTGAAAAGCAAAGGGTATACTGAAATCGCCTGATTTAATAAAATCGAACAGTACAATAGGGTCTTGATGATAGCCGGGAGCTTTTACTTCTAAAAATATAAGTAAAGAAACCACAAACGATGCCAGAATGGCCAGAGAGCCAATAGCGCCGCCTACAGTTTTAGGCATTTTCTTCCATAGTAAGCCATTAATCAGAAAGCCGATCAATGGAAATAATGGTACTAAGTAAACGTAATTTGCCATATAATGTTTATAAACCCTGATTTACTGTTATTGTTCAATACTACTTTTTATTCCGGAATTACTTTTTGCCTCTGCCGGAGTTGTTCGGTGTTGCTGCCTCGTATTAGTGTTTCAACCGGTTGAGAATGTTTATATCCACCGATTGCACTTTTCGGTACATCATTACTATTACTGCAAGGCCCACAGCTACCTCTGCGGCAGCCACCACCATTATAAAAAATACAAACAACTGAGCATCGGCATCTCCGAATATTTTAGAGAAGGCTACCAGCAGCAGATTCACGGCGTTGAGCATCAGCTCTATGCACATAAAAATGATGATTGCATTTCGGCGAATGAGCGCGCCCATAATACCTATCGAAAACAGGAGCAGGCTCAGAAACAGATAATGTGTTGAATTTACCGGCATATTTTACACCCTTTAGGGTATTTATCGCAGGCCTCAGACCTGCTAATGATTAAAAATATAGTGCGCTGCAAAGCAGCAATATTAGTTGTTGTCTTTTTGTAATCCTTGTTGCTTGGTATCTTCTTTTTTGCCTATTACTATGGCGCCTATCATAGCGCTTAGAAACAGTACGCTACTTATCTCGAAAGGCAATACAAACTTAGTGAACAGCACCTTACCCAAATTATCAATAAGTCCTATTTCGGTCGATGTCTGGTCAATCTCCATTGGGCGGGCTGTTTTTATTGCCGCCAACACCACCAGAAACAATACGCCGCCCGATATCACCCCCGCCAACTGCACGAGTTGCCCTTTTTGGGGCTCTACATCGGCGTTGAGGTTCATAAGCATGATCACAAACAGGAAAAGCACCATTATAGCCCCGGCATATACTATTATATTGACGATAGCCAGAAACTGTGCATTCATCAGTATATAATGACCTGAAATGGCAAAAAAGGTAAGAATAAGAAACATAACGCTGTTTACCGGATTACGGCTAAGGATAACTCCCAGCGCGCAGCTCACGGCAATTGCAGACAAAATCCAGAAAATAATATCGTAAATACCCATAGTTATTTGCTCTCCTTAGTTTTTGGGTTAGGAATAAGCAGGTCTTCTTTTTTGTAAATGAAACTCTGACGGGTGTAGCTCGCGGGCATGATTGTCTCCGACAGATATACTGCGTCTTTAGGGCAGGCTTCCTCGCAATAACCGCAGAAAATGCAACGCAGCATGTTTATTTCATAGCGCGCTGCATACTTTTCTTCGCGATACAGATGCTCTTCGCCCGGCTTGCGTTCGGCCGCTTCCATAGTAATAGCTTCTGCAGGGCACGCCAGCGCGCAAAGGCCGCAGGCTGTACAACGCTCAGCGCCAACTTCGTCGCGGTTCAGTATATGCAACCCTCTGAAAACCGGACTGAATGGTCTCTTTTCTTCGGGATAGCTAGTGGTTACACTTTTCTTAAATATATGACCCAGCGTGATGCTCAGTCCCTTTGCTATAGAAGGAAGATATACCCGCTCGCCCAATGTCATTGGGCTCCGGTTTATCTGAACTGCTTTATTGGTTAGTTTTTGCATTTTGTTTTTCTGATTCTAACACTTCTATAATGTTTTCTATATTCTTTCTCAATCCTGGCAACTCAATGGCAATCACTTCCCAAACTATTCGCCAGTTAATACCATGATAAACATGAGCATAGTAGTTTCTTGCTGCTTTTATCAACTGCCATTGAATTTCAGAAAACCTTACCTTCAGCCTTTCGTCAATTCTTGCCGAATATTCACCAAAAATTATCAACTTCATCAATGATGCATTTTTGGCCATCGAATTTCGCAAAAAGGCATCCTCGTCAAATCCTTCTGTAAACGTTTCAATTTCCAATATCTGGGTAAGTAAATACTCAAACATTTCAATCTCCCGTTGAAGGTCTAGTTCATGCATGGTAAATTTCGATTTTGTCCGTTTCAAAACCTCTCTTTATCCAAGTATGCATTAAAGCTATTTCTACAAAATCTACTTTCTTTCCCAGCAACTCCTGTAGTTCTTCAGCAATATGTAAATACTGCCAAAGTGTTATTCTTTCATCTTTAAGTTTAACACCCAAGTCAACATCGCTATCCTCCTGTGCCTCACCTCTGGCATACGACCCAAACAGATATACTTGTTCTATTGGCTTGTCTTTCAAATAGCCTGCCACCGTATCTTTTATTTGTTGAATGGTAAGCATAACTACAAATCAACTATTTTTTAAGAAACCAAAGTATAACGACACCTGTTACCAGCATGTTTACCAATGCCAGCGGGATAAGTGAGCGCCACCCCAGTTTCATTAGCTGATCGAACCTGAAACGAGGTAGCGTCCAGCGGATGAACATATAAAACAGCACCATTCCCACAGCCTTAGACACCAATACTAATATGCAAATAACTGAAAACAGCAACGGACCAACCGCAGTAAGCACACTATCCATAAAGGGGAAGTTGTATCCGCCAAAATAGAGCGTAACCAAAATACACGAGCTAATAAACAGGTTGATGTACTCTGAGAATAGGTAAAAACCGAGTTTCATTGATGAATATTCCTGATGGTAACCCATGTTCAACTCACTTTCGCACTCTGGAAGGTCGAATGGCGCGCGATTAAGCTCAGCGCAAGAGCAAACCAGGAATATTACAAAACCAATAGGTTGCTTAAAAACATTCCATGTAAAATAGCCGTCGTTCCAGAAACCATGCTGCTGCTCAACTATCTGGCGAAGACTAAGCGAGCCTGTCATCATAAGCAATGCTATAAGGCTTATACCCAGAGCCAACTCGTAGGAGATGGCCTGAGATGCCGCACGAATACTACTCAGCAGGGAGAATTTGTTGTTCGATGCCCATCCGCCAAGCATTACGCCATACACGCCAAGGCTCACTGCGCCAAAAACAAACAAAATACCTATGCTTACATCGGCTACCTGAAACTGCACAGCGTGTCCGCTGGCAGTAATATAGTCGGGCGCCCATGGAACCACAGCGCTGGTCATCAATGCAGTAAGCATGGCCAAACATGGCCCCAGTATGAAAATAAAACGGGTAGATCGATCAGGTATGATCTCTTCTTTAAAAAACAGTTTGAGACCATCGGCCAACGGCTGCAGCAAGCCCAAAGGACCTGCCCGGTTCGGACCAAGACGATCTTGCATTATAGCGGCTACTTTACGCTCGCCCCAGGTGGCATACATAGCTATACCCAGCGACCCCATCAAAATAACTGAAATGAGGATTACTTTTTCTAATATTAGAGCTGTGTCTATTTGCAATAACAGCATAGTTGCGCAAAAGTAGTTTAGTTAGTTAAAAAATCAGTGTTTAATTCGATGTTATTTGCCGCATTTTTTCGTGTTCTCTATATCTTTTCATCCACCCAACCCCTAAAAATAGGGCCGGCTACATGCCTTAACACCTTTTATCTGCCATCTGCAAGCGTTGATTTGTAAACATAATCAGGCTTAAAGTCGATTATCTTGTTACCAAAACCTGCACTAACTGGCTGTATCGTCTGCTACCTACCTTTAAAGTCGTCTGAATGCGCTGGTCCGCTAATCCTTGACAGTTCGATATTGGGCTTGTTCACATCGCTCACATCATGAATATTCATCAAAAACTTAGGGTCCTTGCCTATCACTTTATCTATAAGTACGGGTGTTTTTACAGTGCCTACATAGTGTCCCTGAGCTATAACGCTGCTTCTTTTCACTACGCTTGGCCCTTCTATTACCCAGTCTTTGGTATCTTTTTTATGGAAACGGCAGTCGTTGCATATAAATTCTTCAACTTCGCCCCATTGGTCTTTGCGCGCGGTTACGCGAAACACCTCTTCGCCGCGCATCCACAGCCTTACCTTACCCGAGCAGGTAGGGCAGTTGCGATGAGCGTCCATAGGCTTTGTAAACCAAACACGATTTTTAAATCTGAATGTTTTATCGGTAAGCGCGCCTACTGGGCAAACATCAATTACGTTGCCTATAAATTCGTTATCGAGCGATTTATTGAGCATAGTGCTGATTTGCGCATGGTCGCCGCGCTCCAGTATACCATGTTCGCGCCTTTCGGTAAGCTGGTCGGCGGTAAACACGCAACGGAAGCACATGATACAACGGTTCATATGCAGTGATATGAATGGCCCGATGTCTTCTTTCTCAAACGTACGGCGTTTGAACTCGTAGCGGGTGGCTTCGTTACCATGCTCGTAACTTAGGTTCTGCAGGTCGCACTCGCCGGCCTGATCGCAAACCGGACAGTCGAGCGGGTGGTTAAGCAACAGAAACTCAACAATGCCCTTGCGCGCATCTACTACTTTTTCAGAAGTTATGTTTTTCACTTCCATACCGTCCATAACAGTGGTGCGACAGCTTGCCACCAGCTTAGGCATAGGGCGCGGGTCTTTTTCAGAGCCCTTGCTCACCTCTACCAGACAGGTGCGGCATTTGCCGCCGCTGCCCTCCAGCTTGCTGTAGTAGCACATAGCAGGCGGAGTTACGTCTCCCCCTATCATGCGCGCAGCATTGAGTATTGTAGTATTTGCAGGAACATCTATAGAGATGTTGTCGATGGTTACCTTCATAAGTAAAAATAATGAGCAAAAATAAACGACAGAAACCAACTATCCATTTATTTGTGCAGAATTGTAAATAAAGAGCTTCTATTTCATTTTCAGTTAACCTAATTGTTTAATGGCCTCCACATCGGCATTTCGGTTGTGGGTGTAGAGGTATTGCAGCCAAGTAGTCAAAGTTGTTATAGTAGCCCCATTGCTGCTCACCAACTTTTTACAAAAGTTTTTTAGTTTTTCATTTTCATTCACAAAAACCGACTTCGTTACCCTTTTCAAGCCATTCAAGTCGCTTGGCAAGCCACAATCAGCCATATTAACATTACCCTCATCGGCTACATTCAAAATCCATTTTTCTATTGCCGGGGCTAATTGAATAAAGTAATGCTGCTTTGTTTTATGTTTTAGCAAAACCAGTTTGGTACTTGTGATTTCTTCTATACACTCATCCTTAATATAATCCAACTCTCGTTTATCTTTATCAATTATTCCAACCGCAAAGTCATCTTTGAGCTTACCTTCTTTTATTTCTTTTACCACATTTGAACAGCCTTTTTGATGATTTACATACTTTGCTCTTAAAATGGTCTTTACAAGTACGGTATCGAAATAACATTCTGGTACAAAATTGTCTTCCATTAGTCGAGGTAGCTTTCTATATTAAAAAACAAATCAACGCCGTATTGATAAACTCTATGCAATTCTTCATCGCTCAATCTCTTAATTGTGGTTTCCCCATTTTTATAGCCCACCAAATACACCGATAGCTCGTCCCTTGCATCTTCCAGAAAATCGTTCATCACAAACGGGCTGTGAGTTGAAATAAAATACTGGTTGCCATTGTCTTTTTTATAAATGATCTCACCTGTGAATTTGCCGATGTAAGGCGGGAACATATGGGCCTCCGGCTCCTCAAACAATAGAACTGCATTTGAATTACTCCTAATTGCCGCCATATGAAATATAAGGCGTTGCAAAGTATCCGCTATTAGGTTATAGGGAATTGTCATTGCGGCGCCATTGGCCAACTCTTTTAGCAGGAAAATTTTGTCCCGATTAATATCGAATAGTATTTTCAAGCCATATTCAATAAAAATCTCGTTGATTTCCTTAGTCAAGTCAACTTCATGCCGTAAAACATCTATCAGATTGTGACCATTCGGCATTCCTAAAGGAAAAGCGCCTCGCCAACCGTTACCAACGTAGTTTTTTTTGAACTCATATTTCTTTATCTTCCATGGAAATACTTTAGTAGAATTGGTTTCGTATTTCGGTGTTATAGCTATTTTGGAACCGGTAAAAGCATCGGGTTTATCAGGAAAAACAACAGTCAATTCTTCTAGTTTATCGAACTTTTGCTTTGCTTTGTTCTCCTCGGCATACTTTACATTATTGTAATTTAAGTTTAACCGTAGAGGTGCGACATGAGTAATATTCAGCTCTGCTTCACAGTTTAAAACTATTTTTGAACCCTTTTTTGAATCGTTGTTGTGAAAAATATCAAGCGGCTCATCTGCCCTACAAATATCATCAAAGCTAAACTGCGCTTCATTTCCCAATAAGAGCGTGCTATACAGGCCAATCGCTTCCAGTATATTGCTTTTCCCCACATTAGGATACCCAATAAACACATTAATCCGCTTACACCCCTCTATGTTTAAGTGGGGTATGGATTTGAAATTCGTGATTTCTATGTGGTCTATTGGGTTAGCCATATTGCTTTTAATAGTTGTATGACGTTGAAAAAACGTCTTACATTCTAATTATTTACTGATCATTACGCAACCGGCACATGTATCGGGTCGGCATAATGGGCCAAGCCAAAGTTGCGGGTCTGCGATTCTTCAGGGTTTTTAACGTGCCACTCAAACTCGTCGCGGAAATGGCGGATAGCGGCTGCTACAGGCCACGCTGCGGCATCGCCCAGCGGACAAATAGTGTTGCCTTCTATCTTGCGCTGTATATCCCATAGCAGGTCTATGTCGCTCATTTTGCCCTTACCGTATTCCAGATTTTTGAGTATTTTATACATCCAGCCGGTACCTTCCCTACATGGGCTGCACTGGCCGCAGCTTTCGTGATTGTAAAAGCGTGCCAGCGTCATGGTATGCCGAACGATACATTGGGTTTCGTCGAGCACTATGAATCCGCCGGAGCCCATCATGGTGCCGGTTGCAAAACCGCCATCGCTCAAGCTCTCGTAGTTCATGTACCGGGTTTCGCCCTTGGCTGTTTTAAACAGCAGGTTGGCAGGCACTATGGGCACCGATGAACCGCCGGGTATGCACGCCTTAAGGCGCTTGCCCTTGGGTATGCCACCGCAATACTCATCGCTGTATATAAACTCCTCTACAGAGATAGTCATATCTATTTCATACACACCGGGCTTGTTTACATTGCCGCATACCGACAGCAACTTGGTGCCTGTGCTGCGCCCTACGCCTATTTTGGCATACTCTTCGCCGCCCATGTTTATGATAGGCACTACTGCTGCTATGGTCTCTACATTATTCACCACTGTAGGGCGCATCCATACGCCCTGAATAGCCGGGAACGGAGGTTTCATACGCGGATTGCCGCGCTTGCCCTCAAGCGACTCTATGAGCGCTGTTTCTTCGCCGCATATATAAGCGCCGGCGCCGCGATGCACATATATTTCGCAATCGAAACCTGTACCCTGAATATTTTTACCGAGCCAGCCATTGTTTTTGGCTTCCAGTATGGCCTGCTCCAGTATATCGGGTATCCAGGCATACTCGCCGCGTATATATACATAGGTGGCGTTGCTGCCCAATGCAAAACTGCTGATGAGCAAGCCTTCTATGAATAGATGAGGATGGAACTCCATGAGGTAACGGTCTTTGAACGTACCCGGCTCCGATTCATCGGCATTACATACCAGATGCCTTGGCACGCCTTCCGGTTTGGCCAGAAAGCTCCATTTCATACCCGTAGGAAAGCCGGCGCCGCCACGACCCCTCAGGCCGCTTTTCTTTACTTCTTCCACAATATCACCGGGCCCCATTTTAAAGGCTTTCTCGGCTGCGCGGTAGCCGCCATGCTTGCGGTAGGTTTCGTAATAACGTATACCTTCTATGTGGTCGTTTTCTAAAAGTACTTTTACTGCCATCGGTTATTCTATTCTTGCAAATGTAAGTTCAAAAATGTTTATAATGTTTTCGAGCGCCTGTGCTCTTAAACCTATGGTTTCGCTTTTTTTATCACCTTTTATTCAACCACGCCAGTAGTCTTAACAACTTCATCTGTTATTTATTACTACTTCGTCTTCTATTTCTTTCCATTACAACTGCCCTTGGTCTACACCTTCACACTCTGCCTTGCAAACAACTCCCAGTGGTTGCCCACCCACACCCATACCTGCAGCACATGTAGTTGCAACTGCATAGGTTTGCCGCCATACACTACATCCAAGTCGGCAAGGTAGCGCACAGATGCTGTGCCGCCTTCTATGCTCACAGTAACGTTTTGGGCTTTAGGGGTTATAGATTTGTAGGTGAGTTTACCGTTATAAAGGTCGTTTATTACATCAGCGCGTGTTTCTATCCATCCGTTAGAGTGGCCGTAGCTCAGGCTTTTGTTCAGCAGTTTTTTCAGTACCACGCTGTCCTTGGCTACGAGGGCTTTGTCTATATCGGTCATGGCTATGCCCAGACTCTTTGCGTCTTGGGCTATGGCAGAAACGCCACAAAATAATGCCAATAACAATAGTATATATATGCGCCTCATAAGTTAGGTTCGGTCTACGGCCATTATATAATCTTCCATCGGGTCGAAAAAATATTCTGACCACCCCGTTTTGTGGCTGTTCATCTCTTCCTCGCTCGGAAAGTTGGTGTGTTTTACCAGCGCCCGTGTTCCGGCTTCGTGATCTTTTAGCTGGTAGTGCACCTCCGATGCCGGAGTGCCTGCCGGCCAGTCGCCCGATATCCAGGTATAAGCCAGATCGTTGAGCCCTAATTTCAGTACTTTGCCCGTTACCCAGCCATCGAACATAGAAAACCTGCCGCCTACCATGTTTTCTACTATAGCGTCGCCGCCGCTCCACTTTCTTATCAGTTTCGCATCGGTGAGTAGCTGCATAACCCGGCGGGGTTTGCAGGGTAATATAAATTCAAGATCAAGATCGAAAGCCATAGCGTTATTTTTTTGATTTCCCCCTAAGCTCTTCTATCAGTTGGTCTATTTTACCTTTAGTAAGGTGTTCGCGGTAGTGTTTGCCCAGCTGCATCATAGGCGCATAGCCGCATGCGCCCAGGCACTCTGCCGGCTTAAGGGTAAACAGGCCGTCTTCGGTAGTTTGCCCTTCGCCTATGCCCAGCTTTTCTTTTATGTAGTCTATTATTTCGTCGCTGCCATTGAGCATACAAGGGCCGGTACGGCACACCTCGAGCAGATAGGTACCTACCGGCTTTGTGTTGAACATACTGTAGAAGGTAGCTACCTCATACACCTCTATGGGCAATATGCTGAGCAGGCCGGCAACATAGTCCATAACCGGAGCGCTGAGCCAACCGCCAAACTCGTCTTGCGCAAGGTGCAACACAGGTATTAGCGCGCTCTTTTGCTTACCATCGGGGTAGCGGGCTATGATTTCCTTTACTTTTTCTAACTTTTCAGCAGTAAACTTGATACTCATTTAATTTTTTCTTTTAAGAATTCCTGGAATTCAAAATCTTCTTTTTCTTATCATTAACTGTATTCAGCAATCAGCATTGTTAACCGTTGGCCTTATCCAAATATCAAAGTCTTCGGTAAACCTTGGTTGCCCGTGCGCCATCACGGCATAACCACCAACAACCATATATTCAACTTCATAGTTGTTCAGCAAAACTATAAAATCAAGAAAATCAGAAGCCAGCTCCATTTTTTATCTTTATAATTACTCTTTCCATCCTTTCGGGAAAGGGTATTTCGTGCAAACTATAAAAAGTTCTTCTTAGCCTTTCCAGTGATTGCCATTTTTCTTCAAAAGGAACATGCTCCCATTGAAAAATCTCTTGTTCATCTGCTTCGGCAAATGATAGTTTATTAACTACCAATGCTATTTTTCGCTCTTTTGCCATATGTATTTTAGGTTACTAAAAACCAGCTTTTCCCCGATTGGCTATTGAGTTACACCCCAGCTTTTCATTCAATACTTCTACCTCCCTACGCATCCAGCTCGCCGGCTATTACGTTCAGGCTACTCAGCGTTATGATTGCATCGCTTAGCAAGCCGCCTTCTACCATTTCGGGATATGCCTGATAGTAGATAAAGCAGGGACGACGGAAGTGCAAACGATACGGTGTGCGGCCGCCATCGCTTATCAGGTAGTAACCTACCTCGCCATTGCCGCCTTCTACACTATGGTACACCTCGCCAGGTAGCGCATCTATCTCTCCCATAATCATCTTAAAGTGAAATATCAGGGCTTCCATCTTGGTATACACATCTTCCTTGGGCGGCAAGTGGTAATGGTCGGCTTCTGGAGCATAGAATACATTTTTCTGCTCCGGATATTGCTTTTCTATGGCGGCAATTTTTTCAATAGCCTGGGTTATAATGCTTACGCTCTCCCATATTTCGCCATTGCGCACCATAAAGCGGTCGTACACATCGCCAACTGTGCCTACGGGGATCTTAAAGTCGAAATCCTCGTACGAGCAGTAGGGCATAGCCACACGCACATCGTAGTCTACGCCGGTGGCGCGCAGGTTGGGGCCTGTAAAGCCGTAGTTGAGCGCGCGCTCAGCGCTTATTGGGCCGGCGCCAATGCACCTGTCCATAAACACGCGGTTGCGGTTGAGCAGCGATTCGAACTCCTTCATAATCTTAGGGAAGGTTTTCAGAAAATCGTCGAGCTTGTGCATAGCCGCCGGTGGAAAATTGCGCTCAAAACCGCCCACCCTACCCATGTTGGTAGTGAGGCGGCTGCCGCATATTTCTTCAAATATCTCGTAAATCTTTTCGCGATACTGAAACACGTAGGTAAAGGGCGTAAGCGCGCCGGTATCTACGGCTATTACTGAGTTGCACACCAGATGATCGGCAATACGGGCCAGCTCCATAACTATAACGCGCATATACTGCACGCGCTTGGGCACCGGTATGCTCAGCAGCTTTTCTATGGTCATGTGCCAACCCATGTTATTGATGGGCGATGAGCAATAGTTGAGCCTGTCTGTAAGGGTTGTAACCTGGTAGTAAGGACGGCGTTCGGCAATTTTCTCGAATGCGCGGTGTATGTAACCAATGGTAGGCACGGTTTCCAGCACACGCTCGCCATCTATCTCCATTATGTTTTGAAACACACCATGCGTAGCCGGGTGCGTAGGCCCCAGATTGAGCGTAGTGGTTTGCTTCTGAAGCGACTCTTCAGATAGCTTTATATGATGTTGCTGATGCGGTTGTATTTCTGTCATAAACCCTATCGTATATCCCCATACCTCGCCTCAATGTGATGTCTGAAACTGAGTATGGGTACTTGTTAATAAAATATTTTTAGCTCACCGCTTCCTACCCCCGACCAAACATCTCGTCGTCTTTATCGCGGCGGGTGGGGTCTTCCATTTCATATTCTTTACGCATCGGGAAGTAGTTCATCTCGTCTACGTTAAGTATGCGAATCAGGTTTGGGTGACCTACAAAGTTGATACCAAAGAAATCGTAGGTTTCGCGTTCCATCCAGTTGGCGCCAGAGAATAACTGACTTGCCGTGTATACGTCTGGCTTTTCAACCGGCACATATACTTTTAGTCTCAGCCTTATACCGTCTACCATATTATGCAAATGATACACTACGCATAGCTCTTCGCCTTTGCGGGTGGGGTAATGCACGCCTGTAAGATCGGTAAGAAACCTGAAACGCAGCTCTTCGCTGTCGTACAGGTACTGCATCACCTTCAGGTTTAGCTCGGCGGGCATACGCACGGTAAGCAGGCCATACGGTTCTTCCCACTCGGTGAGCTGTTCGCCAAATTTTTCTGTAAGCCTTTGTTTTACTATTTCGTTTGTCATAAAACGGGTTCCCTTGAGGGCTTGCATTAAGTAATTAAAGTAAATTATTGATGTGTCGCCTGCTATTGTATACCATACCCCTCCAGCAATCCTTTATACTGATCGCTGTTGCGGCGGCGCAGACTCTCGTTTTTCACCAGATCCTGCAACTTAAGTATACCATCCAGTATGCCTTCCGGCCTTGGCGGACAACCCGGCACATATACGTCTACGGGTATTACCTGATCTATGCCTTGCAGCACAGAGTAAGAGTCGAATATACCGCCCGAGCTGGCGCATGCGCCAATGGCTATTACCCAGCGGGGCTCGGCCATTTGCAGGTATACCTGACGCAGAATGGGCGCCATTTTTTTGGCAATAGTGCCTGCTACCAGCAGCATATCGCACTGACGGGGGGTAAAGCCCATACGCTCGGCGCCAAAACGACCCAGATCGTAGTTGGAACCCATAGTAGCCATAAACTCGATACCGCAGCACGACGTAGCAAATGGCAACGGCCACAACGAGTTGGCGCGTGCCAGTCCCACTACTTTATCGAATGAGGTAGAGTAAAACCCTTCGCCCGAATAGCCCGGAGGCATATCCACCATTTTCACATTTGTATTATACTGTACTGGACGCATAAAAAGTAATAAATTAAAAATAATAAAGAAAAAATTGAACAAAATAAAAAAGTAAAAACAAGACAGTAAAAAAGCACATTCCTATCTTTTAATGCAGAATAGCAACATTTTTTTTATCAACAGGCTTCAAGATTTCCTTCTACCAACCTGAATTATTATCTCCCATTCTTTTGTTTCAATTCTTAATCACTCCAATGTTCTTTTTCATTTTAATGAGGCTCGATGCTATTATTTTTGATAACTCATCGGCCTCTTGTATCAGTTTATTCGTTATTTCAAGTTCTGTTTCAAGGCTATCTCTTATCAAACACAGCCAATATTTTGTTTCGTTTGCCGACTTTAGCGCAATGTGATAAAAATTAATCACATCTTTCACCGAACTCCCGCCACCTCCTTCCACTACATTGGCTCCTACCGATGTACCACACCTCAACAATTGGTCAAACATGGAGAAATATATCCTTTCATACTTGGTTGTTTTCACAAATTCGACCAATTGCACTGAAAAAAAGTAACATCGCTTTTTCAAGTCGAATGGTTTCTGTATTTCTTTATTATCCACCTCTCGGCTTTTCTTTTCAGTACTTACTGCATTCGGCTTTTTTATGAACCACTAAGCGCAGTTTTAATTTTTTACTTTTAAATTTTAATTTTCCTTAGTCTTCCCAATCGAGGGCGCCCTTCTTAACTATGTATATGAAACCGCACAGGAAGAACGCTACAAACAGCACAACTTCCATAAACCCATCTTTGCCCAAAAACCTGAAGTTGACCGCGTAGGGATAGAAGAAAATAACTTCCACATCGAACAGCACAAACAATATAGCCACCAGAAAGTACTTGATACCCATAGGCTGGCGCGCATTGCCTACAGATGGGATACCGCTCTCGAAGTTGATGAGCTTATCCTTGGTTTTGCGCTTGGGGCCCAATAGGTGGGTAACGCCCATCATCACTACAATAAAACCTACTGCCACAATAAGCTGGAGGGCTATAGGGAAGTAATTGAATGGCGTATTTTTTTCTACTACTGCCTGTAATAAAAGACTCATATATGCTGACTTCTTTTTAGGATATACAAAAGTACAGCTATACACTGAAATAGCAAGCAGAAATACCGCTGCTTAAAAGTTTATTGATATGAGCAGATAGAGGGGATACGAATGTAAAAAATAGGATTTTGTTACGGCGCAATACTCCCAACTATCAAAAAACGGTTTATTGATTTCGCGCCATAAACGATAATTCTTACTTTCGCCAACATGGGCAGCATAAAAGAAATATTCAAAAATAAATTGGTAAAGCTGGTTTCAAAATTTTATGATCCTCTTTTAGATTATCAAGTTGGTAATCAATCAATAAAATTGCCACTCTCACACAGACTGCCCGAGACTCAAGCCATTTATCCCGACTACAATTTCAATATCGCACGGTTGTCGAAATATGTAGCCGGCAAATACCCCGATTTGTGTGTAATAGACATTGGAGCAAATATCGGCGACACAGTTGCCTATATTAAAAACTATGTAGACCCTCCGATTTTATGTATAGATGGAGACGAAAAATACCTTGATATTTTACGCCAGAACGTGGCAAAATATAAAAACGTATCTATTTGCCACACCCTTGTAGGCGCAGAAACCAAGGAAATGAACTACGAACTTAAGAAAGAACGTGGAACTGCTTACTTGCAAGAAAGCAAAGAGAAAAATAAAATTAGTACTATAGAGGACATCCTGAAAAAATTCCCTGATTTCAAGAAGAGTAAACTACTTAAAATTGATACGGACGGATTTGATTCTATTATATTAAGAACGTGCCGCCAGTTTTTAAGTACTGTTCAACCTGTGTTGTTTTTCGAATTCGACCCCTTCTTAATCGCTCAAAATAACGACGATCCATTTACGCTGTTGCCTTACCTCAAAAATTGTGGTTACCAGCATTTAGTGTTTTTTATGAATAACGGCGACTATCTATTGTCTTGCGATATAGATGACAAAGCGCTTACAGACCAGCTTATTCAGTATTTTTCTGGCAGAAATGTCGAACTTTTTGTTGATATCTGTGCGTTCCCGGGAGCAGATAAAGACATTTTTGATACTTGCGTACGGGAAGAACTGAAACATTTTAAAGAAGTCCGGAAATTCTGAAATACACTTATGCTACAATAGAATCGAGATAGGGCAATACCTTTTCTATCTGGATGGCCCTGATAGATTCGTTTTTCAACGTAAATTCTCCATACAGTTTGGGGTCATCGTCAGCGATGAGTTGATCAATAAAATCCGGATAGATAGAGTAAAATGGATGTGCAGCTTCTTTAGGATAAGGTGCATAACGACCATAAAAAACACCGCTAAATAAGCCTACAACCGGACATCCTGCCGCTGCTGCCATATGAACTGGCCCCGTATCAACGCTCAGTAACAATTTTGCGCTGCCTGCAAGTTCTATAAACTCCGGCAGTGTTGTTTTACCTACTTTATTTATCAGGCGTCCATTATACTTCTTTTCAAAAATATCGCCATCTGGCATATCTGGCGGTCCACCACAAATAACCGGAGTCAGCTTGTATTTTTGAGCTATATATTCTGCACATTGCACAAAGTTGGCAACAGGCCATTTACGCTCTGGTTTATTTCCAGCGCCTATAAATACCATGAAATACCCTGATTGCGGTAGTTGATACTGCTTTTTTACTGTAAGCCGTGTAGACAATGTTGGCGGCAATTGTAAGACGTCCTTTATGTAATTACTGTTCCTAATAGACTCAAACAGCCTTTCGTTGCCCGCATCAACAACAGAAGTATAAATAAGACTATCGATATTTATCACAAACGAACCTCTATTAGCATTATTGCCCTTCATAGCAACCTTATTGCTACCAGTGGCTACAAATGCAAATCCATCATCGAGCGAAATACTCCGGGAAAAAATACAATTGATTACATCCGATGTTTGTAGCAACCGAGTTTGCTTCAACAAGCCAAACCTATATTTCAAATCTCTTTTAAAACGTTTTTTAGCAATCCAAATCACCGAGTCAACCGTATCGTTGTCATAAACCTCAAAAATAGGTTTCCAGGCATCGTTGCCAATAAGTGTAATTCTATATCCTTTGTATTGCTCAGATTGTTTAAAGTACTTCAATAAGTTCCTGAACAACATGTAGTCGCCTATCTCATCGGTCTTTACAATCAGTAAATGATTGGACCCGCTTTTAACTGGCAAAAGTTTGGCTAAAATCAATAACAAACGGTACAATAGGGAGGCTAATGTGTCTTTTATTTTTTTCATTCTACGGATTAAGAAAATATCGGATGTAAAGTTATCATTTTTCGCCTTAAATCAGTTAGAATTATAGCAGAAAAACACGGACCGCTTGGTTAATTCTATCTAATACTCATACAGCTTATTAACCAAGGACCAATGACTGAAAATAAAAAGGGCATGCAGGTTATTAACCATTGGCATGCCCTTTACAATATTTGTAGTTCTTAGTTTATTTAGACAAAACAAACTGAAGTGTTTTAAAATCTGTTTCCGATTGTATGCGGACATAGTAGTTCCCATTTGGTAAATGCTCATCCAATTTTATTTGCTCATCAACAATACCGTTACTGACCTCAACAGCATTATGATAAACAACTTGTCCTAAGGCACTGCATACTTGAATATTTACTTGTTCATTTCCATTGGTAGTAATTACACCTGCTATACGCACAATGCCATTACTTGGATTTGGTGAAATGTTCAATATTGTTTTGCCTACAGCGCCTGTCAAAGACGTAGTACTACAAAACAGCGTAGCGGGTTCAGAAATATCATAACAAACACCAGCATTGCGTACACAACGGTATTGATTACCACACATTGCGCTGGTAACTGGGAAAATGTTAAGATTCTTGGTTGTAACGCCGGTGTAAGGCCCGGTATTCGACATATTGACAAACCCCGTGCCCGTATTTTCCTGCCATTGATATGGAGCTACACCGCCTGTATCACTGATTGAAAAATGAGCTGTAGTACCGGGAGGAGCTACACAATGGAGCGGACCAGCTGTAATGAGTGTATTAGTGGCGTAAAATAATTTACTGATTTCGCATTGTGCAAGGCGTCTGTCCCACGCCCCTACATCATCTATTACTCCAGGAAAATATTGTAACGTACCATTATCTACGGAACCAATCATGTTCCAAAACGCAGGAGTTGGATAATCTATTGTTCCAGGCAAATATGCTGCAGCCATCTGCACAGCATCCAAATACAACCTCATTGTGTCGTCAGACATTCCGTATGTACCGACTATCATATGATATTTCGACGTATCTATTAGCGATACAGGGAAACTTATCTGATTGAGCGTTAGCCCTACATTCACATCTCTGCGAAACTTGACTAATCCGCCTTCAATGAATAGCATGTAAGGGTCATGAGCATACGATAAATCACCACGCCAAAATATTTGGCTTATAGTTGTGTTATAGTTGTCGCACTTAATCCAAGCTAATAAAGTAATTTCTTGTGGAAGTATTAATGATGTACTCGACGGAATACGGATAAAATCACCAGCTCCATTAAATCGATATGCGCTGTTGGGGGTTCCAAATCTATTGGGCACAAGCCTTGCGCCTGTTATAGTTCCATCGTTCCGATATACACCGCTGTCGGCAGCGCTACCATGAAAAGAATACCATGCAGCAAGCCTGCTCGTAGGCACATAATCTGGTACGGTTTGGGCGGCAGACCGTAAACAAGATAGCGCCAGCGTGGTAATTAAAAACAATTTTCTCATAAGCTTAGGGGATTTTGTGGACGAAAATACAAACAATTAGCATATTTTCAATAATAAAAAGTGTATTATTTTTATTGTACTTACAATTAACATAAGTAGCCTGTAATCAGTTGCAAACAGATTTTACTAGTATATATTTCAAATAACTACTACCCCGATTTCAATTAGGATGGCCAATTGACATCCTTAAATTGTCGGATAGTATTGGAGATAGGTATATACAAGAGTATGAAAAGAAATCCTATTTTTGCCCATACCTAACCAAATAAAAGTTGATTGTTTATGGCAAGTGTTGTACAAAGGTTGTCGCGCATTAGTTTTAAGATGTTCAGAAAAGTATCTGGAGCCTTGAATATGGACGCTATGAAATGGCACAATACCTATTTGCAATACATTCCAGATCGCTACTCTATATTGATGGACAAATATAAAAGCGGCACTAATTTTCTATCATTTTCCGACCTGAAATTTTGGAACAAAAACAACCATACTAATAATGTTTGCGATATCACAAGATTCATCTTCCTAAATCTCTGCATCGATTCTCTACTTGAAGAGGGAATAAAGGGCGATGTAGCAGAATTAGGTGTGTATAAAGGGAACTCAGCATATTTGTTATCGAAATTCGCAAAGCGAATTAATACAAAGTTCTACTTATTCGACACCTTTAGTGGATTCGATGCAAATGATATTACGGGGGTGGACAGCAATGTAGTAAAGGAAACATTTACCGACACCTCTCTGGAAGGCGTGAAAAGTTTAGTGGGCAATAGTCCAAACGACATCTATGTGCAGGGCTATTTCCCAGAAAGTCTAAGCAAAGTAAATAATGTTGGTTCGTTCAGTTTAGTGCATATAGATTGCGATCTCGAAAAACCATTCATTGCATCCTTGAATTATTTCTATCCCAAAATGGTAAAGGGTGGTTTTTTGATAATGCACGACTACAGTAGTTTACAATGGCCAGGCGCAAAAGTAGCGGTTGACGATTTTTTCAAAGACAAACCAGAATTTGTTATTCCTGTACCTGATAAGTCCGGAACCTGTGTAATCAGAAAGGTATAACCCCTCCCCAATGCTCGTATCCGTTATTATCATCAACTACAACACTTTTCAGATCACCTGCGACTGTATAGAAAGCGTTATCCGCTATACAAAGGGGGTAGATTATGAGGTGATACTGGTAGATAATGCTTCGCCAAAGGATAATCCGGATGAGTTTTTGGCGCGGTTTCCGGGTATTACACTCATAAAGAGCAAGGAAAACGGCGGGTTTGCCAAGGGCAACAATCTGGGCATTGCCGCCGCTAAGGGCGATATGCTGCTGCTACTCAACTCTGATACGCTGCTTACCGAGGATAGCATAGCCATGGCCGCCGCCGAGCTGCAACGCCGCCCCGATGTGGGCGCCCTGAGCGTAAGGCTGGTGTACCCCGATGGCAAACTGCAACATACTGCCCGCAGGTTCAGGAGTGTGCGCAACGAGGTACTTGATCTGTTGCGGCCGCTGATGATGATGATGCCTTACAAAAAAAGGTCGGCGCTGCTGCTCAATCAGTATTTTCATGGCAACTACAATACTTATGCCGACTGGGTGAGCGGCGCCTTTATGCTGTTTACCCGCGCTGCGCTTGATAAGCGCCCGGATAAAAAATTGGACGAACGCTTTTTTATGTATGGCGAAGATCAGTTGTGGTGCTACCAGTTTCACGAGCTTGGCTACCGCAGCTACTACCTTGCCGACACTACCGTAATACATATACACAATGCCAGCACGGCTCCCGGCAAGCAACTACAGTTGCTGCGCAAGTTTCTGGAGCTGGAGCTGAAGATAATGGAATACCGCACCGGCAAAAACCTGTATTATTATGTGTTCAGCTTTATACTTACCATCAAAGAAATGCTGCGGTATTATATAAAAATAGCTGTGTTTAAGCTGTTTAAGCACAGGATCAGGTAGTCAAGGTTATTGATCTTTTGTAGTTTGCTTATTTTTCAGGAATTAATGACATGCAATATCGCCTTCCCACAACCTGGCAATGAAGAACAAATTGATTGTGTTCTCTACTTTGAATAAGCTAAATGGGGAATTAAACCGATTGTATTTCATAAATCGGCAAGCTATTATCGCAAATTTGTCACCCAATTTGATTGT